>DATCMU010000016.1:0-11227 GCA_036563245.1 Devosiaceae bacterium | reverse complement strand
AGACCGGGGAAAAGACACCCGGAATGGCAATGGATGCCCGGATCGCCCTGACCAGGTCGCCCTCGCGCAGCCAGATTTCGCGTGCGTCGAACAAATCGGTCGCGACGGCGCAAAAAAGCTTGTCGGCCTCGGCAAAAGTCTCCTTGTAGCCAAGGGCGCGCAACTCGCGCTCGATCAGCTTGCCCTCGATGGCGCCGCCCGAGGTGATGTTCAGATCGAGGAACCGCATCATCGATACCTGGGTGAGTGAACGGGCGAACGCTTCCAGTTCATCCAGCACGCCCGACACATAGGCGCCGCCCACCAGGGCCCCCATCGACGTCCCGCATACGATTTCGGTTGCGATGCCCGCCTCTTCGAGTGCCCTGATCACCCCGATATGGCTCCAGCCGCGGGCCCCTCCACTGCCCAGGGCCAGGGCGATCTTTCGCGTCATGAGTTCTGGAATCCGTGCGAGTTTGTTTTCGGACGGCCCAATGCCGTTGTCCTGACGATAGCATCATTTTCGCGTAGGTCCGGCCCGACGGGTGCCGCCCATCGCTAGTTTTTCAGCGAAAGGATATAGGCGGCGATGTCGTCCGCCTCTTCACGGGTGAGTTCAATGCGGACGGTCCCCCGTGCGCTGGCATGCACCACGGGGAAGAGATAGGCATCGATCCGGTCCTCGGGCCAGTCTGCGGCGATTTCAGCAAACCCGGTCGCACGTGCGCCAGTCTGGCCCTGTTGGCCGATATCGTGGCAGCGCGCGCAATTGGCCTGGCTCAGGGTTTGGCCCGCGATAGGATCGCCGGTCGCATGGGCGACGGTGGGAGCCATGACCAGCATTGCGCCGAACGCTGCAAACAACTTCCGCAATTCCATGGTCCCCCGCTCCATCCTTGGCTTGGTTTGCGCCGGAAGCATAGGCTGAATACCACCCGGACTGGCTGCAAATTGTGACGCAATGGGCCCCGATCGCGATTTGTGTGGTCGTATGCCTTTTTTCGGCGCACCATCGCGCCTGCCAGACTTTGAGTCTTTGACAGATTTCCGGGGGGAAAGATGGACTGGTATTCGTTTTTCGAGTTGCTGCACGTCATATGCGCCATCCTCTGGGTCGGCGGTGGCTTCACGCTGATGGTGGCGGCCGAACTGGTCCGCCGTAAACGCGGTCCAGGCGGGATGATGGCGATCGTCGATGCTGTCGCACTGCTGGGCCCGCCATTTTTCGTTCCTGTCTCGCTGCTTACCGTGGTGTTCGGTGCCACAACCGCGTTCATCGGTCCCGGATTTGGTACACTTTGGGTCGACCTGGGGCTTGCAGGCTTCATCGTCACCTTCCTGAATGGGTTCTTCGGAATAAAGCCGCGGGCCGAGAAGATTTCCGCGCTGATCGCAACCCAGGGCCCCGAGAGCCCCGAGGTATTGGCACGGGCCGACAACCTGATGATGATCGCCCGCTTCGACTACGTGATGCTGGCCCTGGTCGTTGTGGACATGGTGGTGAAGCCGGGGGTCAATGATGTGGGTCTGCTGACGGCAATGGCAGTGATCCTGGTGGCGGGGGGTTACCTCACCCTCGGAAGCGCGATCCGAAAGCAGCCGGCGGCGGCGTGAAGCTCGCGGAATCGCATTTCGAACAAACTGACCTGAGATGGTTGGCACCTGATTCGAAACCGGGCATTGTTGGAAACTGCGATCCCGATGCCGCAGTCGAGGAGACAAGCAAGGATGCCGCGCAAGTTCTCGACACGACTGATTGTACTCTCGTCTCTCGCGTTGGCGATTGCTCCGGCCATCGCGCTTTATCCGATGACGACCGATCAGGCCATGGCTGCCAATGCCCACAGTAACGCAAACGGCAAGTCGGGCGAGAGCCATGGCCAGGCGCCCGATCATTCCAGCGCTGGAGGCAATTCGGCGAACGCTGGCAATTCGGTGAACAATTCCAGTGTTGCGGCGCTGCACGCCGCCCACGCAAACCTCCAGGCCTTCATTCACGCCAGCCCCAATTCGCGCGTCGGCAAGCTGGCCATATACGCGCAGGGTCTTGCGACATTGTGGTCGGCGCAGGATGCGTACAACGCGCAACTGGCTGGGGCGCAGACTGCGTTCGAAACCTTCTGTTCGACCGACAGTTATTGTACCGGCTCCGATCTGGCCGACGTCGTGAACGCATTCGCAAGCCTGCAATCCCAGGTCGATGCGGGCCAGACGCTCAGCGCCGCCGACCAGGCGCAGTATGATGATCTTTCCACCTTCTTTGGCACCGGTGGCGCCGGTGCCGACCTGTTATCCGCGCTTGTCACGCTTCAGGGCACATCCGACCCAACGCCGCTGCTGCTCGATGCCTACAACAAGGATCCCTCGCTGCTGACCCAGGACGAGATCGACCATGTTGACCAGTTGCTGCTCAACGGCGGCGTGCTGGCGCAATACGGCTACACCCCGCCCACCTGACCGCCGCAGGCTCCGATTTCGCTATGAGCTAGCCCAGATAGTCTTCGTCGCTGACGTGTTCGAGCCATTCGACGGCCTTGCCTTCGAGCGCTTCCTGAATGGCGATATGCGTCATCGCGGTCTCGGGCGAAGCGCCGTGCCAGTGCTTTTCACCTGGCTCGAACCAGACCACGTCGCCAGGCCGGATGATCTCGATGGGTCCGCCTTCCCGGCGCACCCGGCCCACGCCGGCTGTGACGACAAGAACCTGGCCAAGCGGATGAGTATGCCACGCGGTGCGCGCCCCCGGCTCGAAAGTGACCGCGTTGCCGGCGGCTCGCGCCGGCGCCTCTGCGGTGAACAGGGGGTCGATCCGCACCGGGCCGGTGAACCAGTCCGCCGGTCCGCGGACGGACGGCTGTGATCCTGCACGAACGATATGCATCCAGGGTCTCCGATTGGTGTATTTATTCGCAGCGCCACACGTTAAACCTCGCGCCATCAATTGCAACGCGGGGCGCCTGCCGCTCGGTTCGGCGGCAGGTGGCGCTCCAGATCGTCCTGGGTGTTGTGCCATTCCCTGATCGCGTCCCGGATGTGGCGGGCATCGGGGATATCGCCGGCGACGTGCCGTCCGATCCGGGTTACACGCTGCCTGGAATCTTGCGCCCATTGCCCTCACATCTGCAGTTGCGCGAGCGGACGCCCTCATGTAGTTTCCGCGCGCATTGGGCCCGCCGCATTGTGTCGGACCACAGGCACCCGTAGCTCAGCTGGATAGAGCGCTGCCCTCCGAAGGCAGAGGTCGTGAGTTCGAATCTCGCCGGGTGCACCAATAAATCACTGAAATATAGATTGTTTTAGAAGTGAGGTTTCACGATCTTGCTATAAATTTCTTCCGGGGTAACACCGGGGTAACACGGGGAAGGGCTTTCATTGCGCCTTCAGGAAAAGTGCCAATCGGGACCCACGATCAATGCCCGCGCGCTACGACCGGCTCACAACGTTGGCCTGGGACTGCAGCCGCCACGGAACGCAAGCGCCTTCTCCAGTTGTGATGTTCACTTCGCGCCCCAATTCAGACGCGCAGGCACTTTGATGGCGTCCGTGAAGTGACCTATCTCAGCCTATGTCCCTCGTCGGTAGAGGCCAAGGTAGACGCTATCGCACCACTCATCGCCCAAAAGAAACGTGCGTTTTGCGCGGCCCGTTTCGACGAACCCGAGCTTGTGCAACATGCGCAGGGAAGCGATGTTGCGCGGGTCGACGTCGGCGGTAATACGGTCAATCGGGTGAGCTCTAAACAGCTCGGGAATCATGGCTTGCGCCGCTTCGGTGGCGTAGCCCGTCCCCCACGCATCGGGATGGAGTATGAAGCCGAACTCGGGCATCTTCCAAATGCCCATGTAACCGACCACACGTCCTTGGAGTTCAACAACGCGCTCATCCATGCCTGGATCGTCGAAGTTCAAGAGCGCACCCGGAAACCAGGCGCGGGTGACCTCGAGGTTGACGTGCGGCAGTCTCGACCAATAGCGCATGGCATCAGGTGACGACATCACCGCGTGGATGTCGTCGAGATCATCCCACCTTGCTCTCCGGAGCAGGAGGCGCTTGGTTTTGATGGTATCGGACGGGTCAGAAGTCATGACCGGCTCTCTCTTGCCCGTGCCGGCTGCTGCGTCGGGCATTCCTGCGCAGGCGGTCGGCACCGCGAGTATTGGACATACCAGGCTTCGACATCGGCACCAAACCCTATGCCGTCTTCATCCCGAGGTCGTGGCGGCTGCGCGTGAGTTAACCGGCAGCGCCTGCAGAATGCCGAACGTGATTTCGAAGACCGTGAACAGCAGTATGATGGGAGTAGCCCCATTGGCCACCGCATAGACCTGCCACAGGGCGAAAAGCAGCCTCGCAACGGCATCATAGCGTCCCAAGATGGGTGCGCCGAGATGGATCCTTGCGAGCGACCACACTACGACAACCGATCCCATGAGACCGGCAAAGAGGTAGTGCGTGGCCTCGAATGCCGGCAGAGTGCCGGGCAAACCCAGACGGGTGTGCAAATCGTCGATCATGCCGATGGCCAGCGCCAGGGACCATGGTGTCATGAAAGGCGCGGTCGCGATGAGATCGTACATCGCGCTAGCGCGGACGATTGCCCTGAATGTATCGGCACGCATGGCCGGTAGTTGCATCCTGTCATCGCGCAGAGAAGTGGCGGTCTCACTCGGGGTCATCTCGAGAGTCCTATGGTCGGAGGGTGGATAAGTCAGATCGGAGTGGGGACGATCGAGCCGCGATTGCGCTGTTCATCACCGCACCTTTTGCGGCCGGGCGGTGTTGGGCTCGACCGATGACCAATGAGGATCGGCGGCGGTCAGAAAGGTCACGCCGACATGCCGCCAAGGCACGATGAAGACAAATGGCAACACCACGGCGCAGTTGAAGAGGATCGAGAGCGTAGCCTCGTCGAGTGCACCATCCAGCCACTTGGGCAGGGCCACGGTGGATACCCAGATCAGCTTCCAGGCGACCTCGAAGATCAGCAGGGGTAGCATGCGGACCGGCGAGAACAGACCGACGACAGAGAGCAGTCCCATGGCGCTGAGCAGTGCCACGACCACGCCATCCATGCGCGGCAGAGTGTAAAGGCCCTCAACGAAGACCGGTACGTAACGGAGCGACAGACCGACGACAAGGACGGCATAGCAGCCGCGAAGGAGCGTGAGGCGCAGGGTGGAGAACGGACGCATACGAGGTCTCCTCGACCAGAACAGAAAGAGGGGTTGCGAGCAGCATTTCGGCCGCTCGCAAATGATGCCGGCTAAGCCGCCGCGACTGCGGTCGTGGCACTCGAGGATCCAGAGGTTGCGTTGCGCGGGAACCAGAGGGCAAAACCGAGCCAGATGAAGGCGATGCCCATGGGGATGGCAACGTAACGCTGGAACTCGTGGGGAAGCAGCGCGGCCGCCGGCGTGGCCAAGGCCGTGACCGCCAGCATGACCGAAGGCAGGCGCGGCAGCAAGCCGGCGCGTAGCGTCGTCAGGCCCAGCAATATGCCGCCAACGAGGTACAGCAGTCCGACCACGCCATAGACCGCACTGGAGGCGCCGATATCGAGCGTGCCGGGTTGCTGGTTCACAATGCCGAGGAAGCTGTCGACGAACGCCGGCGATACACTGGCCAGGGGTGGCAGGACGAAGAGTTCGGCAAAGACGAAGCCGGTCTGCAGCCACCAGGAGAGTCCGAAAGCGGCAAAAGCGACTAGTCCGAGCCAACCGGCCTTGCTCACCTGCCGGGCAAAGAGTCCCGCGGTGGCGATCATGAAGAACAGGCACATGGCGAGCTTGAGCGAGATGACCACCGCCCAGGGCGTGGTAGTGACGGAGGCAACGAAATCGGGCGGGTGGATCGGCTGGATCCCGGCGAAGATCAGCCCCGCCATGATGGCGAACGGACCTGTGGCGCGGACCAGATTATCGGCGGTGGACAGGGGAGTGGGGGTCATGGTGGTCTCCTTGATTTGGGTGGTCATTTGAGCGTTCTGGCGGGGATATGAGTCACCGAGATCAGATGCACTCCGAGATCGCGGATGCGCTGAAGCAGGCCGTGCAGCACCGCCTGGTCGGCGGGCACGCCGCGCAGCAGGGTGGTGCCGTCGGGCTGGTGAATCAGTTCGGGCACCCCCAGACGCTTGGCCCAGTGCCGGTCGAGCAATCCGCGCAGACGAATATCGTAGGTTCCCGGATGGTCAGGCGGCCCGGAGCGCGAAGAGCGCGTCGTTGTCATGGTGGTCCTTAGCGTTGGGGCGCGAACTTTCGTCCGCCGGGAAGGACCATGACGCGGCATGTGGTGAGCCGACCTCACCACATCTGGTGAGCACAGGCGGCATTTCGCATTTATTGTTGCCGGTGCCGCTAAGGGCGGGTGTCCCGAGCGAAGAGGCGCATCTCCTCGGCACGTCGAACCGCGGCTCTCCGGCTGTTCACACCCAGCTTTTCGAAAATGTTCCTGGTGTGGGTGCGCAGGGTATTGAGCGATATGGCGAGCTCCCGCGCAATGTCAGGGCCGCTGAGATCGCTGCGGAGCATGCGTAGGACATCGCTCTCCCGGTCACTGAGTGGCTCGATCAGTGCGGGATGGTCGGCTGCCCGCGGCGGTGAAGGAGTGCCGGCCGGGGGCACAAGGCTCGACACGAAGGCGGTGGCACGCTCCGGCTTGCTCAACTGCCCGAAAAGGCCCGCCAGCCTTTCTCCCTCATCGAGAAAGGGGCGCCGGATCGCTTCGGGCTCGGCTAGGCTGATCGCGCGGCGAAGGGACTCAAGGGCAAGACGCAAGTCATGCCGCGCGTGATGGGCTAGGACTGCCAGGATCGATAGCGTTATCTGGCTCGCGCCGCGCCCACCCCTGGCGGCGTCTTGGCTGAGCCGATCGATGAGACCGAGTGCCTTGTCGATGGCCTCCGCTCCACCATGGGCGATGAGCAGCCGCGCAAGGGTGATATGTTCGAATTCCCGCAGATAGCTCGGTGCGTCTTCAACCGTAACACCTGCCGCTCGCGACCAGCGATCGGCCTCATCGAGATGTCCTAGCCGGATCTTGACATTTGCAATCAAGGCCGGGATGGGCCGCACATTGGGGAAGAAATCGCTGACATAGCGTCGCTCCGCCTCCCGCAGCAAAGTCAGCGCATCCGTCGGCCTGCCTTCGGCCCGCGCCAGGCCAGCCTGGGCGACCCGCAGGCGGTACGGATATTGGGGCAAGCCGAGCACCTCGCCAAGGTCACTGCTTTTGGCCAGGTGCTCGCGTGCCACCTCCAACGCGCCGCGTTCGAGGTGGAGCATGGCCAGGCTGGCATGGATGTCGGCCGTGCCGCGCGCCACCAGCCTGCCGTGCTCGCTCGCAATGTCCAGCGCGTCTGCGCAGGCATGCATGGCATCGCGCAATCTCCCCTGTGTCATCCGGATATCGGCGAGGGCGATCGTCGTCCCCTGAACGTCGGCAATGTGACCCTGATTGCGCAGGCCATCTCGGCAGTCGGTCCAGAAGCCGATCGCGTCTTCAAGCTCTCCCGCTGTCCACGAAATGATGCCGAGAAAACCTGCCGCGCTGGCACGGGCGAGATGATCATCTGGAGGAGCCAGGGCGAGCACGCGGTGGGCATGGCTTGCCGTGCCCTCGATGTCGCCGCGCGCTTGGGCAAGCGCCGTGCGATAGAGTTCGATCTGGGCGAGCAGGGCTTCGGGATTTTCAAGTTTCGCGCCCTCGGCCTCCGCCGCCAGGAGGCGCTCTTCGACGCCGTCGAAGACGCCGAGCGACACCAGCACACCGGCAAAGGCGACGCCGAGGATCGGGCGCTCGGCGACAATGTCGTCGGGCATCGCCTTCATCCAGGCACGAAAGAGTGCCTCCTGCCGGTGTTTGCGCATGTCGGGGATGGCGCGCTCGATCAGTTCTGCAGCCCATCCGAAGTCGCGCGCCTCGAGCGCGTGATGTATCGCCTCGGCGCGTTGGCCATGGGCTTCGAACCATTCACTTGCCCGGCGATGGATGACGGGCAACAGCTCGGTCTGCGAGTCGGTTCGGTGGGCGCGCAGGACGTCGGCGAACAAGTGGTGGTAGCGGAACCACTGGCGGTGGCCGTCGAGCGGAACCAGGAAGAGGTTCTGGCGCTCGAGACGGTCGAGCATCTTTCGGCCGGTGCCCGGCTCCGCGGTGATGGCGTCGCAAAGCGGCGCGCTTATGCGGCGCAGGACCGACGTGGTCATGAGGAAGGCGCGAAGCTCGCCGGGGAGACGGGCGAGCACCTCGTCGACAAGGTAGTCGACGACGTAGCGGCCGCTTCCCGCAAAGTCCTCGATAAAGGCGGTGGCGTCGTCGCGGCCTTCGAGGGAGAGCACCGCGAGTTGCAGGGCCGCAATCCACCCTTCGGTCTTGCGCTCGAGCGTCGCGGCGTCGGCAGCGGAGAGACCGAGATGCATGACGTCGTTGAGGTAGGTCGCCGCTTCCTCGGCGGTGAAACGCAGGTCGGCGGAGCGGATCTCGGTGAGGTCGCCGCGCACCCTTAGCCGGGCGAGCGGTAGGCCGGGGTCGGCGCGGGTGCTGACAACAACGCGGACGTGGGGCGGCAGGTGCTCAACCAGGAATCCAAGCTGCTCGTGAATATCTTCCCGGTCGACGAGGTGGAGATCGTCAAGGACGAGAATCAGGGGCGTTTCACCTTCTGCCAGCTGGTTGACGAGGATCGCGAGGAATCCTTGGTCTGGCTGCAAAGAGGAGGGCAGATCACGAAAGCTTGCGCCACCCCTGGTGGAGGCCACCTGCAGCGCGGCGACCACATGGGGCCAGAACGCGGACGGCTCGTTGTCGCGTTCATCGAGCGAGAGCCAGGCGACGGTGAGGCCGGGCCGCGCGGCATGGGCCAGCCAGTCGGCGAGGAGCGTCGTCTTGCCAAAGCCAGCCGGCGCCGAGATCAGAGTCAACCTGGTTTCGAGTCCGCGATCGAGCAAATCACGCAGCCGCGACCGCGACACGACGCGGGGCCGCAGAACTGGCAGGTTCAGCTTTGTTGCAACGAGCGGCACGGCCATGTTGTCAAAGCATTGGACCCGCCTTGTTTCCAATGCAAGCGGGCAAACAGGCGAAAGGGAGGGCCTGGGCCCTCCCTTTCCAGTCATGAGATCGGCGATGTCCCGCTACGACGAGACGCGACATCGCTGGCCGTTGGAGTCTGATGTCGTTCAACCGACCTCACGACTGCCGGGCATCGAGGGCGGACAGTGCCGCGGCGTTGAAGCCGCGGACCAGCAGCCAGATGCCAAGCGTCAGTTCCCAGAAGAACTCGGGAGTAACAGTCAGGCTATGAATGGTCGAGCCGAACTCGAAGGAACCGAGCATTACGCCGATGCTGCCGGCGAGGAGGGCCGGTCCGCCGATAAGGCCGAGGATCGAGACGAAGCGCGGCAGTAGGCGGGTCCTCCACATCATGTAGCCAAGGATGATGCCGTTGCCGAAGCCGACCACGACGCCCGGGCCCATCTTGAAGGTCCAGTCGTGGATCGCGACGAGCGCCTGTCCGACGACGGTCAGGGCGGCCGGATCCGCCTCGCCGGCCTGCAATCGCAGGGTGCCCAAGGCCAGTACCGCGACGATGCCCATCGCGATGAACGCGCTTTCCATGATTCTGGCGCTCACGAAGGCGAGGCTCAGCACAGGGAAGCGCCGTTTCAGCACCGGGTAGATCGCCACCGCGGAGGCGATGTTGAAGAAGATGAGAAGGATCTCGAGGATTGCGCCCCAGGTCAGCCCCATATCGGGTGCGCCACTCAGCACGAAGGCCGGATCGCTCAGCGCCGGAACGTAGAGCGTAAGCACCGGCGGAATGGATGTGGCGTAAGTGAGAAGGAAGAACAGGCCGGTCAGACGCGCGAGAAACTGGGCGTCTTTGAAGCGCTCTGCGGAACGGTCGGTCGTCCGCGGGTCTGATGTCATTGCATTTGGGTGGAAGTTGCCGACGGCCGGGGCCGACGTAGCGATCGTAGTCATCTAGTGCCCTCGTGGGTTGGTGGTGAAAGAACGCCACTTTCCTACGACCAGCACGAACCATGCGGAACGCGCATCGTTTGCACTTCATTCGTGCACAGGATGCCAGGTATAGTTCAGTGCCGCTTTGGTGAGGCGCAGGCGCTGCGTAAGCACGAGCGCAGCCACCTATGCGCCAGGTCACCGTCCATTCGCGGATGCCACAGCATGGATATCGTGAACCCCTCTATCGGGAAGGGCAGCGCGAAGGTGCTGACGCCGCGACGCAATCCTTCGGTGTGGCGCTCGGGCACGGTCGCAACCAGCTCGGTATCCCGCGAGAGCGTAATAGCTGCTGCAAATCCGTTGACGGTGATGCCGATACGGCGCGCCGCTCCCGCGGTCTGGGCCGCATCGTCCACTTCGGAGCTATGGAGCCCCCTGCGAAGAATCTGGATGTGTTCGGCGTCTCCATAGCGCTTGAGCGTCATGCGCGCGTCGAGAACAGGGTGTCCGTCTCGCGCCACGCCAACCCAGCGGTCCTCGAACAAGGGCATTGCTCGCACTTCTGGTGCCGTCGTCAGGTCGATCACCCCGGTCTCCAGGTCCACTTCACCTTCGCGCAAAGGCGTGCTTTCCTTGTCGGGCTTGGACACAAACTGGAGGGTCACGCCCGGCGCCTCGTCGCGGATCCGGGCAAGCAAGCGCGGTCCAAAGGTCTCCACGAATCCTTCGCTCGTACGCAGGACGAAGTGCCGCTCGAGCGTCGCGAGATCGAGCTTTTCAGCCGGACGCAGAATGGCTCGCGCACCTTCGACAACGGTTCCAACCTGCGTGCGCAGCTCGAGAGCGCGTGGCGTCGGAACCAGTCGCCGGCCGGCCCGGACCAGCAACGGATCGCCGGTAACTTCGCGCAGACGGGCCAGCGCTCGGCTCATAGCCGAAGGGCTTAGCCGCAGGCGCCGCGCCGCGCCGGCCACACTTCCCTCCGACAACAGCACGTCCAGCGTAACCAGGAGATTGAAGTCAGGCATTTGCGCGCTCCGATATGGCGTTTCATGCACGGATAAGATGCGAATGCTGCGCGTTCCGCAAGATGGCTTCCGGGACTATTTGGCAGGCAGTTGTCAATCGGAGCTACGATATGCCTGCCCGTTTCGCCCCTGTCCTGTTCGGATTCATCCTGTCGGCGCTCATGTCGCTAATCGTTTCCGGCATCGCGACCCTGCGCAATGCCGGTTTCGTCGACGGATTCATCCCCCTTTGGCTGAGCGCCTGGATTCTC
>DATCMU010000013.1:0-2280 GCA_036563245.1 Devosiaceae bacterium | reverse complement strand
TTGGCTGGGATACGGGTTCCTGCTGTTTCCAGCCCTGTCGGGTTTCCTGGTGGTCGCGCCATTGGCCGCCACGGGCCTCTATGAGAAAAGCAGGCGCCTCTCGATTCAGTCGCCCGTCAGACTGGCCGACATGATGTTCGTCAGCATTCGCTCGGGTGGCCAGATCGTCTTCGTGGGGCTGCTGCTGTCCCTGCTCATGATCCTCTGGAATCGCGCCGCGGTCCTGCTCTACGCCCTGTTCTTCGGGTTCCGCCCATTCCCCGGGCTTGATGGCATTCCGCCCATTCTTTTCGGAACTCCTAGCGGTTGGGCGCTTCTGGTCGTGGGCAGTCTTGTCGGTGGCCTTTTCGCCGCTTTCGCCTTTGCCATCAGCGTATTCGCCATTCCACGGTTGCTCGTGGAAGAGACGGATGCGTTGACGGCAATGGGCCAAAGCATGGCGCTGGTCTGGAACAATCTGGGCGTCATGCTGTCCTGGGCGGCAATCGTGGTGGGTCTGTTCGCGCTCAGCGTGGCCACCGGCCTGCTCGGCATGATCGTGATCTTCCCGGTTCTCGGCCACGCCACATGGCACGCATTTGCCGCTATGCGAGGCGCAGACCGCTAGATCACGTCCGCCGCCAACACGGATTTGAGTGCGCGCCTGTAGCCCGGAGCCGTCAGTTTTTTGGATCCCTGAAGCCAATACGGTGGTGGGAGCCGTCGCAAAAGGGCTTGTTTCGTGAAGCGCCGCACCGGCAAAGCGCATAGACTTCCCGCCGCGCACCGGCTGGCCAGAACGAAGTCTGCAGTTCAATGCTGCCGCGCACCTCATAGGGGCCATCCCGGCGAATGCGGATGCCCGGCTGATCGGCATGCTCGGGGCCCGTCCGACCCTGGCGTGTGTAGCGCAACGCACCGGACGGACACCGGTCGATCACCTCAACGACACGCTCGGCATTCTCCCGATCGGGCTGGATCCAGGGCTTGCCCATCACCTTCCCAAGGATGTCGCGGTCGCGGAAGACCGACGGCAGACCCCTGGCGCACTCGCCGGCGCCCGAGCACTGCTGCGCATTGAAATGCACGGTCATCTGGCGACCGGCAAAGTCATCCACCCTGTCATGCGTCCCCTCGGCAATACGTTCGCTACTGTAGCCCCGGGTTTCGTGCGTCCCATCGCAGAACGGCTTGTTGCGCGAACCGCCGCAGCGGCAAAGCTCCATTCGGCTCGACGTCTCAAGGGCCTCACCTTTGGAGTTGGCAAGCCGCGCAACGTTCCGGACGATCAGTGGGCCGTTGTGTGAGGGTTCGATACTCGGTAGCGACCCGGGCTGAGGGGGCTTGCCCTCAGCCTTCCGCCCGGCGACTTCTTCGGGCCTTCGATTATTGGCGGACATGGCATGCTCCCTTGATCGAGGGATGAAACTACCAGAATGTCCGGCGCAATTCATGTCCTCGCAAGAGGGACAACAAGGGCGTGGCACGGAATGCCCGTGGCGAAACGATCAGTTCGAGCGCCCGCGCGCATCGACTGGAAGGGCCCCGATGAGCTGCCCGTTCGATATCAGGTTCACCTGGTCAAAGAGATTGACGACCACGCAGACGTGATTGGGCAACACGTTTACGCGGTCCCCGACCTGGGGCTGCACCTTGCACTTGGACACATCGACCAGCCCGTGCTCCTCATTGAGCTGATAGATGACGGCCTCCGGATGCTGCAGGATCGTGCCATGGCCTTCAAGGCCGAGCAGATCGCTTGTCAACGCCTTCGAGCCGGCGTCGAGAATGGCGCGATCGGGCGTCGGGCGGCTGACCACGGTTGCCAGCACGGTCAGGGCGCACTCCTCGGGTCTGGCCGCGCCTCGGGCAACGAGGGACCGATCGTTGTAGATGTAGGTGCCTGCCCGATACTCGGTTACTGGCGCCAATCCCTCGTCGCTCCACATGTCCGGCGTCCCGCCGCTCGATACCACAGGCACGTCGAGTCCGGCTCCCTCACACGCCTGAAGGGCCGCCTTCAGCGCCAACTCGGACTGGTGTCGCTTTCCTGCCGCCGGATAGGTCATCAAGCCACCAAAACGCAGGTTTGCCGTTTCCGCGATCACGCGACCGAGGCTGGCTATCGCACCGGGATCGGTCAGCCCGCACCTCTGGCCCCCGGTGTCGCATTCGACAAGAACAGTGATCTCGGCCTCCGCCGCAACGGCGGCGCCCGCAACCGCCGCGACCACATGGGGACTGTCCGCCACCACGCTCAGCCTGCATCTGCGAGCGAGCGCACCAAGACGAGCCAGCTTT
>DATCMU010000022.1:0-2089 GCA_036563245.1 Devosiaceae bacterium | reverse complement strand
AGCGCGAGCCGGGCGAGCTCTGGAAAGGCCTCGGCGCGTTCCTTTGCCTGTGCGTTGGCTGCGGTGCCGCGGATCACGCGGCCCTTGATGCCGTGGAAGATCGCGGCGAGGCGGAAGAAGTTGAAGGCCATGCAGTAGCGGTAACCCGGCATGTCCTTGCGCCCGGTGCGCCGGCAATAGGCCGCGACGTAGTCCTTCTCGCTGGGAATGCCCAGGGCGACGATGTCGGCTCCGGCCAGCCCGGCCACGATATGCGGCGGCATGTGGTACATCATCGCGTGATAGGCGAAGTCTGCCAGAGGATGGCCCAGCGTCGACAGTTCCCAGTCCAGCACGGCCAGAACCCGCGGCTCGGTGGGATGGAAGATCATGTTGTCGATGCGAAAATCGCCGTGGATCACGCTCGATGCGCCGTCGTCCTCGGGCATGTTCGCCTCGAGCCAGTCGATCACCGCGTCCATGTTCCCGTCGCGGCCCGCAGCCTCGTCGTCGCGGTACTGCTTCGACCAGCGCCCCACCTGGCGCGCGAAGTAATTGCCCGGCCTGCCGTAGTCACCAAGGCCGATCGCCTCGGGATCGAAGGAATGCAGCTGCGCGAGCGTCGCGTTCATCGCATCGTAGAGCGCCGCGCGCTCCGCGTTGGAGACGCCCGGCACCCTCGCATCCCAGAAGATGCGCCCTTCGACCATCTCCATGACGTAGAACCAGGTCCCGATGACATCGTCATCGGTGCACAGGCCATAGACCCTGGCGACCGGGAAACCGGCACCGTGAAGCGCCGACAGCACCTTGGCCTCGCGCTCCACCGCATGGGCGCCCTTGAGCAGCTGGCCCGGCGGCTTGCGCCGCAGCACGTAGCTGCGCGAGGGCGTCACCAGCTTGTAGGTCGGGTTCGACTGTCCGCCCTTGAACTGCTCGACCGCCAGGGGGCCTTCGAAGCTCTCCACATGGGTCTCCAGCCACGCGGTCAGCGCAGCTTCGTCGAAGGCATAGCCTGCGCGGACCGCAGTCGTGCCGGTATTGGCCTCTACAACGTCTGTCATGCCCCTGCCGCTTCCTTCGCTGCCTCCTGGGCCTTGCGCCAGTCGCGCTTGATCTTCTTGGCAAGCGACCACTTGTGGACTTCGGTGGGGCCGTCGTAGATGCGAAAGGCGCGCACTTCGCGGAAGACCTGCTCGACGATGGTGCGTTCGGTCACGCCGGTTCCACCCATGACCTGGATGCAGTTGTCGGCGATCTTCATCAGCGCCTCGGACACCGAGACCTTGGCCATCGAGCTTTCCACCGTGCCCAGCGAGCCGGTGTCCAGCACGGAGGCGCACCAGTCGATCATCAGCTCGCACTGCTGGATGAGGATCTTGTTCTCGGCCAGCATGAAGCCCACGCCTTCGTGGTCGATCAGGGTCTTGCTGAATGCCTCGCGGCGGCAGGCGTAGTCGGTCGCGATCTCGTGCGCGCGGATGCAGCAGCCAAGCCAGCGCATGCAGTGCGACAGGCGAGCAGGCGAAAGGCGGATCTGCGCATACTTGAAGCCTTCGCCCGGCAGTCCGAGCATCTGGTCGGCCGGGATGCGCATGTCCTTGATGGTCAGCGTTGCATGACCGCCGGGCATCGAGGTGTCGATGGTATTGGGAACTTCGTCGATCACGATCGCCGGATCGGGCAGGTCGACGAGGAACATGCAGGCGCCGCCCTTGGTATCCTCTTCCGCCGAGGCCGCCATGACGATGCCGACCTTCGCGCCCTGCGCACCGGTGATGAAGGTCTTGCGGCCATTGACGACCCAGTGGTTGCCGTCCTTGCGGCAGGTCGTCTTCATCATCGAGGGATCGCTGCCCGCACCGCCCCATTCGGCCGGCTCGGTCATGAAGAAGGCCGAGCGCCCCGAACCGTCGACAAGCGGCTTGAGGAAGCGCTCCTTCAACTCGGGCGAACCGACGTGGCCGATGAGGTACATGTTGCCCTCGTCCGGGGCCATCGTGTTGCACGCCAGCGGGCCGAGCGGCGAAAGGCCGGACCTGATCAGGACAACGGCCGTCTCGCGCTGGGTCAAGTGCGAACCGTCAGCCTTGATGTGGGGCGTGAGTAC
>DATCMU010000021.1:0-70912 GCA_036563245.1 Devosiaceae bacterium | reverse complement strand
CGGACAGCGGCCTTTCGACGGCAGGAAACCATGGAGCTGGCTCCGGTTCGCGGGCCCTCTTGCCTTTTTGCATCGAATTGGCCACTTTCACGGCCCCCGGCCACGCCGGGCGGAATGACTCGCGGACCGCGTCGTCTGGTCCGGCAAGGGAAAGTGCCATGAAGATCACGGTAGAGCGTAACCATCTCCTCAAGTCCCTCGGCCACGTGCATCGCGTGGTGGAGCGCCGCAACACCTACCCGATCCTCGCCAATGTGCTGCTCAAGGCGGGCGAAGGCGCAATCGACCTGAGGGCGACGGATCTCGATATCGAGATCACCGAGAGCGTGCCAGCCATGGTCGGCACCCCCGGCGTTACGACGGTTCCGGCACACACGCTTTACGAGATCGTGCGCAAGCTTGCCGATGGGTCCGAAGTCCGGCTTGAGACCGAGGGCGACCAGATGCTGATCACCTCCGGCCGGTCGCGCTTCCACCTCGCCTGCCTTGCCGCTGACGGCTATCCCGACCTCAAGTCGGGCGAGTTCAGCCACAGGTTCTCCATGCCCGCCTCGGCGCTACGCGAGCTGATCGAGCGCACCCAGTTCGCCATTTCCAGCGAAGAGACGCGCTACTATCTCAACGGCATCTATTTCCACACCATGCCGGCCGACGGCGAAACGGTGCTGCGCGCGGTGGCGACGGACGGCCATCGGCTTGCCCGTGCCGAGGCCACGGCGCCGGCCGGTGCGGAGGGCATGCCGGGCATCATCGTGCCCCGCAAGACCGTGGGCGAGGTTCTCAAGCTGCTCGAAGGCGCCGAGGACGAGATTTCGGTGGAGCTGTCCGACACCAAGATCCGGTTCACCTTGGGTGGTGTGGTGCTGCTCTCCAAGCTCATCGAGGGGACGTTCCCCGATTACGAGCGGGTGACCCCGAAGAACAACGACAAGCAGATGACCGTCGACCGCCAGAGCTTCGCCGCAGCTGTCGACCGCGTCTCAACCATCGCCTCGGACCGGGGTGGCAAGGCCGTCAAGCTGTCCCTGACCCCCGGACAGCTCGAACTCAGCGTCACCAATCCCGACCACGGTACCGCAAACGAGGAACTGGCCGTCGATTTCGAGCACGACGGCTTCGAGATCGGGTTCAATGCGCGCTACCTGCTCGACATCATCGCGCAGATCCGTTCCGAGAACGCGGTTTTCCTGTTCAACGACGCAGGTTCCCCCACCCTCGTGCGCGAGGACGGCGAGGCGCGGGCGCTGTTCGTGCTCATGCCGATGCGCGTCTAGCCCCAAGGCGCGGGGCATCTTGCCGCGCGACGTCGGGATGCCCTGAGCCATGCGCTACATATCGCGACTTCGCCTCAGCCAGTTCCGCAACTACGCCGCGGCGGCGCTCGACCTTGACCAGCGCCATGTGGTGCTCACCGGGCGCAACGGGTCGGGCAAGACCAATCTTCTCGAAGCCGTCTCGCTTCTGGCGCCCGGCCGCGGCCTGCGCCGCGCGCCGTTCGACAGCCTGTGCCAGCATGGCGGAGGCGGCGACTGGGCCGTGGCCGCAACAGTTGAAACTCCTGCCGGGCCGGTTGATATCGGCACCGGCCCAAGCCCGGGGGCCGGCGCGAGGCGTGTCCGGATAAATGGCGCCAACGCCAGAACGATCGAGGAAATGACTGCCTGGGTGCGGCTGTTGTGGCTCACCCCCGACATGGATGGCCTGTTTCGCGGTGGTGCGTCGGACAGGCGGCGCTTTCTCGACAGGTTGGTGTCAACCCTCATCCCCGGCCACGGGACCTCTGCCTCGGCCTATGAAAACGCCATGCGGCAACGCAACCGGTTGCTCGAGGAGGACGGCGATCCTGCCTGGCTCACCGCGATCGAGGCGCAGATGGCCGAGCATGCCGGCGCCATCCATTTCGCCCGCGCCGAAACGATGATGCACCTGCAGCGGCTGGCCTCGGAGAGCATCGAGGAAGACGCCTTTCCCGCTGCCGATCTTGCCATGACCGCGCTCCTTGACGAGGGGGAGGCCTGGGTGTCCTCGACAGCGCTTGAAACGCGCCTGCGCGAGGTCTGGCGCGGTTCGCGCGCGCTCGACCGCGCGGCCGGGCGCACGATATCGGGCCCGCACCGCGTCGATTTCTGCGTGACCCACCGCCAGAAGGCCATGCCCGCGGAGCTGTGCTCGACCGGCGAGCAAAAGGCGCTGTTGATCGGACTGGTGCTGGCCCACGCGCGTCTCGTGGATCGCATGACCGGAATTGCGCCGATCCTGCTGCTCGACGAAGTGGCGGCGCATCTCGATCCGGAGCGCCGCGCCGCGCTTTTCCGTGCCCTTGATGCGCTTGGGACCCAATGCTGGATGACGGGCACGGACCCCATGCTCTTCGACGCCCTTGGAGAGCGTCAGCAGGCGGTCACGGTCGATAATGGGCGCCTTTCGCGCAAAGGGTGAACGCAAGGCGTCGAAAAGGCCCGAAATACCGGCGAAAAGGGGCGAAAAACGGCCATTTTGCTTGGGGATAATGGTGTGATCCGCTAGAACGGTACCACATCGAAACAACCCCGATTCGGGCATGAGCGACGAAACCGAAAAACCCCAGCCCGCCGAGTACGGCGCCGACAGCATCAAGGTCCTCAAGGGCCTGGACGCGGTGCGCAAGCGCCCCGGCATGTATATCGGCGATACCGACGACGGCTCGGGCCTGCACCACATGGTCTACGAAGTGGTCGACAACGCCATCGACGAGGCGCTGGCCGGCTATGCGGACCTGGTGACCGTCACCCTCAACGCGGACGGCTCGGTTACGGTGACCGACAACGGGCGCGGCATTCCCACCGATATCCACAGCGGCGAGGGCGTTTCGGCGGCCGAGGTCATCATGACCCAGCTGCACGCGGGCGGAAAGTTCGACCAGAATTCCTACAAGGTTTCGGGCGGATTGCACGGCGTCGGCGTGTCTGTTGTCAACGCGCTGTCGAGCTGGCTTCGGCTCAGGATTCGCCGCAAGGGCAAGATTCACGAGATGGCCTTCACCCACGGCGTGGCTGACGGTCCCCTGGCGGTGGTCGGCGAGGCGGGCGACGAAACCGGAACCGAAGTCAGCTTCCTGCCCTCGACGGAGACATTCACCCAGGTCGAATTCGATTTCCGTACCCTCGAGCATCGCCTGCGCGAACTGGCCTTCCTCAATTCGGGCGTGCGCATCCTGCTGCGCGACCACCGTCACCCCGAGCCGACCGAAATCGAGTTGCACTATGAGGGCGGCCTTGAAGCCTTCGTGCGCTATCTGGACAAGGCGAAATCGGCGCTGATCCCGGCGCCCATCGCGTTCTCGGTGGAGAATAACGGCATCACCGTAGAGGTGGCGCTGTGGTGGAACGACAGCTATCACGAGAACGTGCTGTGCTTCACCAACAACATCCCGCAGCGCGACGGCGGAACGCACCTTGCGGGCCTGCGCGGCGCGCTGACGCGGCAGGTCACCGGTTATGCCGAAGCCTCGGGCGTGACCAAGCGCGAGAAGGTGCAACTCACCGGCGACGACTGCCGCGAGGGGCTCACCTGCGTGCTCTCGGTCAAGGTGCCTGACCCCAAGTTCTCGTCCCAGACCAAGGACAAGCTGGTATCCTCCGAAGTCAGGCCCGTGGTCGAAAGCGCGGTCAACGACAAGCTCGGCCAGTGGTTCGAGGAACACCCCGTAGAGGGCAAGGAGATCGTCTCCAAGGTTGCCGAGGCCGCCGCCGCACGTGAGGCCGCGCGAAAGGCGCGCGAACTGACCCGGCGCAAGTCCGCGCTGGAGATTTCCTCGCTGCCCGGCAAGCTGGCCGACTGCCAGGAGCGCGATCCCGCAAAGTCGGAAATCTTCATCGTGGAGGGTGATTCCGCCGGCGGATCTGCCAAGCAGGGCCGCGACCGCGCCACCCAGGCCGTGCTGCCCCTGCGCGGCAAGATCCTGAACGTGGAACGCGCCCGGTTCGACCGCATGCTCTCCTCGGAGCAGGTCGGCACGCTGATCACGGCGCTGGGCACCGGCATTGGCCGGGAAGAGTTCAATATCGAGAAGCTGCGTTACCACAAGATCATCATCATGACGGACGCCGACGTTGACGGCGCCCATATCCGCACGCTGCTGCTCACCTTCTTCTATCGGCAGATGCCCGAGATCATCGAGCGCGGGCACCTCTATATCGCCCAGCCGCCGCTCTACAAGGTCAAGCGCGGCTCCTCCGAGCTCTATTTGAAGAACGAGCGGGCCCTTGAGGATTACCTGCTGGCCACTGGCCTCGAGGACGCGACCTACACGACCCGCGACGGGCATACCCATGCCGGCAACGACCTGATGAGAATTGTCGAGCAGGCCCGCGATCTCGTGCACGCCATCGAGAACCTGCATCTGAGGTACAACCGCACGCTGGTCGAGCAGGCGGCGATTGTCGGCGCCCTCGACCCCGAAGCGCTCAACGATCCCGAGCGCGCCGAGAAGATGGCGGCGCGCGTCGCCAACCGGCTGGACCGCATTTCCGACGAGGTCGAGCGTGGCTGGCAGGGCCGGTCGGACGGCGAGGGTGGCCTTATCGTCACGCGCACGGTGCGCGGCGTGGCCGAGACCCACATGATCGACCGCAGTCTTGTCGCCAGCGCGGATGCGCGCAAGCTGCGCGGGCTGGCCGAGCGGCTCGACGAACTCTATGGCGGCGTGCCGCAACTGACCCGCAAGGATGTTTCCGCCGACATCTTCGGGCCCGCAACCCTGTTCGCGGCGATCACGGCGGCTGGCCGCAAGGGCTTCTCGCTGCAGCGCTACAAGGGGCTGGGCGAGATGAACCCCGAGCAGCTCTGGGAAACCACTCTGGACCCGAACGCGCGCACCCTCCTGCAGGTGCAGGTCAAGGAAAGCGATATCGCCGACGAGACCTTCACCCGCCTGATGGGCGACCTGGTCGAGCCGCGCCGCGAGTTCATCCAGGACAACGCGCTCAGCGTGGCCAATCTCGACGTTTGACGACAACTGCATTGTTGATCCTCAGGTTCGCCGTCCGTCGCGGCGCATTCGCGGGCCCGGTCACATAAACCGGCCACATTTGCGCATGAAGACAGGGACAGGGCGTTTATGGATTTTGAGGTGGCAGGTGGCCGCGCCGGTCGGCGGGCCGCCCAGATGACGGTTGGCGCGGGCTGAACAGTCCGCACCCGTCAGGACGAGGCGATGGATTTACGCGTTTCACCCGAGGATCGTGTCGGCGGCGGGCCAAAGTCGCGCAAAGGCGCCAAGGGCAAGGCTCGAGGCAAGGATTCGGCCAAGCCGCAAAAAGGCAAGGCGCAGCCGCGCAAGACGAAATCGACGCCCAGGAAGTCCAGGACCAGACAGCCGCTCACCGTGGGGCGCTTCTTCTTCAAGCTCTTCTACTGGGGCTTCGTGCTCGCCATCTGGGGCGGCATCGCCGTCGCCGGCATCGTCGCCTATTACGCGCTGCAACTGCCATCCTCGAACACCTGGGCGGTACCCAAGCGTCCGCCCAATATCGAGATCGTCGCCGCCGACGGGCGGCTCATATCCAATCGCGGCAAGATGGGGGGGCAGGCGGTGGCCCTGCGCGACCTGCCCGCCTATGTGCCCGAAGCGGTGATTTCCATCGAGGACCGGCGCTTCTACGAGCATTTCGGCCTCGATCCCATCGGCATCGCCCGCGCCGCAGTCAATCTGGTGACCCACGGCCGTATCGTGGGTGGCGGGTCCACCATCACCCAGCAACTGGCCAAGAACCTGTTCCTCACCCCCGACCAGACGCTGGGACGCAAGGTGCAGGAGGCCCTGCTCGCGCTCTGGCTGGAGCACAACTACAGCAAGGACCAGATCCTCGAACTCTATCTCAACCGCATGTATTTCGGCTCGGGCGCCTACGGCATCGAGGCGGCGGCCCAGAAATATTTCGGCAAGTCGGCGCGTAACCTGTCGTTGAGCGAGGCGGCGATCCTCGCCGGCCTTCTCCAGGCCCCCTCCCGGCTCGACCCCAACCGCAATCCGCAGGCCGCGGCCGCCCGCGCGCGCATCGTTCTGGGGGCCATGGCCGAGGAAGGCTATATCAGCGAAAAGGAAGCCCAGGCCGCAACCATCGATCCCAACGAGCATATCCGGACCCGGGTACCCGGCGCCGAATACTATGTGGCCGATTGGGTGGAATCCCTGATGCAGTCCTATATCGGCGATGTCACCCAGGACGTGGTGGTCCACACCACGATCAACTGGGACCTGCAGAAGGAAGGCGAATTCCTGATCCGCGAGGCGGTCAGCCAGAATGGGCAGGCTCACAATTTTTCGCAGGGCGCGCTGGTCGCCATGGATACCGATGGCGCCGTCCGGGCGCTGGTCGGCGGCGTAGACTACGCCAAAAGCCAGTATAACCGGGCGGTCACCGCCCATCGCCAGCCCGGTTCCGCCTTCAAGCCCATCGTCTACCTGACGGCCCTCGAGCACGGCTACACGCCGTCCACCATCGTCGAGGACAAGCCGCTCGACTACAACGGTTGGCAGCCCGAAAACGCCGAGCACAAGTATTTCGGCAAGATCAAGCTCAAGGACGCGCTCGCCTACTCGCTGAACACCGTGGCGGCGCGCCTCGCCATAGACGTGGGGCCGCAGAACATCGTCGATACCGCGCTCCGGCTCGGCATTTCGACGCCGATCGAGGCCGTGCCGTCCATAGCGCTCGGCACGTCCGAGGTATCCCTGCTCGAACTGACCGGTGCCTATGCGCCCTTTGCCAATGGCGGGCTGGGCGTGATCCCGCATGTGATCACCTCGATCGATACGTCCGACGGCAAGGTTCTCTACCAGGACATCCCGTCCGGACCGGGCCGGGTCGTATCGCCGCAGAACGTGGCGATGATGAACGAGATGCTGTCCAATGCCGTCGATATCGGCACCGCCAGGAACGCCCATCTCGATGGCTGGCCGGTGGCGGGCAAGACCGGCACCACCCAGAACTACCGCGATGCCATGTTCGTGGGCTACACCGCGCACATGGTCACGGGCGTCTGGGTCGGCAATGACGACGGATCGCCGATGAACCGGGTGGGCGGCGGCTCGTATCCGGCGGAAATCTGGTCGAAATTCATGGCTGTGGCCCACAAGGGCCTCTCGCCGGTCGCGCTGCCGGGGGCCTATGGTGCCACACCGGACCAGACCCCGCCGCCCGACAACCGGCCTGCCGCGGACAAGCCCAGGACGCTGGTCGACCTGATCAACCAGTGGTTCGGCGGCGGAGGCTAGGGCATTTCCAGGTGAAGTGGATGCCGGTTCACCGTTCGGAAACGCGCACAACCAGTAGATTCAGGCGTTTCCAGGTGAAGCCTGTCCTCGGGCTCGACCCGGGGATGGATGCCGGTTTATCGTTCCGCAATTGCGACCAGGCCCGGTTTCACCGTTCGCCATAGGCCATCAACCTGCCGCCATTGGCCTTGAGCCAGGCGCGGCCCCGCTTCATGTCGGGCAAGGCGCGCTCCACCGCCGCCCAGAATGCGGGCGAATGATTCATTTCCACCAGATGCGCAACTTCATGCGCGGCGACATAGTCGAGCACGAAGCCCGGCGCCATGATCAGCCGCCAGTTGAAGTTGAGCCGCCCGGAACTTGCGCAACTGCCCCAGCGCGCCGACTGGTCGCGCAGGCGGATCGCGGTCGGCCTCACGCCGAGCGTACGCGCATGGATAGCGACCTGCGCCTCGAGGTCCGTCTTGGCTTCGCGCTTGAGGAAGTCGATCAGTCGCCTTGCCAGGTGATCCGGCCCGCCCGGCACCAGAAGCGCCGGTTCCGGCCCCATGCCGGCGATCGACACCGTCCCGCGAAGCTTCCCGGTCGCAACGATGACATGATCGACCCCGCGCAGTGGCACGCGCGCGCCATCGTCGAACGGAACCCGGTCGGGCGTCCTCGCCAGTCTGGCTTCGAGCCAGCCTGCGTGGCGCCTGAGAAAATCCTCCGCTTCGCGCCGCCGCCCATGCGGGGGCACCGTCAACCGCGCGGCGCCGGATGAAGTGACCGTCAGCCGATAGCCCCTGGCGCGCGGATGCACGCGCACGTCCACCGCCACAGGGCCATCCTGCAGCGGCGCTTCAAGGCTTGGTGGCCAGCGGCCTTGTCCGAAAAACCCCATTTACCTGCCTTCGGATCGCACCGATTCGCGTATTCCGCGAAGTTTATCTGGAGCGTCGGGCGCGCGCTGCCAAAAAACAAGGCGCCTTCCGTTTCCGGAAGGCGCCTGCCGACACCGGGCCTCGCCAGGCAGGGCCCGCCGTCTTGGGGGAGCTTGCCGCCGATCAGTAGGCCGGGGGCGTCTCGCGGCCGCCCTGATCGCCGCTCTGGTAGCGGCTCTCCTTGCGTTCGCGCATGTAGCGGTCGAATTCCTCGCGGTCGCGGGCCATGCGCAGGTTGTGCATGTAGTCCTGGAACGCGCCGATCTCTTCGTCGAGGCGGCGGCGTTCCTCGTCGAGCCGTTTGAGCTGCTCATCGCGATAGGCATCGAACGCGGCATTGCCGCTGGAATCCCCGCGCGAGCCGTGGCAACCATGCCGGCGGCCATTGCGGCTCCCGCTGACCCATTGTTTCTGCTTGCTGATCCAGCGTTCCGCCCGATCCTGCGAACCACCGAAATACTCGCCCCACAAGATATAGGCGAGCACGGCCATCCCAAGGGGCCAGAACACGAAAAAACCAAGCACCATCAGAGCTATGGTCAAGGGTGACCAAGCGGGTTTGACTATTGCAGTGTTCATTGTAACCTCCCAGTCACGAACACGGTTGATGTGGGACCCCCGCCGCCCCGGTCAAGAATGCCGATGTCCGATTTTCGCCCTTGAAATCGTCAAGAGCTGATCCCATAGGCGCGCCTTTTCCGGGCATTTCCTGCCTCGGACAGGCGGTTTGAAAGGGCAGACTGTCATGTCCGACACCGCTCGGCCGAGCCCGCCGGCTACCGCCAACCACCGCCCGCTTCGGCTGCAGACGCTGGTTCGGCTGCGCTGGCTGGCGATTATCGGTCAGCTTGCCGGGGTACTGTTCGTCTCGATCCATCTCGGCTTCGATCTGCCGCTTCTGGGGTGCCTGACGCTGGTGGGCCTGTCCGCCGCATTCAATCTCTTCGTGATCCTGCGCTACGGCGCCGGTCACCGGCCCAACCGCCTGCTTGCCGCCTGCCAGCTCGGCTTCGATACCGCCCAGCTTGCCGGACTGCTGTTTCTCACCGGCGGTCTGGAGAACCCGTTCTCCCTGCTGCTGCTTGCCCCGGTTTCGGTTTCCGCCACCATCCTGCCCCAGACCGAGACGGCGCTGCTTGCGCTGTTCGTCGCGGTGCTGGCCAGCATCCTGGCGGTCTACCATTTGCCGCTGCCGTGGGATCCCGCCACCCCCCTGGTGCTCGACGATCTCTATGTCGTCGGGATCTGGGTTTCGCTGCTGTGCGGCGTTGCCTTCATCGCTGCCTACACCAATCGCGTCGCACACGAGGCGCGCCAGCTTGCCGATGCGCTCACCGCGACCGAACTGGCGCTTTCCCGCCAGCAGCATTTGCGGGCGCTGGACGGGCTGGCTGCCGCCGCCGCGCATGAACTGGGCACCCCGCTGGCCACGATTGCCCTTGCCGCCAAGGAAATGCGCACCGATGTCGAGCCGGGCGCGCTGGCCGACGATGTCGAACTGATCATCGAGCAGGCCGGGCGCTGCCGCGCCATCCTCACCAAGCTGCGCAATCTGGAGGCCGGGAGCGCGGAACCGTTCGCGGCAATTCCCCTGCACGAACTGATCGCCGAAGTCGCAAAGCCCTATGAAAGGCTTGGCAAGGCGATCGTGCTGCCGGATGAGGGCGCGACGGAGCCGCTGATCCCGCGCAATGTCGGCCTGCTCTACGGCATTGGCAACCTCATCGAGAATGCCGCCCATTTCGCGCGCACCCGCGTCCAGATCTCATGCAGCGTGGCCGGCGAGCGCATCGCGGTCGTCATCGATGATGATGGTCCGGGCTTTCCCCTCGACATGGTCGCCCATCTGGGCGAGCCATATCTCACCTCGCGTCCTCGCGAACGGGCAGGCGCCGAGGATTCAGAGCCCGGTGGACTGGGGCTGGGGGTCTTCATCGCCAAGACCCTTCTGGAACGCACCGGCGCGCGGCTGTCCTTTGCGAACAGCTCGCCAAAGGGGCACGCCAGGGTCGAGATCGTGTGGCCGCACGGCATCGAGGCGACATCGTGAAAACGATCCGCCTTTGACCTTTGCGCGTAGGTCGCAGTAAGTTGCGGCGATTTTGGGGAAAGACGATGAACGATCTCGAAGAGCTGCTGGCCAGGGACCCCTCGCTTCTGGTGGTCGATGACGACAAGCCGTTTCTTACCCGGCTCGAACGCGCCATGGCCAAGCGCGGCTTCGATGTTCGGGTCGCCGATAGCGTCGCGGCGGGTCTGACGCAGGTGGAAAGCGCGCCACCCGCATTCGCGGTGGTCGACCTGCGGCTGGAGGACGGGCACGGCCTCGACGTCGTCTCTGCCCTGCACGCGCGGCGTCCGGACGCCCGTGCGGTTATCCTGACCGGCTACGGCAATATCGCCACCGCGGTTACGGCCGTGAAGCTGGGGGCGGTGGACTACCTCTCCAAGCCCGCCGACGCCGACGATATCGTCAAGGCGTTCGTCGCCAATGGCGTGGTCAAGGCCGAGCCGCCGGAAAACCCCATGTCTGCCGACCGGGTGCGCTGGGAGCACATCCAGCGCGTCTACGAATTGTGCGACCGCAATGTCTCGGAGACCGCGCGACGCCTCAACATGCATCGGCGGACCCTGCAGCGGATTCTGGCGAAACGCGCCCCGCGCTAGCGCTGAAGCGAAAAACCTCGCGCGCAGGCTTGCCCTTTTTGCCTGTCTCGGCCAGCTTGGCGTTGAGCATTCACGCCCGACTGCCAGCGAGAGGTTTCATGACGATCACGTTGCATTTCCACGGCGCCGCGGGCACGGTCACCGGATCGTGCTACCGGATTGAGCATCCAGGCGGGCAGTTTCTCGTCGACTGCGGCATGTTCCAGGGCAATCGCACGGTCCGTGAGCTCAATCTCAAGCCGTTTCCCTTTGCCACGAAGGACATAGACTTCGTGCTGCTCACCCATGCCCATATCGACCATTGCGGCCTGATCCCCAAGCTGTTTGCGCATGGCTATCGCGGCCCGGTGCACGCGACCGAACCTACCGGCGCGCTTGAAGAGTTCCTGCTCGAGGATGCAGCCGGAATCCAGGAACTCGAGGCCGACCGGGAGAACAAGAAGCGCGGGCGGCGGGGCGAGAAGCCGGTCGAGCCCCTCTATCGGCGCGAGGACGCTGACGAGGCGCTCAAGCATCGCGTGGGGCATCCCTACAAGGAGTGGGTGACCCCGGGAAAAGGCGTGCGGGTGCGCTATTGGAACGCGGGCCATATCCTTGGCTCGGCCTCGATCGAGGTCGAGGTTGCCGATGCGGACGGCAAGCCGGTGCACTTGCTGTTTTCCGGCGATCTGGGACCGGACGAGAAAGTGTTCTATCGCGAGCCGTCCGCCCCGGCCGACTTCGACTATATCCTTTGCGAATCCACCTATGGCGGACGCGATCGGGCGCCCTACACGCTGGAGGAGCGCCGCGAGGCCCTGCGCACAGAAATAAACGAGGCGATGGAGCGCGGTGGCAATCTGGTCATTCCCACCTTCGCTGTCGAACGCAGCCAGGAACTGCTGCATGACATCGGCACCCTGATCAAGGAAGGCGAGGTCAATCCGCAGCGCGTGTTCCTGGATTCACCCCTCGCGCGCAAGGTGACCGCCGTCTACAAGAAATACGCGTCCATGTTTGCCGACATGGAGCTGACCGCTGACGAATTGTTCAACGATCCAAGGTTCCGCATCGTCGAGAGCGTCGAGGAATCCAAGGCGATCAACCAGATCAAGGGGGGCGCCATCATCATGTCGGCCTCCGGAATGTGCGATGCCGGGCGCATCAAGCATCACCTTCGCGCCAATATCATTCGTTCCAGCGCGACGGTGCTGTTTGTCGGCTACCAGGCGCCCGGCACCCTCGGTCAGGTCATCCAGTCTGGCGCGCGCGAAGTCCGTATTCACGGCAACATGCTGCCGGTCAGGGCGCAGATCCGCTCGATCGGCAATTATTCGGCGCATGCCGACCACTCCGAGCTGATGGACTGGATCAACGGCCGGCTGCCCGCGCATGGCGCCATCTTCCTCACCCATGGCGAGGACCAGGGTCGGATCGCCATGCGCGCCGCCCTGATGAAGGAAGGCCTGGGCGGCGACCAGGTCATCATGCCCGAGCTCGATGACGCCTTCGAACTGCGCGCGGCTGGCGTCGGCGCTCGGGTGCCGGCCGAGGAGCGGCGCATTGATCCCGCCCAGCTCAACCTCGATTGGCACAATGCGTTCTCCGATTTCTCCATCAGGCTAAGCCAGAGACTGCACCAGGCCCAGAGCGACAAGGAACGGCTGGTTCTCATGAAAAAGCTGCGGCGCATCCTTGCGGAAGAAGGCGGCCAGCAGGCAGCGGGCGGCGAGACCGAGGACGCCTGATTCCAGGTTACGGCTTGCCGGGGTCCATCAGGACGTGAATGCGGTCGGCGCCGAGCCGCGCCAGCTTGAGCATCATGGCCTTGCGCCGCGCGGGGGGCATCGGGTCGGGCGCGGCCTCGCGCAGGATCTCGCCGCCATGGCCGTCCGCGACGATCAGGCCTTCTTCGCCCGGGAAGATTTCCGGATCGAGTTCGGGCGGCTTGGCGAAATAGAACCGGTCGCAGAAATCCTTGTATTCGGGCCACTTGGCATCGACCCGGAAGTCCTCCAGGCTCGACTTGATCTCCACGATCCAGATGTCGCCTTTGGGCCCCACGGCCAGGATATCGGCGCGTCGGCCGTTGACCAGCGGCACTTCGGCGAAGCAGCAGAAATCGAGCCGTTCCCGCAGCAACCGCATTGCGCCGCGCTGCACCCTGAGCGCGGTGGGGGATTGGCGCCCGTCCACCAATGGTGTTTCGGTGCTATCCATGTGCAGGCGCCGCTTTCCCCAGCGCCGGGCGAAGCCCCGCAGCCGCGGCAAAGCTTACTGCCACCAGTGGCAGGCACAGGCCGAAAGACCAGCGTATGCCAAGATGTTCGGCGACAAAGCCGAGCAGGGGCGGCCCGAGCAGGAAGGCAACGAACGAAAGCTGCGCCAGGGCCGCGACGTTGGAAACCGACGGCCGGTCGGTGCGCTGTGCCGCCGCCGACATGGCGAGCGGGAAAATCGCGCTGGTGCCCACGCCCATCAGCGCGAACCCGGCCAGCGCGACGTAGGGGTGGGGCGCGAAGCTGACCAGGGTCGCGCCGACGCCCAGAATGCCGAGCAGGGTTCTGGCCACCACGATGGGGCTGTGACGCTCCACGAACCGGTCGGCGAAATAGCGGGTCGTTGCCTGGGCCAGCGCGCCGATCGCTACGGCGAAACCGGCAAGAAAGGGTGCGACCGCGAATTCATTGCGCATGAAGATCGCCGACCAGTCGGCCCCGGCGCCCTCCAGCATGACCGCCGACAGCGTCATCGCAACGAGTACGAGAATGCCAAGGGTCGGCCGGGCAAGGCGCGGCGCGGCCTCGACGCGCGTGCCGGCGCGCAGCGGCGCCTGCTGGAAGCCGGACAGGAACAGCCACATGCCGCCTGTGACCAGGGGAATGACGATCAGAAGGTGTACCTGCGGGCTGATGCCGATCTGCTTTGCAAGGGCGCCGAACAGCCCCGCGCCGAAGAACCCGAAACTCCAGAATGCGTGGGCCCGGCTCATCAGCCGGCGGCCGATCTGGTACTCGACGCGGTCCGCTTCAACATTGATCACCTGTTCCACGGCGCCGATGCAAAGTCCCGCCGGGACCAGGGCGAGAAAGAGCATGGCCGGCGTCGCGGCGAAGGACGCCAGCGCCATGAAGACCGACATGGCCGGAACAAGGACGAAAAGCGTGCGGCGGTGGCCGGCGCGCTCGATCAGCGGCCCGGCGAAGGTGAGCGAGATCATCGTGCCGACGGCCGCCCCGATCAGGCTCAGGCCAAGCGCGCCCTCCGCGACGCCCATCTGCAACTGGATGTCGCCCATGCGCGGATAGAGCCCGCCAAGGCCGAATGAATAGATGAAGAAGGCCGCAAAGACCTTGGTCTGGGGGGGAAGATCCCGCAAGTACTGCATCATGTCATGCCGCTTTGTGAACAGGGCGACAGTCATAGCGCCGAGTTGTGTTTCAGGCCAGCGCGCAATTGAATGCGACTTTTCACTTTGAGGAAGAGAAAAGGCGCGGACGGAGACCGTCGCGCGCCTTGGTGAATCGATCCCGGTTCCCCGGGACGATCAGATGCGTGTCAGGCAGACCGAAGTCACTCCGGCATTCTTGAAGCCGAGGACCTTCGCTCCTGCCGGAGTAAGGTCGATGATGCGGCCGGAAATGAACGGGCCGCGGTCGTTTATGGTCACGACGATGGACTTGCCATTCACCTTGTTGACGACTTTGACCTTGGTGCCGAACGGGAGTGTCTTGTGCGCCGCCGTCAACGCATTGGGGTTCATGGATTTCCCCGAAGCGGTGGTCTGGCCGGGAAGCGAATACCACGAGGCACCGCCGCACTGGGGATTGGCGGCGTTACTCAGGCCGACCGCACCCGTCACCACCGCCCCGGCAAGGGCGATGATCATCACAAGTCTTTTCTTCATTCCTGGGAGGTTACTCACTGCAGATAACGATGGGCGCGCCGTAGAAACGGCATGTGGCGAGAATGTGATCCCGGTTCGACTCGCCCCTGCATGGCGCCTATGCAATGCAATACTGTGACACTTGGGCAACAGTATTGGGCGCCCATATGGCCGTGGCGTGGCAGCAGCGCGGCGTTATTGCCCGCAATTCCGCCGGATTCCGGACTATTTCGGTCTGTGGGGCCGCGTCACTGGACAACGCCGCGCGACGGCGCCGGCAAGGCATGGCAAGCCGGGGCCGCCATAATTGCGGCGGTCGAATATTCCCAATATTGCACTATCGATCGACCGGCGGGCCCTTTGCATTGCCGGCGGCGGGAACAGGAACGATGACAATGGACAATACTGCAAGAGAACTGGCGGAAAGGCTGATGGCCTCGGGTTTCGACGATCTCTCGCCCCGCGAACAGCGCGTGTTGCGACAGATCGCCAAGCGGGCCCACATCTCCAGGGACATCAACGCCAGTTTCCGCGATCAGCTTACCTTTGGCCAGCGTCTTGCCGACAGCGTGGCCGCGTTCGGCGGGTCCTGGACCTTCATCATCATTTTTGGAGTGGTGCTCGCGGTCTGGGTAACGGCCAATGCGCTGCTGATGCCGCAGGCGGCCCGTTTCGATCCCTATCCCTTCGTGTTCCTCAACCTCATTCTCTCCATGCTTGCGGCGGTGCAGGCTCCGGTGATCATGATGAGCCAGAACCGGCAGGCGTCGAAGGACCGGCTTGCGGCGGCGCACGACTATGAGGTCAATCTCAAGGCCGAACTCGAGATCATGTCGCTGCACGAGAAAATGGACGAAGTGCGCCAGCGCCAGCTGACCGAGATCCTCGACGCCCAGCAGGAACAGCTGAACATGATGCGGCGGCTGGTCGAAAGCGGACGCTAGGGCAAGTTCGGGAAAAGCGGGTACCGGTTTTCCGATTCCAACATGAGACTATTCACGGACCTGGACCAAGCATTTTGAGTCCAACAAAAGGCGAGATGGTCCAGGCGCCCCCCGGTCGATCAGTCTGGATCGGCGGTCTCCGCCTTCTCCTCAAGCGCGGGCTGTCGGGTCACCCTGAAGAACCGGCCCACCACCAGCGGCGCGATAAAGCCGACAATCGCCATGGCCCACAGCAGGATCGCCAGCCAGGAGCCCCACAGGATCGACCAGTCGCCGTCCGAGATGGTCAGGGCGCGCCTGAGGTTAGTCTCCATGTTGTTGCCCAGCAGCACGCCCAGGATGACCGGCACCATCGGCACGTCAAGCTTGCGCAGGACATAGCCGAGCACGCCGAAGATGATCATCACCAGAAGGTCGAACGTCGAACCCGAGACCCCGTAGATGCCCACGAACGAGATCATGGCGACCGCCGGCATCAAGTATTTCGAGGGCACCTGCAACACGCGCACGAAGATGCCCACCATGGGGATATTGAGCGCCAGAAGCATCACATTGCCGATGAACAGGGCGGCGATCAGGCCCCATACGACGTCGGGTTGCTGGGCGAAGAGCAGCGGGCCCGGGGTGATGTTGAGCGCCATGAGCATGGCCAGCAACACCGCCGTGGTGCCCGATCCGGGAACGCCGAGCGCCAGCATCGGCACGAGCGCCCCGCCGGCCGCCGCGTTGTTGCCGGCTTCCGGCGCGGCGACGCCGCGCGGATCGCCTTTCCCGAAGGTGCCGTGCTTGTCCTTGAGGCGCTTTTCGACCGTGTAGGCGATGAACGAGCCCAGCGACGCGCCTGCACCCGGCAGTACGCCAGCAACGAAGCCGAGCACCGTGCCGCGCGCCATCGAGCCACTGGTCTGCCTGATCATCGAGAGTGGCGCGGTAATGCGCCCGAGCGCCGGGGCCTTGCCGTGTTCGCCCTCGCCCTTGTGCTCGAGAAACAGGAACACTTCCGAGATCGCGAACAGACCCACGATGGCAACGAGGAAATTGATGCCGTCATACAGATGGATCTCGCCGAAGGTCAGGCGCGGTACGCCGGTCTGGTGATCCACCCCGATCATGGCGATGCCGAGCCCGAGCGCCGCCGCGATCACCGATTTGGACTGGTTGCGGCTGGTGATCCCGCCCAGCGTGGCGAATGCCAGCGTGAACAGCGCGAAATATTCGGCCGGGCCGAACAGAAGCGCCAGCTTGACCAGTTGCGGCGCCAGGAAGACCAGTCCCCAGGTGGCAAAGAAAGCCCCCACGAACGAGGCGAAGCCCGAGAGCGCGAGAGCCTCGCCCGCCTGGCCGTTTCGGGCCATGGGATAGCCGTCTAGCGTTGTCATCAGCGCCGGTTCGTCGCCGGGAATGTTGAGCAGCACCGAGGAGATGCGCCCGCCATACATGGCGCCGTAATAGACGCTGGTGAGAAGGATGAGGGCCGGCGTCGCCGGCAGTCCCAGCGTGAAGGCGAGCGGAATGAGGATCGCCACCCCGTTGGAAGGGCCAAGCCCGGGCAGGGCGCCGATGACCGTGCCGAGCGCGCATCCGAGGAGCGCCAGCATGAGATTCTGCGCGGTCAGCGCAACGGCGAAACCGTGCAGCAGCGAGGCGAACACATCCATTTCAGAACCCCCAGGGGCCGCGGGCCAGCGAAAGCCCCAGGACGAGATGGAAGATGGCGTAGATGCCCACCGATATGGCCACGCCGGCGATCGCGGCGGCCAGCGGGGAAGCATTGAGCCGCCAGCTGAGGAGCGCCGCGGCGATGGCGGTCGACACCACGAAACCGGCCTCCCTGAGCGCGTAGGTATAGGCAACCATCACGCCGGCGGCGAAGACGATCTCCAGAATGCGGCCCCGGGCCGGCCAGTCCGGCTCGGGGTCGGGCTTGAGGAGAGGATAGAGACCGGCGATCCCGAGTGCCGCCCCGATGATGATCGGGAAGGCTTTCGGCCCCAGCGGATCGGACATGAAGCCGATCTGGATCTGGGTGGCGAAGGCTATGTAGAGCCCGGCCAGCGCCAGGCAGGCGATACCCAGTATCCGGTCACTCATCCCCTCCACGAGCTCCTTACTTCAGAATGCCGATTTCGCGGCTCAGCGCGGCGGTATCGTCCACCTGCTTCTGCACGAACGCCTGGAAGGCGTCGCCCTGCAGGTCGAGCGGCATCAGGCCATTTTGCGCCATCACCTGCTTCCATGCATCCGAATCATAGACCTTCTTGATCGCCGCCGCCCAGAACGAGTAGGCGTCGTCATCCATCTTGCCCGGTGCGTAGAAGCCGCGCCAGTTGGCGCCGACCGCGTCGATCCCCTGCTCCTTGGCAGTGGGGAACCCGGCGAAATCGCCCGGCAGACGCTCGGGAGCCAAAACGGCGAGGATCTTGATGTCGCCCGAATCCGAGAAGCCCTTGGCTTCCGAAAGGTCGCCGGTGAAGGCCTGCACGTGCCCGCCCAGGAGCTGGGTCACCGCCTCGCCGCCGCCGTTGAACGCGACATACTTGATCTTGGTTACATCGTCGATGCCGTCGGCCTTGGCCGCGATCAGCACCTTGAGATGGTCCCAGCCGCCCACCGCGGAGCCGCCAGCGAACGCGATAGAGGTCGGGTCGGCCTTGACCTGGTCGAGCAGGTCCTTGAGCGAATTGATCGGGGAATCCTTGGACACCGCGATCACGCCGTAGTCCGAGCCGATGGTGCCGACCCAGCGGACCTGATCCATGCTGGCGCCAGGATAGGCACCCTGGGCAAGCCGGGTCGTGGTGGCCGATGACGCGGCGACGATCAGGTTGTCGTCCGAGTTACGCTTGGAAACCACCTCGGCCCAGGCGACACCGCCGCCGCCGCCCGAGAGATTGGTGACCTGCACCGGATTGGGCACGATCTTCTCGTCATAGAGCGCCTTGCCGACCTGGCGGCAGGTGAAATCCCAGCCACCGCCGGCATCGGCCGGGGCGATACACTCGGAATTGCCCGGCTCGAACGCGACCGCCGCGCCAGCAAAGGCGAAGGCGGCAAAAAGGGATGCGGCCGCGGCCGCAGCGAATTTTCTCATCATGGTCCTCCCACAGTTCCACCCTCACACGTTCCGTGCGAAGGTTGTGAAAAAAGTGTAGGCCCCGAAACTGTCATCAAGCTGTCACGGGGTTCGAGGGAGGACACTGGTTTGCGAATCCTTCTGGTGGAGGACACAGAGGACGTCGCCGAGGCGATCGTTCAGCGTTTCCAGCAGACCGGGCACGCCTGCGACCTCGCCGTGTCCAGGGCGGATGCCGAGGATTTCGCCGCGGTCGAGGCCTATGATCTGGTGATCCTCGACATCAACCTGCCCGACGGGTCCGGCCTCGACTTCCTCAAGTGGCTGCGCAGCCGTCGCAACGGGGTGCCGGTGCTCGTCCTGACCGCGCGCATGGCGACGGACGACAAGATCAACGCGCTCGACGTGGGTGCGGACGACTATCTGGTCAAGCCATTCGATTTCCGCGAACTCGAGGCGCGGGCCCGCGCGATCACCCGGCGCCAGCAAGGCGAGAGCGCCGCCACGGTCGAATGCGGGAACCTGCGTTTCGATACGGCGGCCCGGCAGGTGACCGTGGCCGGCGTGCCGTGCGAACTGACCCGCCGCGAGCAGATCCTTCTCGAGATATTCCTCGCCAATCGCGGGCGCGTCCTCGACAAGGAGGAACTGCATAACCGCCTGTTCGGCTTCGAGGGTGAAACTGGCCTCAATGCGGTCGAGGTCTATGTCGCGCGGCTCCGGCGCAAGCTTGCCGGCGCCGACCTGCATATCCGCACGCTGCGCGGGCTTGGCTACCAGGCCAGCGAAACCGGGCGCCCTTCATGAGCAACCCCGTGTATCCGCTGCCAAGACCTGCTGCCTCGATCACCTTCCGCGTCGGCGCGGGCATGACGCTGATCCTGGCAATCGTCGTGCTGGCGACCATATTCGCGGCGTCCCGCTACGGCCGTTCCGCGGCGGACGACGCCTTTGACCGCCTGCTCAAGGGGGCGGCGCTGCAGATTGCCGAACGCGTCGTGGTCACGGATGGCGAACCCGTCGTGGACCTGCCCAGCTCGGCATTCGAACTCCTGTCGCTGGCGCGCAACGATCGGGTGTTCTACCGCATAATCGGCCCGGACGGGGCCAACCTGACCGGCTACGATGACCTGCCCTTGCCTGGCCGCCCCAGCGACGCCGGGGAGCAGGTTTACGAGACCCGCTACATGAATGCCCCGATCCGTGCCGTCATGCTGACAAGGCAACTGGCGGAGCGCGCCCTCTCGGGCAAGCTGACCGTGATCGTGGCGCAGACCACCGAGGAGCGGGCCGCGCTGGCCCAGTCGATCACCACCCAGGCGGTGGTGCCCATCATCGTCATCGGCGCGCTGCTTCTGGTTCTCGCCCAATTGCTGCTGCGCTTCGCGCTCAGGCCGCTCGACCGCCTGCAGCGTGTCATTCGCGCCAGGGACAGCCATGATCTCTCGCCCCTCGACCTCGACGTGCCGCGCGAAGTGGGGGTTCTGATCGAGGCGATAAACCGCTTCATGGGCCGCCTGGACCGGCGCATAGAGGCCATGCAGGGTTTCGTGGCCGACGCCGCGCACCAGATCCGGACCCCGATCACCGCGCTCAGGGCCCAGTCGCAGCTCGCGCTCGACGAAAAGGACGAGCAACGGCTGGCCCGCCTGCATCAGCGCATTCATGCACGCGCGCTCGGGCTGAGCCGGCTTGCCGACCAGTTGCTAAGCCAGGCCCTGGTCTCGCACCGGGCGGACGCGGAACCGTTCGAGACCATCGATCTCAGGCGGGTGGCCGTGGACGCCGAGCGCGAAATCCGCACGCTCGCCGACAGCGACGCGGTGGGATGCTCACTTGTGTTGCCTGACGAAGGCGTCAACGTGAAGGGCGATGCGCTCAGCCTCAGGGAGGCGGTCAAGAACCTGCTCAACAACGCGTTTCGTCACGGCCTTCCGCCAGTTGAACTGGTGGTCGAACGATCGGGTGGCGCCGTCGCCCGCATTGCGGTGCGCGATGGCGGAAAGGGCCTGCCGGCAGGCATGGCCGAACGAATCGGAGAACGTTTTGCGACTTCGGGCATAACACCGGACAGCGCCGGCCTTGGCCTTGCCATCGTCGCCCAGGTCGCCCGGTCCCATCACGGCAGCGTTGCGGCGCGTACTGGCGGCCGGGGCTTCGAGATCGCCATCGAGTTGCCGCTTCTGGTGGAGGGGAAATGAACGCGATCGTCGCGCTGATCGGCCTTGCGGCGCTGCTGGCATCGGCAGGCCCTGCCGTCGCGGAGGAAACCCTGTTTCCCAGCACGGGGCAGGAAACCGGACGCCTCGTGATCGAAAGCGTCACCGATCTGCCTGCCATTGCGCCCCTGATCCACGCCTTCCAGGCGGGCCGGCCCGGCGTGGCCATCGTCTATCACGAACTCACCACCAATGCCCTGACCGCACATGTGAAAGAGGCCTGCGACACCGACAGCTTCGTCGCCGACCTGGTAGTGTCCTCGTCCATCGACCAGCAAGTCAAGCTGGTCAACGACGGTTGTGCGAGAAAGGTCGGCGCCGAGGCGCTCGGCCGCCTGCCGGACTGGGCCCGCTGGCGAAACGAGTTGTTCGGACTGACCTTCGAACCCGCCGTCATCGTCTACAACCGCAAGCTCCTGAGTCCATCCGAAGTGCCGGCCAACCGCTTCGACCTGATCGACCTGTTGCGCGACACCGATCGGTTTTCCGGCCGCGTCGGCACCTATGACATCGAGGCCTCTGGCGTAGGCTATCTGTTTGCGTTCGAGGATTCGGGGCAGGCGGGCACGTTCGGCCGGCTCGCCGAAAGTTTCGGGCGCAACAACGTGCAGCTGTTCTGCTGCACCTCGGACATTCTGGACCGGGTGTCCGACGGCCGCCTGCTGCTCGGTTACAATGTCCTTGGCTCCTATGCCATTGCGCGGGCGGCGACGGACGGCAACCTGGGCGTCGTCATGCCATCGGACTATACGCTGGTGCTCGCCCGGGCCGCCTTCGTACCGCGCGTGGCGAGGGCACCAGAACTTGCGGAGGCCTTCATGGTATTCGCCTTGTCGCGCACCGGCGAGCAGATCCTGCGCGGCGACGCGCGCCTGCTTTCGCCAGTCAACGGCCCGTCCGACCTCAAGGCGTCCATGGCGCCCGAGAGTTTCGACCCGCAGATCCTCAGGCCCATAACGCTTTCCCCCGCCCTCATGGTCGGGCTCGATGCGGCAAAGCGGCGGATCTTCCTCGCGCAGTGGCGCGACGCCATTGCCGCTCAGCGCAGCGCGGATTGAACGCCCCGGCTAGACAGCGATGGAGTGACGGGCCTTGCCGGCCTTGAGATAGCTGTCGAACTGCGCGGCAATGGCACGCACGAAAGGCCGTCCGACTTCCGGGACGACGAATTCATCGCCCTGCGACACGAAGAACCCATTGGGCTCCGTCGCAAGCAAGAGGCCCGCGTCCTGAATGACCGGCAGGGCCTGGGCGCCGAAGCGGTTGAACAACTCGCTTTTCGAAAAGCCGAATCCGCACATCAGTTTTTCGATGACATGGGCGCGCACCCTGTCTTCGGGGCGCAGGCGATAGCCGCGAACGGTGGCGAACCCATCCTCCGAAACGCGGGCGCGATAATCGCCTGAACCGGGGGTGTTCTGCACGTAGCCTTCGGCGAATTGTCCGATGGAGGATGCGCCCAGCCCGATCAGGGTGAGCGCGGAATCGTCGGTATAGCCCTGGAAGTTGCGCCGCAGGCGGCGCTCACGGGCTGCAATGGCCAGCGAATCCTGCGGCTTGGCAAAATGATCGATGCCGATGGGCTGGTATCCGGCCGCCACAAGACGCTCTGCCGCCGCGGTTTGCTGCACGAAACGTTCCTGGACATCGGGCAGCACGGACTCGTCGATCATGGTCTGGTGCTTCTTCATCCATGGGACATGCGCGTAGCCGAACAGCGCGATCCGGTCCGGCGAGAGGGTCAGGATCTGTTCCGTGGTCGCCAGCACGCTGTCCACGGTTTGATGCGGCAAACCGTAAAGAAGGTCGGTATTGACCGAGCGTGCGCCGCGCAGCCGCACGGCGTCCACCACTTCCCTGGTCTGCTCGAAGCTTTGCAGGCGGTTGATCGCCTGCTGTACGCGCAAGTCGAAATCCTGCACGCCGAGGCTCGCCCGCGTCAGCCCGATATCGGCGAGGGCGTCGTAGCGGGCCTCGTCCATGTCGTTGGGGTCCATCTCCACACTGATCTCGGCGTCCGGCGCGAACACGAAACAGGTACGCAACAGGGCATCGAGCGATTTGAGATCCGCCGGCGAAAGAAGCGTCGGCGACCCTCCGCCGAAATGAAGGGCAGTGACCACGCCATGGCCATTCAGGGCGCGCGCGACGGCCTCGACCTCCATCCTGAGATCGTCGAGATAGCGGGCAACCGGCGCATATTGCCGCGTCTGCTTGGTATTGCACCCGCAAAACCAGCACAGGCGGTCGCAATAGGGGATGTGGATGTAAAGGGATATGCCCTGCTCTTCGGGAACGGCGGAGAGCCAGCTCTTGTAGGTCGTGGTCCCCACCTCCTCGGAGAAGTGCGGAGCCGTAGGATAGCTCGTGTAGCGCGGCACCGGCTTGGCGTAAAAGTCGATCAGCCTGGCATCCATAGGTCTCGTCCCCAATAGTCTGAGTGCGCCCGGCATGGTGAGCAGGGGCGCCCGTTCGCATGGGCACCAATAGGCAAAGATCCCGATGGCTTCTTTGATCGCGATCAACGAACCCGCAGAAACGCTGCCAGGCCAAATGGGTCGGATAATTTGACCAATTGATAAAAAATCAGGACTGCGCTAGCCTTCATCCCGAGGGAAGCACGAGGGAGGTTATGCGAAATGGCCACAGGTCCTTATGCGGACGGGATCGCCGCCGGCCGTTTGAGTGCGGAGCAATACGCGGAGAATTTCTCCGACCTGCACGCACCGCTCGACGCGCACGAAGCGCATGTCGAGGCGGATCGGTGCTATTTCTGCTTCGATGCGCCTTGCCAGACGGCCTGCCCCACGGCCATCGACATTCCCATGTTCATCCGCGAGATCTCGACCGGCAATCCGCTCGGCGCCGCGGAAACGATCTTCGAGCAGAATATTCTCGGCGGCATGTGCGCCCGGGTCTGCCCCACCGAGACACTTTGCGAAGAGGCGTGCGTGCGCATGGAGGCCGAAGGCGATCCGGTAAAGATCGGCCAGTTGCAGCGATATGCGACCGACACGGCCATGCAGCGGAACGCGCAATTCTTCACCCGCGCTGCGCCCACCGGCAAGCGTGTGGCCGTGGTTGGCGCTGGCCCGGCGGGCCTTGCCTGCGCCCACCGGCTCGCCATGCACGGTCATGACGTCGTGATCTACGACGCAAGGCCCAAGGCAGGCGGGCTCAACGAATACGGTATCGCAGCGTACAAGGCCGTGGACGATTTCGCCCAGGCCGAAGTGGATTATGTCACCGCGATCGGCGGGATAGACATTCGGCATGGCATGCGGCTTGGCCGCGACGTTTCCCTCGACAACCTGATTGCAGGCAATGACGCCGTGTTTCTCGGCATCGGTCTGGGCGGCGTCAACGCGTTGCGCGCCCAGGGCGAGGACGCCCAGGGCGTCGGCAACGCCATCGATTTCATCGCCAACCTGCGCCAGTCCCGCGACCTTTCCAGCCTGCCGGTGGGGCGGCGCGTGGTGGTGATCGGTGGCGGCATGACGGCAATCGACATCGCGGTGCAATCAAGGCTGCTCGGCGCCGAAGAAGTCACCATCGCCTACCGGCGCGGCAAGGAGCACATGAATGCCTCCGCGTTCGAACAGGATCTCGCGGCGTCCAGGGGCGTCACGATCCGGCACTGGCTGAGCCCCAGGCGCGTGATGACCGAAGGCGGCAGGGTGACCGGCATCGAACTGGAGTACACGACCCTCAGGGACGGCAGGCTCGAAGGCACCGGCGAGACCACGACCATTGCCGCTGACCAGGTTTTCAAGGCCATCGGACAGGCGATCGATACAAACGGGATCGAGACGATCGATCTCGATGGTGGCCGCATCCGTACCGATGCCGAGGGCCGCTCGTCGCATTCCAAGGTCTGGGCCGGTGGCGATTGCACGTCGATGGGCGAAGACCTCACCGTGACCGCGGTGGCTCAGGGGCGCGATGCCGCCGAGAGCATTCACCGCGCGCTTTCGGTGTAGGCGATGCTGACCCACGTCAAGTTCGTGAACCTTCCGGTCGACGACCTCGAGCGCGCCCTGGCGTTCTACACCGACAGGATCGGGCTCAAGCTCAAGTGGCGCGAAAAGGAGCCTGACGGCTGGGATTTCGTGGAACTGGGCATGGATGGCGCGCAAACCCGCATCGTCCTGGTCCGGCGCACGAGCGATGGGCCGGACCAGGAACCGGCCTTGCATTTCATTGACACCGACCTGCGTCAAAGCGTCGAACGCTGGCGCCAGGCCGGTGTCGAGATCGTCGTCGAACCGCATCCGGCACCCTGGGACGAAAACACCGTCCTGTGCCGATTGCGCGACAGCGAGGGCAATATCCTTCTGGTTGAAACCCACTAGGGAGAGGGCAAATGGCAGACCTGCGCAGTAACTTCGTGGGCATCAAGTCGCCCAACCCGTTCTGGCTCGCCTCCGCGCCGCCGACCGACAAGGCCTATAATGTCGAGCGCGCCTTCAAGGCAGGCTGGGGCGGCGTCGTCTGGAAGACCCTGGGCGAGGAGGGCCCGCCCGTGGTCAATGTCAACGGCCCGCGCTACGGCGCGATCTGGGGCGCGGACCGTCGGCTTCTGGGCCTGAACAATATCGAGCTGATCACCGACCGGCCCCTGCAGCAGAACCTGCGCGAGATCAAGCAGGTCAAGATGAACTGGCCCGACAGGGCGTTGATCGTGTCGCTCATGGTGCCCTGCGAGGAGGATGCCTGGAAGGCAATCCTGCCCCTGGTCGAGGAAACCGGCGCGGACGGGATCGAGCTCAATTTCGGCTGTCCGCACGGCATGAGCGAGCGCGGAATGGGATCGGCGGTCGGGCAGGTGCCCGAATATGTCGGGATGGTGGTGCGCTGGTGCAAACAGAACACGCGCATGCCGGTCATCACCAAGCTCACGCCCAATATCACCGATATCCGCAAGCCGGCCCGCGCCGCCCACGAGGCGGGAACGGACGCGGTCTCGCTGATCAACACGATCAACTCGATCACATCGGTTGACCTCGACAATTTCGCCCCCCAGCCCACCATCGACGGCAAGGGGACCCATGGCGGCTATTGCGGCCCGGCGGTCAAGCCGATCGCGCTGTCCATGGTGTCCGAGATCGCCCGCGACCGCGAATGCGCCGGCCTGAATATCTCGGGTATCGGCGGTGTCACCACCTGGCGCGATGCGGCCGAGTTCATGGCGCTGGGGGCAGGTAATGTCCAGGTCTGCACCGCCGCCATGACCTATGGCTTCAAGATCGTCGAGGAGATGATTTCAGGGCTTTCCAACTGGATGGATGAAAAGGGCCACAAGACGCTGGACGACGTCATCGGGCGCGCCGTGCCCAATGTCACCGACTGGCAGTTCCTGAACCTGAACTACGTCACCAAGGCGCATATCGATCAGGATCTGTGCATCAAGTGCGGCCGCTGCCACATCGCCTGCGAGGATACCTCGCACCAGGCGATCACGGCGAGCAAGGACGGCAAGCGTCATTTCGAGGTGATCGACGACGAATGCGTGGGTTGCAACCTGTGCGTCAACGTCTGTCCCGTCGACGACTGCATCACCATGGTGCCGCTTGCGGCCGGCGAGGTCGACAAGAGAACCGGCCGCGCGGTGGTGGCTGACTACGCCAACTGGACGACGCATCCGAACAATCCCGCTGTCAGGGAACCCGCGGAATAGAATTTGTCGCGCCTTCCTCCTGGCGGCCGCGATCCTTCGGGATTGTGGCCGCCAATGTTCTTTGCCTATCCCTGGCGGGCCTGCTAGCGGTGGACGGCGGCAAGTCGTCTCGCCGCTGTACAATGCCAGATCGACCGTGAGGCCGCGCAATGACCCTCGAGCAAGGTTCCCAGGTTCATGCAATTGGCCGAGACAAGCTGCTCGGCCACCTGGCCATGCTGCTGTTCGCCACCCTGATCGCGGGGTCCTTTTCCATCGGGTCCATGGCGGCCCCGCATATCGGCGCGGCGGCGCTCGGGGCGGTCCGTTTCGTCATCGGCACCATGGCCATGGCCGCGCTGGCGCCCGTCCTGTTCCGGCGCCCGATCGCCTTGCCGCGGGCATCCTGGCGGTTCCTGGTGCTGGGCGGCCTGATGGCGGTCTATTTCGTTACCATGTTCGAGGCGCTCAAGATCACGTCTCCGGTCTCCACCGGCGCGGTCTTCACGCTCATCCCGCTGATGAGCGCGGGTTTCGGCCTGGTCATCCTGGGTCAGAAGCCGCGCCCCGTCGTTCTGGTCAGCCTGGTGATCGCGGGGCTTGGTTCGCTCTGGGTGATCTTTGGCGGGGACCTCGATGCGATCCTGCGTTTCCAGGTCGGGCGGGGCGAACTGATCTTCCTGGTCGGCTGCGTGTGCCATGCGGCCTATGCTCCCCTTGTGCGGCGCTTCAATCGTGCCGAGCCCGTCTATGCCTTCTCCTTGTTCACGATGGCCGCCACCGCGCTTTGCCTTGCCGTCTACGGGGCTCCCCAGATCGTGACGACCGACTGGACCGGCCTGCCCTCGATCGTCTGGATCGCGATCTTCTATCTCGCGCTCTTCACCAGCGCCGGCACATTCTTTCTCATCCAGTTCGCCGCCATGCGGTTGCCGGCCGCCAAGGTGCTTGCCTATGGCTATCTGACCCCTTGCGTGATCATCCTGCTTGAGGGTTTCGCCGGCCATGGCTGGGCCCCGCCACGGATCGTCGCCGGGGCGCTGGTCACGGTGGGCGGGCTGCTCGTGCTCGCCGTGGCGCCCGACTGAGGGAGGCGGGGCTGGCGGCAGACCGGCTTTTTGCCCATACTCTCGTGAGATATCACGGGCGGGAGCACGGAGCATGGCGCGGGTACTGGGCATTGGTGGCGTGTTCTTTCGCAGCCGCGATCCGGCGGCGCTGGCCGAATGGTATGCTCAAAATCTCGGGATCGATCCCGTTCCGCAGTCCTATGACGCAAAGGTCTGGCGCCAGCAAGAAGGCGCGACAGTGTTCGCGCCCTTTGCCATGGACACCGACTATTTCGGCGACGACACCCGGCAGTGGATGATCAATTTCCGCGTCGACGATCTTGACGGGATGGTCGCGGCGCTTGAGGCGAAGGGCATCGAGGTCAACCGCGACCCGCAGGATTATCCCAATGGCCGGTTCGCCCGGCTCCACGATCCCGAGGGCAACCCGATCGAGCTCTGGCAGGAAGCCTGACGGTCACCTCGGCGCGGTCAGGGGCTGGCTTTTTCCGGCGGGCATAGCCCGTGCATGAACAATTGCTCGAGGAAGGCCGCTGCATCCTCGAACCGGCCGTCGCCGCCGCGCTTCGGTCCGAGAACCGCGCGCACCTGCACGTCGAAATCGGCATAGTGCTGGGTCGTGGCCCAGATTGCGAAGATCAGGTGATAGGGGTCGGCCTTCACCAGTTTGTTCTGCCGCATCCAGCCCCTGAGCACCTCGGCCTTCTCGTCGACCAGTTCCCTCAAATCGCCCTCGAGCATGTCGAGGATGCGCGGCGCGCCTTGCAGGATCTCGTTGGCAAACAGGCGGCTTTCCCTTGGATAGTCACGCGCCATTTCGAGCTTGCGCCGGATATAGGACCGGATCTCGGTCATCGGTTCGCCCTCGGCGCTCATCTCGCGAAGAGGTGCGAGCCATGTGTCCAGGAGCCTCGCGATCAGGTTGGTGTGCATCGCTTCCTTGGACGGGAAGTAATAGAGCAGGTTGGGCTTGGACATTCCCGCGGCTTCCGCGATCTGGTCGATCGTGGCCCCCCGGAAGCCGTGCAACGAAAAGACGTCCAGCGCCGCTTCAAGGATGACCTGCCGCTTTTCGCGCTGGATACGCGTGGTGGCACGCGGCCGGGCCGCATGTCTCGTCATGCCCTCAGTCCCCCTTTCGCCCCCGATCCGGGGAATTTTCGCCTTGATCGCCCTCGCAGGAGTGCTAACCTTTTTCCAACTGGTCAAAAATTGATAACACGATTTGTCGTGATTATCCCAGTCCGACTTGACCGGCAAGAAAACGAATTTCGAGGGAGACGTCGGTGTCCAACCGAGCCACAACCGCGCCGAACGATCTGAACGCGTTCTGGATGCCTTTCACCGCCAACCGCCAGTTCAAGAAGGCGCCGCGCATGTTCGTCGGCGCCTCGGACATGCACTACACCACCTCTGACGGGCGGCAGGTGCTCGATGGCACGGCGGGGCTATGGTGCGTGAACGCCGGACACTGCCGGCCCAAGATCACCGAAGCCATCCAGGCCCAGGCCGCCGAGCTCGACTACGCGCCCGCCTTCCAGATTGGCCATCCCAAGGCATTCGAGCTGGCGAACCGGCTGGTCGATCTCGCCCCCAAGGGCATGGACCACGTGTTCTTCACCAATTCAGGCTCGGAATCGGTCGAGACCGCGCTCAAGATCGCCATCGCCTATCACCGCGCCAGGGGCGATGGGTCCCGCTTCCGTCTGATCGGGCGCGAGCGGGGTTATCACGGTGTCAATTTCGGCGGCATTTCGGTGGGCGGCATCGTCTCCAACCGCAAGATGTTCGGCACGCTTTTGACCGGCGTCGACCATCTCCCCCACACCCATTTGCCGCAAAAGAACGCCTTCACCCGCGGCGAGCCCGAGCATGGCGCCGATCTGGCCGATGAACTCGAGCGCATCGTCGCCCTGCATGACGCCTCGACGGTCGCCGCGGTGATCGTGGAGCCCGTGGCCGGCTCGACTGGCGTGCTCATCCCACCCAAGGGCTATCTCAAGCGCCTGCGCGAGATCTGCGACAAGCACGGCATCCTCCTGATCTTCGACGAGGTGATCACCGGCTACGGGCGTCTGGGCACTCCGTTCGCCGCCGACTACTTCGATGTGATCCCTGACATCATGACCACGGCCAAAGGTCTGACAAACGGGGTCATTCCCATGGGCGCGGTGTTCGTGAAATCCGAAATCCACGACGCCTTCATGAACGGCCCCGAACACCTGATCGAGTTCTTCCACGGCTATACCTACTCGGGTAACCCGATCGCGGCGGCGGCCGGCCTTGCGACCCTTGAGACCTACAGGGATGAAGGTCTGCTGACCCGCGGGGCGGAACTTGGGCAGTATTGGGAAGACGCCCTGCATTCGCTGCGCGATGCGCCGCACGTCATCGACATCCGCAATATCGGGCTTGTCGGCGCCGTCGAACTCGAGCCGATTGCCGGTTCGCCCACCAAGCGCGCCTTCTCGGCCTTCGTGCGGGCCTTCGAGAAGGGCTATCTCATCCGCACGACCGGCGACATCATAGCGCTTTCGCCGCCGCTCATCGTCCAGAAGTCGCAGATCGACGAGCTCGTGGACGGCCTGCGCACCGTGCTCAACGAGGTGGAATGATGCATCTGATCGACAACGCCATCGGCGGCAAGCGCGTCGCATCCACCTCGCCGCGCCGCGCGCCGGTCTTCAACCCCGCGACCGGCGAACAGATCGCGGAAGTGCCGCTTTCCACACTGGCCGAGATCGATGCCGCGGTGGCCTCCGCCAAGAACGCGGTGCCCGCCTGGGCCGCGACAACGCCCGCCAAGCGTGCGCGCATCATGTTCCGCTTCCTCGAACTGTTGAACGCGCACCAGGGCGACCTTGCCCGCGAGATCTCACGCGAGCACGGCAAGACCCATGACGACGCCATGGGCGAGGTCGCCCGGGGTCTTGAGGTGGTCGAGTTCGCCTGCGGGATTCCGCACCTGCTCAAGGGCGAGTTTTCCCGCAATGTCGGCCCGGCCATCGACACCTTCTCGGATCGCCAGCCGCTGGGCGTGGTTGCCGGGATCACCCCGTTCAACTTTCCCGCCATGGTGCCGATGTGGATGTATCCCATGGCCATCGCCTGCGGGAACACCTTCGTGCTCAAGCCCTCCGAGCGCGATCCGTCGGCGCCGATGCTGGCCTGGGAACTGTTTGTCGAGGCCGGCCTGCCCGAGGGCGTGTTCAACATCGTGCATGGCGACAAGGAAGCGGTCGACGCGATCCTCGACCACCCCGACATCAAGGCCGTCAGCTTCGTGGGCTCCACGCCGATCGCCGAATATGTCTATGCGCGCGGGACCAGGGCGGGCAAGCGCGTCCAGGCGCTCGGCGGCGCCAAGAATCACATGATCATCCTGCCCGACGCCGACATGGACCAGGCCGCCAACGCCCTGATGGGCGCCGGCTACGGCTCGGCCGGCGAAAGGTGCATGGCGATATCGGTCGCCGTTCCGGTGGGTGAGGAAACGGCGGACCGTCTGGTCGAAAAGCTCAAGCCCATGGTGGAATCGCTCAGGATCGGCCCTTCGACCGACAGCGCGGCGCAGATGGGACCGCTGGTCACCAGGGCGCATCAGCAAAAGGTGCTCGGCTATATCGACAAGGGCCTCGAAGAGGGCGCGGAGCTCGTGGTCGATGGGCGCGGGTTCTCGCTGCAGGGCTACGAAAACGGCTATTTCGTCGGCGGCACGCTGTTCGACCGCGTCACCCCGGACATGACGATCTACCGCGAGGAGATCTTCGGGCCGGTGCTCTCCGTCGTGAGGGCCGGCGGCTACGACGAAGCCGTCGACCTCATCAACCGCCACGAATTCGGCAATGGCACCGCCATCTTCACCCGCGACGGCGACGCCGCGCGCGATTTCGCCGACCGGATCGAGGTGGGGATGGTTGGCGTCAACGTGCCGATCCCCGTGCCGGTCGCCTATCACTCGTTCGGGGGCTGGAAACGCTCGCTGTTCGGCGATCACTCGATCTACGGGCCCGAGGGCGTGCATTTCTACACAAGGCTCAAGACGATCACCACCCGCTGGCCGGCCGGCATCAAGGAGGGCGCGGTATTCACGTTCCCGTCGATGAAGTAGAGCGCAACAGACAAGGGAGGCACCGATGGGCAAGCTGAGAGGGGGGCTTATCCAGATGGGCCTGAAAGGCGACACGTCCATGTCGCCCCAGGAGATCAAGGACAAGATGATCGCGGCGCACCTGCCGCTGGTCGAGGAGGCAGGACGGCAGGGCGTTCAGGTTCTATGCTTTCAGGAGGTGTTCACCCAGCCCTATTTCTGCCCGAGCCAGGATGCGAAGTGGTACGGCGCCGCGGAAGCCATTCCCGATGGCCCAACGACCTCGCTGATGCAGGAACTCGCCAAAAAGCACCAGATGGTCATCGTGGTGCCGATCTACGAGGAAGAGATTCCGGGTGTCTACTACAACACAGCGGCGGTGATCGACGCCGACGGCACTTATCTCGGCAAATACCGCAAGACCCATATTCCGCAGGTCGCCGGGTTCTGGGAAAAGTTCTTCTTCAAGCCGGGAAATTCGGACTGGCCGGTCTTCAGGACCGCCTATTGCAAGCTCGGCGTCTACATATGCTACGACCGGCACTTCCCCGAAGGCTGGCGCGCCCTGGCGCTCAACGGGGCGGAATATATCGTCAATCCCTCCGCGACCGTCGCCGGGCTTTCCGAATATCTCTGGAAGCTCGAGCAGCCCGCCTCCGCCGTCGCCAACGGCGTTTATATCGGCGCGATTAACCGCGTGGGCACCGAAGGGCCGTGGAATATCGGCGAATTCTACGGCCAGAGCTATTTCGTCAATCCGCGCGGCCAGATCGAGAAGGTCGCCAGCCGCGACAAGGACGAGCTGATCGTGCACGACATGGACATGGATATGGTGCGCGAGGTGCGCAACACCTGGCAGTTCTTCCGTGACCGCCGGCCGGAGACCTATACCCGGCTGACGGATATCTAGGGGCGTTTCCGGGTTCGGGGACGCAACCGCTCGACACCAAGACGACAACGACAAGAAACAAGGCAGGACCATCATGGCAGCACCCGGCGAGAACCTTCGCATCAATCCCGACCGGCTCTGGGACAGCATCCACGAACTGGCCGAGATCGGCCCGGGCGTCGCCGGGGGCAACAACCGCCAGACCCTGACCGATGCCGACGGCGAGGGGCGCAAGCTGTTCCAGCGCTGGTGCGAGGCGGCAGGCATGAGCATGGGCGTGGACGAGATGGGCACCATGTTCGCCCGCCGCGAAGGCACCGACCCCGATGCCCTGCCGGTCTATATCGGGTCGCACCTCGATACCCAGCCAACTGGCGGCCGCTATGACGGCGTACTCGGCGTGCTCGGCGGGCTCGAAGTCATCCGCACGCTCAACGACCTCAACATCAGGACGAAACATCCCATCGTCGTGGTCAACTGGACCAACGAGGAAGGCACGCGCTTTGCGCCGGCCATGCTCGCCTCCGGCGTGTTCGCCGGAATGCATGACCTGCAATGGGCCTATGACCGCATGGACGCCGAGGGGAAGAAATTCGGCGACGAACTCCAGCGCATCGGCTGGAAGGGCGACGAGAAGGTGGGCGCGCGCAAGATGCACGCCTACTACGAACTGCATATCGAGCAGGGCCCGATCCTCGAAGCCGAGGGCAAGGATATCGGCGTGGTCACCCACGGACAGGGGCTTTGGTGGCTGCAGGTGACCCTGACCGGCAAGGAAAGCCATACCGGGTCCACGCCCATGCCCATGCGCCGCAATGCCGGGCTCGGCATGGCCCGGATTACCGAACTGGTGCACGAGATCGCCATGAAGCACCAGCCCGCCGCCGTCGGCGCAATCGGCCAGTGCAACGTCTACCCCAATTCGCGCAACGTCATCCCGGGCAAGGTGGTATTCACCGTTGATTTCCGCTCTCCCGACCAGGCAACGCTGGACGGCATGAAGGCCGAGCTCGAAGAGCGTGCGCCGGGGATCGCCCGCGATCTTGGCCTTGAAATCGAGATCGAGCCGGTGGGGCATTTCGATCCGGTAACCTTTGACAAGGGGTGCGTGGAGGCGGTCCGGCGCGCCGCCGAGCGCCTTGGATATTCGCACCGCGACATCGTCTCGGGCGCCGGCCACGATGCGTGCTGGGTCAATCGCGTTGCGCCGACCGCAATGATCATGTGCCCCTGCGTGGACGGGCTCAGTCACAACGAGGCCGAGGACATCTCGAAGGAATGGGCAACGGCGGGCACCGAGGTGCTGCTTCATGCCGCGCTCGAAACCGCGGAGATCGTTGGGTGAGAATGTCCCTGTCCTTCACGACGGCTGTCGTTTTCGCCGGTATTTCTGCCTCGCGTGCGGCGGTATTGGGGGAAGGTAATCGATGAGTGCTGGGGTGCCTTGGGAGGGAAGCCTCCGACTCCGCGCTGTCCCGGCCTTGAGCCGGGACCTCGACGATGAACTTGTCGGACAGACGGGTGACCATTTTGTATTTTGTCTACGTTCTGGCGTCGCGGCCCTATGGGGCCATCTACATCGGGGCAACCCGGGATCTGCGCAGACGCGTCGAACAGCATCGCGCACGGGCTGTACCGGGTCACACGCGGCGGTATCAAATCGAAACGCTCGTTTATTTCGAGACGCACGACACACTGGAAGCAGCACTTGTGCGCGAGAAACGGCTCAAACGCTGGAAACGAGAATGGAAAGACCAACTGATCGGGGCGAACAACCCCGGATGGCGCGATTTGTCGGCAGACATCCCCTTTGCCTGATGGGGCGCGAGGTCCCGGCTCAAGGCCGGGACGGCGCGCGAAAGCGAGCAGGCGAGGCTGAACACGCGCGGAACCCAAGATAGAAGGAACGCATCATGACCAAGTCCATCAGAAACGGCACCATCGTCACCGCCGACCGCACCTACAAGGCGGACGTCTTGATCCGCGACGGCGTGATCGTTGCCATCGGTCCGGACCTGCATGCCGATCACGAGATCGATGCCACGGGCTGCTATGTGATGCCCGGTGGCATCGACCCGCACACCCATCTCGAAATGCCCTTCATGGGCACCTATTCCTCGGACGATTTCGAGAGCGGCACCCGCGCAGCCCTTGCCGGCGGCACGACCATGGTGGTCGACTTCGCGCTCCCCAGCCCCAACCAGTCGCTGCTCGAGGCTCTGAGCATGTGGGACAACAAGTCCACCCGCGCCAATTGCGACTATTCCTTCCACATGGCGATCACGTGGTGGGGCGAGCAGGTCTTCAATGAAATGGAGACCGTGGTCCGCGAGCGCGGCATCAACACCTTCAAGCACTTCATGGCCTACAAGGGCGCGCTGATGGTGCAGGATGATGAAATGTACGCCTCGTTCCAGCGGTGCGCCGAGCTGGGCGCCATGCCCCTGGTCCATGCCGAAAACGGCGACGTGGTCGCGGACCTTTCCGCAAGATTGCTGCGCGAGGGCAACAACGGCCCCGAGGCCCACGCCTATTCCCGCCCGCCGCAGGTCGAGGGCGAGGCGACCAACCGCGCCATCATGATCGCCGACATGGCCGGCGTCCCGCTCTATGTGGTGCACACCTCCTGCGAACAGAGCCACGAGGCGATCCGCCGGGCCCGCCAGAACGGCATGCGCGTCTATGGCGAGCCGCTGATCCAGCACCTCACCCTCGACGAGAGCGAATATTTCGACAAGGACTGGGACCACGCCGCGCGCCGGGTGATGTCGCCGCCGTTCCGCAACAAGCAGCACCAGGATTCGCTCTGGGCCGGGCTGCAGGCGGGATCGTTGCAGGTGGTGGCGACCGACCATTGCGCCTTCACCACCGAGCAGAAGCGGTTCGGGGTGGGCGATTTCACCAAGATCCCGAATGGCACTGGCGGCCTCGAGGACCGCATGCCCATGCTCTGGACCCATGGGGTGAATACCGGGCGGCTGACCATGAACGAATTCGTCGCTGTTACCTCGACCAATATCGCCAAGATCCTCAACATGTATCCCAGAAAGGGCGCCATCGTGGTGGGCGCCGACGCCGACATCGTCGTGTGGGACCCCAACCGGGAAAAGACCATCTCGGCGAAGACCCAGCAATCAGCCATCGACTACAACGTGTTCGAGGGCAAGCACGTCAAGGGCCTGCCGCGCTTCACACTGACCCGGGGCGAGGTCGCCATCGAGGAGAACGAGGTCAAGACCAGGGAAGGGCACGGCAAGTTCGTCAAGCGCGAGCCCTACATGGCGGTCAACCGCGCACTCTCGACCTGGAAGGAACTCACCGCGCCGCGCAAGGTCGAGCGGACCGGCATTCCAGCGACTGGGGTGTGATCGCATGGGGGCAGGCGGCCGGGAGGGAGCGCCTGCCCCCATGTTCTCTGTCTCAAGGCTGGGCTATGATCGCGCCGTGACAGCAAAAGCAAGATAAACAAAGGGAAGCCGCGTGGCGGAAACCAGACCTGCAGTCGTCTCGGCCAAGGGCCTTGGATTGACCTTCGAAACAAATGACGGGCCGGTGCACGCCCTGTCCGACGTCAATCTCGAAATCGAGAAGGGCGAATTCGTCTCCTTCATCGGCCCCTCGGGATGCGGCAAGACCACGTTCCTCAGGGTCATCGCCGATCTCGAACAGCCCACCGCCGGCGAAATCACCGTCAACGGAATGACGCCGGACGAGGCGCGCCGTAAACGGGCCTATGGCTATGTGTTCCAGGCGCCCGCGCTCTATCCCTGGCGCACCATCGCCCGCAATATCGCGCTGCCCCTCGAAGTGATGGGTTTTGCCAGGCAGGAACAGGCGCGCCGCATCCGCGAGACGCTGGAGATGGTCAATCTCACCGGCTTCGAGAACAAGTATCCCTGGCAGCTTTCGGGGGGCATGCAGCAGCGCGCCTCCATCGCCCGCGCCCTGGCGTTCGACGCCGACCTCCTGCTCATGGACGAGCCCTTCGGCGCCCTCGACGAGATCGTGCGCGATCATCTCAACTCGCAATTGCTCGAACTCTGGGCCCGCACCTCGAAGACCATCGCCTTCGTCACCCACTCGATCCCCGAGGCGGTCTACCTCTCCACCAAGATCGTGGTCATGTCGCCGCGCCCGGGACGGGTGACCGACGTCATTGCGTCCACATTGCCCCTGGAGCGGCCCCTCGACATCCGCGAGACGCCCGAATTCCTCGAAATCGCCCACCGGGTCCGCGAGGGCCTGAGAGCGGGCCATAGTTACGAGGATGCGGTTTGATGAAGAGGGTGATGAGTGGCACGACCGGCCCCGTTCTCATTGTCCTCGCCGTCTTGCTCGTCGTATGGTACGCCGCCGCCACCCTGATGAACGCGTCATGGCAAACACGGCTCTATGAGCGCGCCGGCAAGACCGATGTTCCCCTGACGCAATATCTGGGCGACCTATGGAGCCAGTCCAAGCCCCTTCTGCCCGCTCCGCACCAGATCGTGGTCGAAGTCTATGCCAACACCTTCGCGCCCATCGTTGGGTGCTGGACGGCTGCCGACCCCGGCAAGGTCGACAGGCTGACCTGCACCGGCGCGCAGATTGTCAGGCAGTTCGCCGTCAGCAAGCGCAGTTTTCTCTATCACGCCGGGATCACCCTCACCGCGACGCTTCTGGGATTTGCCTTCGGCACCGTGCTCGGGCTGTTGCTGGCGGTGATGATCATTCACATCGAGGCCATGAACCGCTCGCTGATGCCCTGGATCATCGCCAGCCAGACGGTACCGATTCTCGCCATCGCGCCAATGCTGGTGGTCGGGCTCAATGCGGTGGGCGTCACGGGCCTGGTGCCAAAGGCGCTCATTTCCACCTATCTGAGCTTCTTCCCGGTCGTTGTCGGCATGGTCAAGGGCCTGCGCTCCCCGGACCAGATGCAACTCGACCTCATGCATACCTACTCGGCCACCCGAACCCAGATCTTCACCAAGCTGCGCTGGCCGGCCTCGATGCCCTTCCTGTTTGCCTCCATGAAGGTGGGCGTTGCCATCGCGCTGATCGGCGCGCTGGTGGCCGAACTGACCAATACCGCCGCCGGCGGCCTCGGCGTCCGGCTTCTCACCGGCTCGTATAACGGGCAGACAATCACGTTGTGGGCGGTTCTTCTGATGGCGGCGACGCTGGCCGCGATCCTTGTGATCGGCGTCGGGATAGCCGAGCGCATCGTCTTGCGCCGGATGGGGCAGGGCGCATGACCGGCTGGCAACAGACACTGGCCACGCTTGCCACCGCCTGCGCCGTGATCGCCGGCGCTCTCGCATGGCCCGCCGCCAACCCATGGCTTGTGCTCTTCGCAGTTGCCGCCGCCCTTTCGCTCGCGCGGCACCGCCTGCCCTTTTCCTATTGGTTCGATGGATTGCTGGCCGGCATCGGCGCCGTCGCCGCGCTCGAGGCCATACCGGAAGCGGGACTCCCGTTGTGGCTTTGTCTTGGATCGGCCTGGCTCTATTCCTGGGTCTTCGTCGACCGCATGGCGCGCGATCTGGCCGCCGGACACGCCATCCCCGGCGCAAACCTTGTTGTTCCGCTGGTTTTCGGGGTCACGCTCCTGGTGATATGGGAAGTCGTCGTCCGCGGTCTCGGAATACCGGAAGTGCTGTTGCCCGCGCCGAGCCAGGTCATGGTGAAGATCCTCACCTCGACAGATATCCTTTGGGCCGATTTCCAGCAGACCTTCCTCAAGGCGGTGCTTTCCGGCTTTGCTCTGGGATGCGGCGCCGGCTTCGTCGTGGCCATTCTGGTCGACCGCTCGCCGTTCCTGAAGCGCGGATTGCTGCCCATAGGCAATTTCGTATCCGCGCTGCCCATCATCGGCATTGCGCCGATCATGGTGATGTGGTTCGGATTCGACTGGCAGTCCAAGACGGCCGTGATCGTGTGCATCACCTTCTTCCCAATGCTGGTGAACACGGTTGCCGGGCTTGGCGCCGCCAGCGAAATGGAGCGCGACCTGATGCGCACCTATGCCGCCAGCTACTGGCAGACACTTTTCAAGCTGCGGCTGCCGGCCGCAGGGCCTTTCATATTCAATGCGCTCAAGATCAATTCCACCCTGGCATTGATCGGGGCAATCGTTGCCGAGTTTTTCGGGACACCCATCGTCGGCATGGGCTTTCGCATTGCCACCGAAGTTGGCAGGCTCAATGCAGACATGGTGTGGGCGGAGGTCGCAGTCGCGGCCGTTGCGGGCTCCGCTTCTTATGGGGCGATCGTGCTGGTGGAAAAAGCCGTCACGTTCTGGCACCCGTCCGTCCGCGGCGGGCGGGTCTGATACAACAAGGAAGGGAACGAACATGAAGAAGATACTGGTACCAGCGCTTGCTGCAGTCTTCGCTGTGGCTGGCGTGATGGGCGCCTATGCCCAGGACAAGCTGACCCTGCAACTCAAGTGGGTCACCCAGGCCCAGTTTGCAGGCTATATCGTTGCCAAGGCCAAGGGGTTCTACTCCGACGAGAACCTCGACGTCACCGTTCTGCCGGGCAGCCCGAACACGGCCCCCGAGCAGGTGATCGCCGGCGGGGGTGCCGACATCATCGTGGACTGGATGGGTGGCGCCGCCGCAGCCCGCGACAAGGGCGTGCAGCTTGTCAACATCGCCCAGCCGTTCAAGCGGTCCGGCCTGATGCTGATCTGCCCCAAGGAGAACAACATCAATTCGGTGGCTGACTTCAAGGGCAAGACCATCGGCGTGTGGTTCTATGGCAATGAATATCCGTTCTTTGCGTGGATGAACAAGGAAGGCATTTCCACCGATGGCGGACCCGACGGCGTGACGGTGCTGCAGCAAAGCTTCGACATCCAGCCCATGATCCAGAACCAGGCCCAGTGCATTCACGTGATGACCTACAATGAATACGGTCAGGCGCTCGATGCCGGATATGGCCCGGACAACCTGACCATCTTCAACTATACCGACCTGGGCAACGACCTGCTCGAGGACGGCCTGTATGTCATGCAGGACACCCTGTCCGATCCCGCGAAGGTCGACCAGTATGCCCGCTTCGTGCACGCGTCGATGAAGGGCTGGCAATATGCCCTCGACAATCCGGATGAAGCCGCCCAGATCGTCGTGGATTCCGATGATACCGGCGCCGCCACGTTCGATCACCAGCGCTACATGGTGGGCGAGGTCAGCAAACTCGTCGACGCAAGCGACCCCGCGCTCGACATGGCGACCTACGACCGTACGGTCAAGGCGCTGCTTGACCAGAAGATCATCTCGAAAATGCCCGAGGGCGCCTATACGACCGAAGTCACCGACAAGGTGAAGGCCATGGGGATGTAGGCGGTTCCTTGTGAACCGTCCAGGCAAACGACGGGAGGCGGGGCTTGCCCCGCCTCTTTTGCATTCGCGGCGTTGCCGTCAGGATCGCAGCCTGTTTCTGAGGCGTGCGACCACGCGGTCGGCCATGGCAACGCAACGCTCGCCGTCGAAGGGAAAGACCCGCTCGAATCCGCCCGAAAGCCTGTCTTCGAGATAGTCCCGGATAAGCCGGCGCGCCCGAAACAGGCGCGTCTTGACCGTCTCGGGCTTGATGCCGAGTTGGGTTGCGACCTCCTCGGTGCTCATGTCTTCCACTTCACGCAGCACGAAGACCATGCGGAAGGCTTCCGGCAAGGTGTCGATCGCCTGCTCGAGCAGCTTGCGGATCTCGCCGCGCGCCAGGGCGGTTTCGGGTCCGTCCACCCCGCTGACCGTTGGGAACATGATGATTTCTGCCTCGGAGCTATCGGTCTGCGCGACCGCGCCGGAAATGCGTTGCCGGGTCTGTCGGCGCAGGCGGCCCAGCGCCTCGTTGAGGGCGATGCGTGTGAGCCAGGTCGACATGCTTGAATCCCCGCGAAAGCCGTCCAGTTGGGTGAAGGCGCGCACATAGGTCTCCTGCACCACGTCCTCCGCCTCCGCGTCGTTGCGCAGCACCGCACGGGCGACGCGGAAGAGACGGCGGTTGTTGCGGCGGATCAGTTCGCGCACCGCCATTTCCTGCCCGGCGCGCGCCTGTGCCACCAGATCGCTTTCGGCAAGCTCCTCTGGCGCGGTGCCCGGGTTCAACTCGGCAAGGGTCATGTCGTTCTCCTCAGCTGCGGGGGTGAATGACCTTGTGGGTCAGGATATCCGCAATCGCGGGAAATGCACGCAAAGCGACGTCGGGCAAACCGGCACTCCCCGCTGCGGCGGCGGGTTCCGCGAAGGTATCGCCGGCCTCGCCCACGATGATGCGGCCCACCATTCCGGCGTGTTCGTGGGGCGCGCAGAAATAGTCGTAGACGCCGGGAACCGTCAGCGTGACCTCGAAACTCTCGCCGGGCAGCAGGTAGTCCGAATCCCAGGGCCTGGCGCCTGCGGGAATGCGCAAGGCATGATCGAAATTGTCCGGGTGATAGGCCGTCGCGGTATGTGCGTTTCCCGGATCCTCATTGATCCAGCGGATCGTGGTGCCTGCCGGCACCAGGATGCCGATCGGATCGAACCAGACGTGCGAGCCATTGGCCGTTCCCGCCATGCGGATTTCGACGAGGCCGTCCTCCGCGGCGCGGACGGCATGCAGCAAGGAGAGGGAGGCGAGAAACTCGCCTCCCAGCCGCAGAAACCTGCGTCGCGATGGGGTCATTTCGCAACGCTCGCTTCGGCGGCAGCCGGAACATGCCAGAGGACGATGTGGGCATGGGGAACCTCGACACCTGGATGTCCGGCGTTGAAATAGATGTCGACATGATCGACTACCCCACCGGGCGCGGAGAGGTTGTCGAAGCTCTTGTCCGGGTTCAGGTCGGCAACCGGGATCATGTAGACGGTGGCCACCAGCGCGCCGTCGTGGTCATAGGCGAGGAACGGGCCGGCGGGCAGGGTTGCCGGGTCGACGAACAATTGTCCCAGGCCCGGGATGAAATCGGGCAGCTTGACGAGCTTGCTCACCTGCTGGAACGGCGCGGCGGGCGGAGCCTTGGCTATTTCGGCCGCGGGCCCGTGGGCAAAGGCCGAACCGGTCATTCCGGCGGCGAGGACGGCGGCTGCGATGAATGGAAGTCTGATCATTGGGGTCTCCTGTTTCAAGGGGCACTGCTCATGTGGCAGTCTCGAAACATTGGAGACACGGGACGCAGAAAGGTTCCCGGCAAGCAAAACGACGGGGCGAGTGGCCCCGTCGTTTCAGCTGGAATGGCCGATCAGGCCTTATGGGCCTGCATTCGCTGGCGCACCAGCGTCGAGGCGAAGAGTATGGTCACAAGGGTCGTCGCATAGAAGACGATCTGGATACCCGCCGGGCGGTCCACATAGCCCACCAGCACATGCAGCACCAAACCAAGGGGATTGTCCTGGGAAAGGATGCCCGAGGTATCCCAGATCTCGTAGCCCAGCGGCGGCAGGAAGCCGGACTGCACCAGATATGAGGCAGCCTGCGCGGCAAGTCCGGCCGCGAGCAACATCAGGATCGCCCCGGTCACGCGGAAGATGTGCCGGAGCGGCACGCGCAGCAGGCCCGTATAGATCATCCAGCCCAGGGCAGCCGCCGAAGCGATCCCCAGCACTGCGCCGCCGAGCATGCTGGTGGCGTCGTTGCGGCTGTCCGCCGCGATGCCGTAAAGGAACAGGACCGTCTCCGAGCCTTCGCGCAGCACCGCAAGCCCGGTCACCACCGCAAGTGCGGACAGCGGACGCACGCCCTCGCGCACGGCCTGCCCGACGCTGCGGCTTTGCGCGGCGAGCTCGGCGCCGTGGGTTCCCATCCACACCTGGTGCCAGCCCAGCATCACAACGGCCAGCAGCAGCACGCTGGCATTGAACACCTCGCTGCCAAGCCCTCCGAACAGTCCGCCAATCGCGTCGGCGAACAGGGCCACGACCCCTGCGCCCAACAGGCCCGCCAGCAAACCGCCCACGACGAACCTCGTGCGCCCGGCAATACCACGGCTGGACGCCATCACGATCGATACGATCAGCGCCGCCTCGAGGGTCTCGCGAAAAACGATGATGAAGGTCGAAATCATGCCCTTGCCTCTACTTGGCGACCAGTGTGCCCTTGGCCGAGTCCTCGTGGAATTCGCCGACGAATTCATAAGTGCCGGGATCGAGCGGCCCGACCAGAACGGTGATGGTCTTGTTGCCGCCGACGAGTTTCTCGATATGCAGTATCTTGCTCTCGAATTCCTCGGTCGTCGAATCCTCGTTCACCACGACCAGCTTGATCCGTTGTCCCGCCGGCACTTCGAGCGTTGCGGGCGTGAACACGTGATCCTTGATCGTGAGGGTGAACGTGTTGTCCTCGGCCCTCGCGGAAGCGAGCGGGAGGGTCGCCGCGAACACGACAGCGGCTGCAAACAGGGTACGGCGTGCGGGGGAGGCGTTGAAGTTCATTTGTTCTCTCTGGCCAGGGTTCAAGGCCCTGCGATAGGTTGCGCTTGTGGGTGATATGGCTTCTTATAGGAAGCGCTTGTGAGAAAATCAATTGAAAAATCAATAGTTTACATGAGTTCTAAACTGGAACGCCACTTTCTGGAACCATTCCAGTCTGGCACGCGGAACCCGTTGATTCCGTTGCGAACCGTGCCTTGCCGCCATACGCGCTTGACCGCTGCCAATGATGGGATAGAGCTGTCGCGCTCACGATGATTTGAGGATGAGACCCTGTCCAGACGCCCTGCAAGGCCGACCGAAACCGAAGCCGTCGTCGATATTTCCGCCATGGGACATCGCGGCGAAGGTTTGGCGCGGGTCGGGGACAAACCCGTTTACGTTCCCTTTACCTTGCCCGGCGAACGTGCCCGCATTCGCTATTCCGGCCAGCACGGACGCCTGCTCGGGGTTGAGACGACCAGCCCTGAGCGTATCGATCCGATCTGCCCCCATTTCGGGCAATGCGGCGGATGCCAGCTGCAGCACTGGGCGCCGGACGCCTATGCGGAGTTCAAGCGGGGTCTCGTGGAATCGGCGCTCTTGCGTGCCGGACTCGACGCCCAGGTCGAACCGATGGTGGACGCGCGCGGGGCAGGCCGCCGCCGGGCGACGCTTCACGTGCGCGGCAAGTCGGTTGGGTTCAACGCGCCACGCAGCCACCGCGTCCACGAAATCGACCGCTGCCCCATCCTCGTTCCCGGCCTTGCGGGCGCACCTGCGATTGCCCGGGCAATCGCCAAGGCGGCGGGCGACTGCGACATTGCCTTCACAGAAACCCTGTTCGGCATCGACGCGGCGATCAGCGGGGCTCAGCGCGACGACCTGTTGAAATTGGGACGCATTGCCGCCGAGTTCGATCTCGCCCGCCTCTCGCTTGATGGCGAAGAGGTGCTGGTGCCGCGGCCGCCCGAGATCATGGTCGGCAAGGCCCGTGTGCGCCTCCCCCCCGGCGCGTTCCTGCAGGCGACCGCCGAGGCGGAGACGATCCTTGCCGAACTGGTGACGAAAGCGGTGGATGGCGCGCTCAGGGTCGCGGATCTTTTTTGCGGCATCGGCACATTCGCGCTTCGCCTTGCCGAAAAGGCCCAGGTCCTGGCCAGCGACGCGGACAAGCGAGCCGTGCTCGCCCTAAACTCCGCCGCGCAGCATACCCAGGGCCTCAAGACCGTGAGGGCGGATACGCGCGATCTGTTTCATGAACCCGTTTCCGCCCGCGAACTCTCCGGCTATGAGGCCGTCGTGATGGACCCGCCGCGCGCCGGCGCCGCGGCACAGTCACGCGAACTGGCGCAATCGGATGTGCCGCTGGTCGTCAGCGTCTCCTGCGATCCTGCGAGTTTCGCCCGCGATGCGCGGATTCTGGCCGATGGCGGCTATCGGCTCGATCCGGTCGTGCCTGTCGATCAGTTCGCATACTCGGCCCATGTCGAGGTGGTCGGCATCTTCCGGCGTTGATTTCGATCATGGCCGGGACCATGTGAGGGGCCTAGTTGACATGCAGTGTCGAACCGGGACGACTTCCCATGAGCGCAGGCGAGAAAACCGTAGCCGAGGTGATGTCCGAAGCCTCGCGGAACAGCCGCAGCGGATTGCGGTGGCGTAACGTCGCCATCGTGGCGGTCGTGGTCTTGGTGGCGGCCGGCGGCTGGCTGTGGTGGCAGGGCGCCAGGTCGGCGGCAGCGCCCCGCTACACGACCGAGGCCGCGGTCACGGGCGATCTCAAGGTCGCGATCACGGCGACGGGCACCATCGAGCCCACGAACCAGGTCGATATTTCAAGCGAGCTTTCGGGCACGGTGAAGTCCGTCAATGTCGACTACAACGACAAGGTGACCAAGGGCGAGGTGCTCGCAGAACTGGACCTGGGCACCCTGCAGGCGACAGTCGAAAGCTCCCGGGCGAATGTGTCGGCGCAAAAGGCAAACCTGACCTCCGCGGAAGCCTCGCTTGACGACGCACAGGCCGCCTTTGACCGGATGCAGTCCTTGCGGGATACCAACAACGCCTCCACCCGTGACATGGAACTGGCGACCTCGAACCTGGCGCGGGCCAGGGCGAGCGTCGAGGTGGCCAAGGCGAATGTGGCGGTTGCCGAAGCGACGCTGAAGGTGAACGAGGCCAATCTGGCCAAGGGGTGCATCTGCTCGCCCATCGACGGCGTCGTTCTGGCGCGCAATGTCGAGCCGGGCCAGATCGTCGCCTCTTCGTTCCAGGCGCCGACCCTGTTCTCGATCGCGGAAAATCTTGCCCACATGCAGCTCGAGGTCGATATCGACGAGGCCGATATCGGGCAGGTGAAGACAGGCGACGAAGCCACTTTTACCGTCGAGGCCTGGCAGGGCCGTACCTTCAACGCCCGTATTGAACAGCTGCGGTTCGCGCCCGCCGTGGTCGACGGCGTGGTCACCTACAAGGCGATCCTGAGCGTGGACAACAGCGATCTGGCCTTGAGGCCGGGCATGACCGCAACCGCCGACATCACCGTCAACGAAGTCGATGGGGCATTGCTGGTGCCCAATTCGGCATTGCGCTTCACCCCTGTGCCCGTCGTCGCACAAGGTGGCGGGCTGTTCGGGGGTTTCACGCCACCACCGGCGCCACAGGCCGAAACAGGAGCGAGTGGAAGCCACAGGGTCTATGTCCTCAGAAACGGCGCGCCGGTTGCGGTCAGCGTTGAAACAGGCGCCACCGACGGCAAGCAGACCGTGATCGCCGCCGGCGACCTGAAGGCCGGCGACCAGGTGATTACCGGCACCGAAACCGCGCCGTGAACCTGCGCCATGCCTGAGGCCAGCAAACCGGATCGTCCCGTCCCCCTGATCGAACTCAAGGGACTGACCAAGATCTACGGCGCCGGCGAGGCGCGGGTGGCGGCGCTCGACGGCGTCGACCTGTCGGTCTATCCGGGCGAGTTCGTCGCCATCATGGGGCCTTCGGGCTCGGGCAAGTCGACCACGATGAACATACTTGGCTATCTCGATACCCCCAGCGCCGGCCAGTACCTGTTCGACGGCGTCGATGTCAGCCGCACTACAAGGCAGCAGCGCACGCTGTTGCGGCGTAATTTTCTTGGTTTCGTTTTCCAGGGCTACAACCTGCTCGGCCGCTCTACCGCGCTCGAGAATGTCGAGCTGCCGCTGATCTATCGCGGCACCCCGGCGAGCGAACGGCGGCGCCTGGCGAAAGGGGCGCTGGCGCGCGTCGGCCTGACGGGGCGCGAGCGGCACCTGCCCTCCGAACTGTCCGGCGGCCAGCAGCAGCGTGTCGCCATCGCCCGGGCCATCGTCACCAGTCCGCGCCTGCTCCTGGCCGACGAACCGACCGGCAATCTCGACACCGCCACCAGCGTCGAGATCATGGAGTTGCTGACCGTGCTCAACCGCGACGAAGGTATCACCGTGGTCATGGTCACGCACGAACCCGACATGGCCGCCTATTGCCGTCGCGAAATCCATTTCCGCGATGGCCGGGTCGAGCATGACGGCAATCACGACGAGGCCGCCTGATGCTGTACGAGACGATCAGGCTGGCGATCCAGGCCATCTGGCGCAACGCGCTGCGGTCCTTTCTCACTGTGCTCGGCGTGGTGATCGGTGTCGCCGCGGTCATCGCCATGGTTACGCTGGGGCAGGGAACCACGATCTCGGTCCAGTCCAGCATCGCGAGCCTGGGCAGCAACCTGCTCATGGTTCGACCCGGCCAGTTGACCCAGACCCCCGGCGGTGGCGGACTGGGTGTCGCCAGTTTCCGCATTGCCGATGCCGATCTGATCGAGCGCGATATTTCCCGCGTGCGCGCTGTGGCGCCGACCGACAGCCGCACGCTGACGGCGATTGCCGGTAACAAGAGCCATGTCACCAGCGTCATCGGCACCGACAACCGTTATTTCCTGGTACGCGAGTGGCCGGTGGTCGAGGGGCGCCAGTTTCTCGCAGGCGAGTTGCAGTCGGGCAGCGCGGTCTGCGTGATCGGACAGAAGGCGGCCACCGAGCTGTTCGGGAACCAGAGTCCCATCGATGCCTCCATCCGCCTCAAGCAGATGTCGTGCAAGGTGATCGGCGTGCTCGAGGAAAAGGGCGCCTCCAGCTTCGGCAACGATCAGGACGACACGATCATCATGCCGATCAAGACCTTTCAGCGCCGCCTTTCGGGCAACTCGGACGTGACATTGATCTATGTCGCCGCGGTCAGCGACGCAGCGGTCGAGCAGGTCAAGTCCGACCTTCAGGCCCTGTTTCGCGAACGTCGGCACATCTCTGAGGGCGAGGACGACGATTTCATGGTCATGGACATGAAGCAGGTCTCCTCCATGCTGGGCACGATCATGGGCGTGCTGACCGGCCTGCTTGCCGCGGTCGCCGGCGTCAGCCTGCTGGTGGGCGGCATCGGCATCATGAACATCATGCTCGTCTCGGTCACCGAGCGCACCCGCGAGATTGGCATCCGGCTCGCCATCGGCGCGCGGGAAGCGCAGGTGCTCGTGCAGTTCCTGGTCGAGGCGATGGTCTTGTCGCTGGTCGGTGGGTTGATCGGCATCGCCCTGGGGCTGGCGCTCGCGGCCATCGGGTCGTCCGTGCTCGGCGTGCCCTTCGTCATCGACCCCGCGGTCATCGCCCTGGCCTTCCTGTTCTCGGCGCTGGTGGGTGTGGTGTTCGGCTACTTCCCGGCCCGCAACGCGGCCCGGCTCGACCCCATCGAGGCCCTGCGGCACGAATAGCCGGCATATGCCCGCGTTCCCCGATTGCGGGTTGACCAGGGTCAAGGCCCGGTCAGAATGGGCGACTATTGGTGGGCGCGGTTCCCTTACGTTCAAAGAGTTCATGCCATGACAATTCGCAATCTCGAGCACGCCTTCCAGCCGCATTCCGTCGCCGTCATCGGGGCCTCCGGAAAGCCTGGGTCCGTGGGCGACGTTGTCCTGCGCAATATCATCGAGGGCGGTTTCGAGGGCGCCGTCTGGCCGGTCAATCCGAAATACTCGAGCCTTCGCGACATCACTTGCTACAGGCGGATCGCCGACCTTCCCGCCGCGCCCGATCTTGCCGTCATCGTCACCCCGCCGCAGACGGTTCCGGGCCTGATTGCGGAACTGGGCGAGAAGGGCACCCGCGCCGCGGTGGTCATAACTGCCGGCATCTCCGCGGCCAGCGGGCTGCGCCAGAAGATGCTGGACGCCTCAAGGCCGTATCTTCTGCGCATCATCGGGCCGAACACGCTTGGGTTGATGATCCCGCCGCTCAAGCTCAATGCCGGTTTTTCGCACATGGCGGCCCGGCCCGGCCACCTGGCACTGCTCTCGCAGTCGGGCGCCATGGCCACCTCGCTGATCGACTGGGCCGCCGACAAGGAAATCGGTTTCTCGCAGATCGTTTCGCTGGGCGACATGGCCGATGTCGATGTGGGGGACTGTCTCGACATGCTGGCGGCGGACCGCAATACGCGCGCCATCCTGATGTATCTCGAAACGGTGACCGAGCCGCGCAAGTTCCTGTCCGCCGCCCGCGCCGCGGCGCGCCTGAAACCGGTCATCGCCATCAAGGCGGGGCGGCACGAGGCGTCCGCCAAGGCGGCCGCGACCCATACCGGGGCGCTCTCGGGGCTGGATCGGGTGGTCGATGCCGCGCTTGGCCGCGCCGGCGTCCTGCGCGTACGCGATCTCGACGATCTGTTCGACGCCGCCGAAACCATCTCCCGTTTCCGTCCGCTGGAGGCATCGCGCCTCGGCATTGTGACCAATGGCGGGGGCGCGGGCGTGCTGGCGGTCGACCAGCTTGTCGACGATCATGGACGGCTTGCCGAGCTTTCCCCTCAAACCATTGCGGAACTCGACAGCTTCCTGCCCGCGACCTGGAGCCATGCCAATCCTGTCGACATCATCGGCGACGCCCCGCCCGAACGCTATCGGCGCGCGGTCGAGACCGTTGGCAAGGATCCCAATGTCGATGCGCTCCTGGTGATGAACTGCCCCACCGCACTGGCCTCGCCGGAGGACGCGGCGCGGGTGATCGCCGAACGCGTCGAGCACGGCACGATCGCCGGCAAGCCGGTGTTTGCCTGCTGGCTGGGCGACCATTCGGCCCGCAAGGCGCGCCAGCACCTGCAGCGCGCCGGCGTCGCCAGCTTCGAAACGCCATCGGAGGCCGTCAAGGCGGTCGGGTTCCTCAGCGCCTGGAGCCGGGCGCAGCGGGCCCTGTCGCGCGTGCCGGCCAGCCGCAGCGAGGATACCCACGCCGAGCAGGCCCAAGTGCGCCGTATCCTTGCCGAGGTTGCCGCCGACGGACGCAGCATCCTGACCGAGCCCGAGGCCAAGGGCGTGATTGCCGCCTATGGCATTCCGGTCCCCGAGATCGCGGTGGCCCGCACCCTTGAGGAGGTTGAGGCCAAGGCGCGCGAGGTTCTCCGCCACGCGCCCAAGATCGTCATCAAGCTCTTGTCGCGCGAGATCACCCACAAGTCCGATATCGGGGGGGTCATGCTCAATATCGGCTCCCCGGAAGCCGCCGCCCGCGCCGCGTCCGAGATCAGCCGACGGGTCGCCGAGCGTGCGCCGGGTGCCAGCCTTGACGGTTTCGCGATTCAGCCGATGGTGTCTCCGCGCAATGCGCACGAACTCATCATCGGCCTGGCCGATGACCGGATTTTCGGCCCGGTGATCCTGTTCGGGGCCGGCGGAACGGCGGTCGAGGTGATGGACGACACCGCCATCGCGCTGCCGCCGCTCGACGACGTTCTGGGCGACGACCTGATTTCGCGCACAAGGATCGGCAGGCTGCTGGAGGGCTACAGGGACCGGCCCGCCGCCGACCGTGGCGCGATCCGAAGCGCGCTCAATGCGGTCTCGCAGCTCATCGTCGACTTCCCTGCCATCAAGTCGCTCGACATCAATCCCCTGATTGCCGATGCCAGCGGGGTGGTGGCGCTGGATGCCCGCATCGAAATCGATCCCGAACTGATCGACGAGCCCGGCCCCAACCCGTCGCTGGCCATCAGGCCCTATCCCTCGGGCTGGGAGCGGGTCGTGCGTCTTGGCCCGGAAAACCGGGCGTTCTGCATTCGCCCGGTCAAGCCGGTCGATGTGGACGTGTTCCCCGACTTCCTGTCCAGGATCTCGCCGGATGACATTCGCCTGCGTTTCATGGCGCCGCGCAAGCAGTTCCCCAAGGAAATGCTGCATCGCTTCACCCAGATCGACTACGACCGGGAAATGGCGCTGATCGCGGTGGCCGAGGATACCGGCGAGATGGCGGGTATTTCGCGTATTTCCGCCGATCCCGACCATGAAGCCGCCGAATACGCCATTCTGGTGCGCACCGATCTGCAAGGAATGGGGCTTGGCTGGGAACTGCTGTCGCGCCTGATCGACTACGCCCGCGCCGACGGCCTTGAACGCATCGAGGGCTATGTGCTCGACGAAAACAGGAAGATGCTCGACATGTGCCGCGACTTTGGTTTCACCATCACCACCAACACCGAGGAAAGGGGGGTCTCGCTGGCTGTGCTCGATCTGAAGGCCTGATCCGCGCCGCGCCTCAAACCTGTTCGCTCTCCCGCCCCCTCACCACGCGCTGCCCGGTACGCGGGCCGTGCGTCTCGGTGACCACCGTGCACTGGCCTTCGGGCTGTCCGTCGTGCTGGTAATAGACGACGACCCAGTCCCTGATCCGGCCCAGTTCGTGCGCCAGCCCGGTATTGGAGAACAGCACGGTGAAGTGCCAGTCGCCGCGATGCGCATGAAGGATCGGCAGCCAGGCCTTGCCCTCGGGATTGAAACGCCTCGGGGCGATCAGGCGCAATTCACCGGCTTCGGCCTTTTCCCGGTAGAGCCTGTCCACCGCAAGGATCATGTCGACCGGCGGCCGGACCGCGGGCCGCCGCGGCGCACGGATGCGTGTCCGCCCCAACCTTTGCGCCAATACGCCGCGCAGCATCGAGACGCGCCGCGGGCCAACCCCGGACAGCGCGTCGAGGCGCCCGTCATGCGCGGCCATTTCCAGTTCCTCGAGCGTATCGACGTCGAGTTCCGCGGCGATCCTGTGGGCAAGCTTCGGCCCGATGCCGGGAAGCGTGAGGAACAGGCGCTCGGGCGAAGCTTCGCCGCGCAGCCGCGCCAACTGGCCCCAGCTGCCGGTCGTGGCCATCTCGGCCAGCGCGCCGGCAATGCCGCGGCCGATGGCTGGCAGGGCCACAAGCCCGTCGCGGCCTTCGGCCGAGAGGATCTCGGCCACCGGCCTGTCCAGCGCCGCCACCACGTCGGCGGCACGTCTGTAGGCGCGAACCCGGAACCCGTCCTCGCCCTGTTGTTCCAGAAGCCCGGCATATTCGCGCAGTTTCTCCGCCATCGCCACGTTGTCGGCCAGTTCGGCGGCGGCGTGGGGTCGGGCGGTTGGCCTGGCCATGTGCGTACTCCTCAGGCAACGGGATTGAAAACGAAGAACACTGCGGCCGCCGCGGCGGCGGCCATGTTGGCGAGCGACACCGGCAGATAATAACGCCTCACGCCTGAACCCACCCCGATGGCGATATGGGTGATGGCATTTGCGCCGAGCGCGATCAGCACAGCAAGGTTCGCGAGCCGATACGACACCGCCCCGCCCGCCAGCCGCGCAACGCTCAGGCTCGCCACATCGACATCGAGAAGGCCCGACAGGCCGGAAGTGATCAGAACGCTCCGGGCTCCGAACAGGTCGGCGAGGTAGGCACTGGCGGCGGAAACGAGCAGGAAGCTGAGCGCGAAGATCAGAAGCGGGCCGAGATCGAACGGATTGCCCGGCTGGCGCGGCCAGTCGTCGCCGGACCCGGTGCGCATCATCAGGATCAGGCCAAATCCGCCAAGCACGGCCGCCGCCGCGAGGGCGGGCGCGGCGAGCCCCGGCAGCATGGCCGGCTTGACCACGCCAAGCACCACCATCACCCGCAGGACCGAGACCATTGCCGCAAGACTTGTACCCCCGGCCAGTTCGCGGACCGGCCCGCCGGCTGCGGCGCGGCGGCTGAGCGCGACCGTCACCGCGGTCGAGGAGACGACCGCGCCCGCCAGGCTCGACATCAGCAGGCCCCGGCTCGGGCCCAGAAGCCGCACCGCCACATAGCCCGCATAGGAAACCGTCGCGGTGAGCACGGTAAACAGCCAGACTTCGAACGGATTGACGCCACCCCATGGATCTATCGCGCGGTTGGGCAGAAGGGGAAGGACGATGGCGGTCATGGCCGCCAGCAGCAAGGCCGCGCGTAGTTCGATCCACGACAGGTGCCGCAGCATGCCATGCAAGAGGGTGCGGCTGCCCAGCATGCCGGCCAGCGCCGCGCCACCCGCCGCGGCGGTCCTGTAGTCGCCCGAAACCGCCAGCGCCCCCAGGCTGACCACGGCGAGCGCGGCGATCACCGATGTGACCGAGTAGGTGTTCTCGCGGACCGCGTCGCGCCAGTCGTACCAGGCAAAGATGGCCCCGAACACCGCGAGGCCGACATAAAAGACCTCCGGACTGCCGAACTCGGTAGAGAGTTCAGCGAGGACGCCGCCATAGAGCCCCGCGATTGCATAGGTGCGGATCCCGGCGACGCGGCTGCCCTCGGGCGCGTCGCGCTGCCGCCAGCCGCGCTCCAGCCCGACCAGGAAGCCGATGGCAAGCGAAAGGGCAAGCTTGGCGATCAACAGGTCCATTTCCCCAAGGGTCCGTTCCATGTTCCAGGGCGCCGGCCAAGCCGGGCGCGCACCGATGATGCACCCTTGCGGTACGCGATGCCACCATGCTGCGCGTGCCCGCGAAAGCGCACCTTGACGTGCATCAAGGCGCGCCTCCCGCGAACCTTTATGAATATGATGGTCGGGCCGGGTGCCTCGGCCCGCCTTCCTGAACAGGAGGCCAGCATGAAAAAGCAGACAAGACTCCCCTCGATTTGGGATTGGGGCAGGAACGCCGCCAGCTTTGACGACCTGCACAAGCGCATCGACCGCATGTTCGCCGATTTCTCCAGGGACATGCACCTGCCCTCGCCGGGCAGTGAGGACGCGGCTTTCCCCCTGATGCCCTCGATGGAAGTGCACCAGAACAAGGACAAGGTCACGGTCAGCGCGGAACTGCCTGGCGTCGAGGAAAAGGACATCGACATCACCGTGTCCGACCAGTACCTGACCCTGTCGGGCGAAAAGAAGTCCGAACAGGAGATCAAGGACGGGGACAGCCTGCGCACCGAGCGCAGTTACGGGAAGTTCTCGCGCACCATCACGCTGCCTTTCTCCATCGAGCCTGACAAGGTGCAGGCAAGGTTCGACAAGGGCGTGCTCACGGTGACCGTGCCCAAGCCGGCCGAAGTGGTCGAAAAGACGAAGAAGATTCCCATCGGCAAGTAGGAATGGAGCGCTCGGGCGCGGGTGCCCCGCCCGAGTTGCTACCGGTCCTTCCAGCCCAGCGCGAATTGACGGAGCAGGGCGACGACCTCGGAATCGTCCGTCTGGTCGAAACGCCGATAGTGGTTGCCGACCGCCAGGAACGGTTCGGGCGTCTCAAGACACACGATTTCGTCCGCGGCGTCGGCAAGTGCATCGATCGTATCGCGGGGCGCAACAGGCACTGCCAGCACCACCTTGGCCGGCTCGCGGGCCGCCAGCGCCATGAGCGCGGCACGGATGCTGGCGCCGGTGGCGATACCGTCATCCACGAGGATGGCGGTCTTGCCCTTGAGCGGCACGGGTAACCGACCTTCGAGATAGGCGGCACGGCGGCGCTCGATTTCGGGCAGGAGCTTCTCGCCCATCGCCTCGACTTCGGAATTGGCGAGGCCGAGCATGGCTGCGACCGGGGAATTGACGAAAACGCTCGGGGCGCTTCCATCGGCGATCGCGCCGACCGCCAGTTCAGGCTGTTGCGGCGCGCCGATCTTCCTGACGAGAACCAGATCGAGCGGCGCGCCGAGCTTGCGTGCGACCTCGGCGGCCACCGGCACCCCGCCGCGCGGCAGCGCCAATACCACCGTTTCCGTTCCGTGGTAGCCGGCGAGCGCCCCGGCCAATGCCTGTCCCGCCGCGATACGATCCTCGAAGGCTTGCCACATGGCGCTTCTCCCGCACTCTCGAGGGGTTGCGTTGCGCTGAGCCTATCGCGTGACGGCCCTTGTGTCTTGACCGGGGTCAAGGCGGGTGATGCTCTTGAGTGCCAGCCTGCGCGGCATTCCCCCGACGCCGAGAGACTGAATTCATGCACACGGCAAACCACGGACTGAGCACGGCGGATGCGAGGGCCCGGCTCGAGAAATTCGGTCCGAACGAAATCCCCCAGGACGGCTCAAGAAGTCTGATGGCGACGATCCGCGAGATCGTGACCGAGCCAATGATCCTGCTCCTGATCGCCGCCGCCGGGATCTACCTTCTGATCGGGGATCAGGCCGAAGGGCTGCTTCTGCTGGCCTTCGCCATGTTTTCCATTGCGCTCGTCATCTACCAGGAGCGTCGTTCGGAAAACGCGCTGGCCGCGCTCAAGGCGCTTGGGGCGCCGAATGCTCGCGTGATCCGCGACGGTGCGGAAACTGTCATCCCGGCGCGCGAAGTCGTGCCCGGCGATCTGGTGGTGATCGAGGAGGGGGAGCGCCTGCCCGCCGATGGCGCCTTGCGCGGCTGCAACGCGCTGATCGTCGACGAATCCCTTCTCACCGGCGAGAGCGTGCCGGTGCGCAAGCGACGCGCCGCCGCCGAGGATGACGAGGCCGCGCCGGTTCCGGGCGGTGACGACCAGCCCTTTGTGTTTTCCGGCACCCTTGCAGTGCGCGGTCATGGCATTGCCGAGATCACCGCGACCGGGCGCCATACCCGCGCCGGGCAGATTGGCGTGTCCCTTTCCGCCATCGTCACCGAGAAGACCTTGCTGCAGAACTCGATCTCCGAGATCATCCGGATATTCGGCCTGCTGGCGCTTGTGGTCAGCGCCGGCCTCGTCGCCTATTACGGCCTCGTGCGCGCCGACTGGCTGCAGGGCATCCTCTCCGGAATCGCGGTGGCCATGGCCATGCTGCCCGAGGAATTTCCCGTGGCGCTCACGGTCTTTCTGGCGCTGGGGGCGTGGCGACTCGCCGGCATGAGCGTTCTTGCCCGCCGTCCTGCGGTCGTCGAGACCCTTGGGGCGGCAACCGTTCTGTGCGTGGACAAGACCGGGACGCTGACCGAGAACCGCATGCGCGTGCGCATTCTTGACGTTGGCGAGGAGTCGCTGCGGCTCGAAGGCAGCGAGACCGAAATTCCTGCCGCGTTTCACGACCTGACGTCGGCAGCCTATCTTGCCACCCGCCGCTCCACCTTCGATCCCATCGATCTGGCCGTGGAGGGCTTTGCCGCCGAGGCGCTGGAAGGCACGGGCAGGCTGCATCAGGAATGGCCGCTGGCGCGCGAATACGGGATCACGCCGGAACTGCTCGCCCTCTCGCAGGCCTGGGAGGACGACCAGGGCAATTTCGTCGTGGCCACCAAGGGCGCCCCCGAGGCCATCGCTGGCCTGTGCCATCTCGACGCGGAGTCCACCGGTCGGATGCTCGATCGCACCCACCAGATGGCTGCGGAAGGGTTGCGCGTCCTGGGCGTCGCCCTCGGGCGTTCGGCAAATGGCTCCCTGCATGAGAATGTGCACGATTTCGATTTCGTGTTTTCAGGACTCGTCGCCTTCGAGGATCCCTTGCGCGAAACGGCCGCCGCCGCGGTCTCGGAAGCGCGCGCCGCCGGCATCGCGGTGAAGATGATCACCGGGGACTTCCCCGCCACGGCGCGGACCATTGCCCGGAGCGCCGGGATCGATGTGAGCGGCGGCATCATGACGGGCGCCGAACTCGCTGAAATGGACGATGCGGAGCTGCGCCGGGCCAGCGAGGCGATCAATGTCTATGCCCGCATGATGCCTGAGCAGAAGCTGCGCCTCGTCGAGGCGCTCAAGGCCGATGGCGAGGTCGTCGCCATGACCGGCGATGGGGTGAATGACGCCCCGGCCCTCAAGTCGGCCCATATCGGCATCGCCATGGGCGTGCGCGGCACGGATGTGGCGCGAGAAGCGGCCGGTATCGTCCTGCTCGACGAGGATTTCGGACGGATCGTGGGCGCGGTGCGCATGGGCCGCCGCATCTTCGAGAACCTGCGCAAGGTGATGATCTACATCGCCGCCGTTCATGTGCCCATCGCCGGCATGGCCTTGCTGCCGCTGTTCTTCGGCTGGCCGCCGCTCTTCTTTCCCATGCACGTGGTGCTGACCGAAATGATCATCGACCCCATGTGCTCCATCGCCTTCGAATCGACACCCGAAGAAAAGGACATCATGCGCCACCCGCCGCGCCCGGTGTCCGAGCCCCTGGCCGGGATCTGGCAGATCGGCTACGGGCTGGTCCAGGGTGCCATCGTCCTGGCCGTCTGCCTTGCGACCTATCGCTTCGCGCTCACAGGCGGCCTGGCGGTCGATACCTCCCGGGCCCTCTCCTTCATCGCCCTGACCATGGGCAATCTTGGACTGGTGCGGGTGAACCAGACCCGCGGTTTCGCGCTGTCCGGCCTGTTCGCTCGCAGCGAACTCATGTTCTGGATCATCGCCGTGGCCGCCTCCACGATCGTCGTTCTCAGCATCTTCGTGCCGTTCCTGTCGGCGCTGTTCGCGTTCTCCGCGCCACCCCTGCCCCTGGCCGCTCTCGCTGCCGCGGCCGGGCTGGCTTCGGCGCTGGTGTTCGATCCGGTCAAGCTCAGCCCGTTCGTACAACGCATACTGGGCAAGGTCCCTGCCAAATAACGCCGGGCCGGCTTGATCGGGGTCAATGCCGCCACCGCCGTTATGGCATCCAGATTCGAGCGGAACGCCAGCACGGAGCCAGGCGATGAGCATGCATGAAAGCCGTCAGGTCACGGGCCGCAAGGGGCTGTCCGGATGGGTGCTGGCGTTGCTCTATGTGGCGGTCAGTGTTCTTGCATTGATCCTGGCCTATTCGTCGGGCCTGCATCGCCCCCAGAATCCTTACGTCGGGCTGGCCCGCGCCACAGGCATTGTTGCGGCGTCGATGCTCCTGCTGCAATTCGTCACGTCTGGCCGCTTCGAGACCATTTCGGGCAGGATCGGCCTCGACAAGACCATGGGGTTTCATCGGCTCGCGGCAATGGCCGCGTTAGCCATGGTCCTGCTGCATGTCGCAATGAGCGTCCTGCGCATTCCCCACTGGGACGTGCAGACCCTGTGGAGCCGTCTCGTCCTCTTGTTGACGGCTTCGGACATGCTCACCGCCACGGCAGCACTCGTGGTGCTTGCCTATCTGGTTCTGAACGCCCGGTATTTCAGGGCCAGACTTGCGCCCTATCCGGTGTGGCGCCTGGTGCATGGCCTGCTGGCGACCGGCATGGTGGTGCTGGCCGCGCTCCATGTGATCGAGCATGCGCATGCCCTCGCCGACCCATTTGCCCTTTGGACCATGGTCGCGCTTTGCGCGCTCGCCGCCCTTGCCATGCTCGCCATCTACGTCTTGCGGCCGCTTTCAGCCTATGCCCGCGGCTTTACCGTGCAGAGCGCGCGGCGGATCGGTCCGGATATCGCCGAGCTTATGTTGCGTGCGCCGTCAAGCGGGCGGTTCGCATTCGAGGCCGGCCAGTTCGCCTGGCTTGCCATAGGCGGGCGCCACACGGTGACCGACAATCCCTTTTCGATCGCTTCGGCTCCCGCCGATCTGCCGGACCTGCGGTTCCTGGTCCGCGAAGTCGGCGACATGACCCGGCGCGTCGCAACGCTTGCCCCCGGCACAAGGATTGCGGTTGACGGTCCGCACGGCAGTTTCGTGCTGCCGCCGGATCACAAGGGGCCTGTCCTGATGATCGCGGGTGGCATCGGCATCGCGCCGGTTCTCTCGCATATCAGGCAAATGGCCCTGTCCGGCGATACCCGTCCTGTCCGGCTGATCGCGGCCGCGCGAAACGCCGCGTCCCACGTCGCGCGCGACCAGATCGAGGAGCTCGGCGAAAAGCTCGATTTCAAGGCCCTTCATCTGGTCGACGAGGATGACGGCGCGCTAGGCTGCGAAATGGGACGCTGCGAGCCCGCGCACATCGCTCGCGCCAGCGCAGGGCTCGATCTCTCGCGTACCGTTGCCCTGGTATGTGGCCCGCCCGCCATGATGCATGCCGCCGTCGAGCACCTGCTCGATGCCGGAATTGGCAGGGACCGGATCGTCATGGAGGCTTTCGACTATGACGCTGCGGGGGACAGGGTCACGCGCAGCGTGGGGCGGCGTTTCCTGGCCACGCTCGCCGCTGTTTTCGCGCTGGCGCTCGGCCTCGGCTCCGCAATGGTGCGCTAGGGGCGCTTCGCATTTTCTCCGAATCGCTCAACGGTTCCAGGTCGTTGAATGGTCGCGCTCCCAAGGCGAAGAGCCGTTTCCACTATTCCTGACGGCGCTCCGGGACATGCCTAGTCGAGCGGGGTGACCTTCATTGCATAGGGCCCTTTGTCGCCTTCCTCGATCCGGAACCGCAGCCGCGCATCCACTTTCAGCTCGTTCCAGCAGTCGCGCGTAAGGTTGTCGCGCTCGAAATAGACTTCCTGCCCGTCGTCCGCGACGATGAACCCGTAGCCCTCGCCCTCGAACAGCCTGTCTATGCGGCCATGAACCACCGGCGGGTGATGCTTGGTGTGCTGGGGGTCGAGCCGGGCATCCTGATCCTGCAGGATGCGGCGGGCGGCATCGAAAGCCTCGTGAATGGCAATGTTCACGTCCTCTGCTGCGCCCGACCGGCCGACCTCGCGGCTCGTTTCGATATCTCTGCCGGGCACGCCCAGCTTGAGCCGCACCGTGAACTCGCGGCCGCTGACCTTGCGTTTCTGGGGGGCCTCGATCACCACCTCGCAGCTGATGACGCGCGGATAGACCTCCTCGAGTTCGGCAATTCTGCGCCGGACGTGGTCCTCGACAGCGTCGGAGGGATCGATATTGCGAAAGCTGATCTGCGGCGCTGTTTGCATGCTGGAACCTCCGTTGACAACTCGCACATTCCGCGAGCCTCTTGCGTATTTTCGAAATCGTAGGCCCGGCCGGCCCGCGCTTCGTTGATTCCGATCAAGACTGCCGAAGGCGGCGATGCTATGTCTTGGCGATGAAATTGTTCGCGCTTGCAGGTTCCGAAGGTCTCGGCGCCGCGGTTGCCCGCCACGCCGGCATCGAACTCGATGCCCATGAAGAGCGGGTCTTCGAGGATGGCGAGCACAAGGCCCGTCCGCTCGTGAGCGTGCGGGGCGAGGATGTCTACATTCTGGCAAGCCTTGCCGGGCGGAACGGGATTTCAGCCAACGATCAGCTGATCAGGCTCTTGTTTTTCGTGGCGACCTGCCGCGAAAACGGGGCAAGGCGGATAACGGCTGTCGTCCCCTATCTGGCCTATGCGCGCAAGGATCGTCAGACAAAGCCGCGCGATCCGGTCACGACGCGCTATGTGGCGCAGCTTTTCGAGGCAATGGGGACCGACCTTGTGGTTACCCTCGATGCGCACAATCTCTCCGCGTTCCAGAACGCCTTCCGGTGTCGCACCGTGCACCTGGACACCCGTCACCTGTTCGCCACCCGGATCGCCGAAATGGCCGGGGAGCGCGACGTGACGGTTTTTTCGCCCGATGCGGGAGGTGTGAAGCGGGCAGAACTCCTGCGCGAAACCCTGGAGGCGCTCACCGGCCGGCCCATCGGGATCGGGTTCATGCAGAAACGGCGCAGCGCCGGCGAGGTTTCCGGTGATCTGTTCGCTGGAGATGTGGGGGGAACCCAGGTCTTCCTGGTCGACGACATGATTTCCACCGGAGGCACCATGCGCCGGGCCGCCGCGGCCTGTCGTGCGCGGGGGGCGTCGGGCGTTCATGCCCTTGCGGCGCATGGCCTGTTCTCCCAAGGTGCCAAAGACATGCTGACCGACCCCGCCATCGACGGGACATGGGTGACCGACAGCCTTGCCCCCTTCGCGTTGTCGCCGGATGACCCCGGCCATCGTCTCGGCATCGTGAGCATCGCTCCGCTGCTCGCCGGCGCGATCTCCCGCCTCAGTCGCGGGGGATCGATAAGGCGTCTTCTGGAGGGCGAGGGTTGAGCATCCCGATGGCCCTTTCGAGGTAGCGGATAGCCAGTGGCGGCCACTTTTCGGGCAATCGCGGGGTCGGGTCGAGCAGGTGCGCCATGCAAAGCCGTGCCCTCAGGATGGCGCGGAAGGCGCCGTAGAAGGACATCAGGGACGGTGAGGGCGGGCTCGAATAATGCGCCTGGAGCGTTTCGATCAGCAAGGGGCCGACCCAGGGCGCGCCCGCCATTTCGCATTCGAGCCCGAGATAGTTCACTTCGTCATAAGGGTCGAGCAGCCGCATGGCGCGGCTGAACTCGAGGCAGTCGATCACCATCGGCGGTGACGAAAGAAAGACGTGTTCGGGTCTGAGATCGCCGTGCCCTTCCACGATATGGCCATCCGCGATGCGCGCCAGTAATTCCGGGCGCACAAGGCGATACCGGTCTGTCAGCAGTTCGAGCGCCGGGCCGGCATGCCCTGCCAGGCCGAAATCGGGGCGCGAGAGAATGCGCCGGCATTGGGCCATCTCCGTCTCCAGATGGCCGGGATAGAGGTGTCCGTCCTCCCGTTCGGGTTCGGCGCGCGCATAAAAGCTCGCCAGCCACTCAGCCAGTGCCACGACTTCGCCTTCGCTCAAGTCTGCCTTGTCGAGGCGGGATTCAAGCAAATCCGCCTCCGGCAACTGCCGCATCTCCACCAGCCAGTCGACGATCCGGCCCGGCGGCGCGAACGAGAGGCCGCCGTCGCCCGATCTTCGCAGGGCCAGCAGCCCCTCGTAGATGCCCGGCGCAAGACGGCGGTTGAGCCTGACCTCGTCCTCGCAGTCGCGTCGCCGCGCCGCGATGGTCGAGAAATCGAGAAACGGATAGCGCACCGGCTTCTTGAGCTTGAGCGCCCGCTCCCCGGTCAGGAAGACATAGGCCATGTGCGTCTCGCGCACGTCGATTCGCGCCGGCCGCTCCGGGTAGTTGGCGGGATCGGACAGGAAACGGACCTTCTCGGCGGTGGATGGCATGATGGCCCCCTCGGGTCGTCGCCCGGGACTGTCGCATTCTCGCCCCCTTCCGGGCCTTGACCTTGGTCAATGCTCCGGGACTCGCCCGGTGCCAGTTTGCCAAGGTAGCCGTCCCGCGCAGGCCACTGAATGCGGCGGGTGGCATTGCGGCGCGCAAATGCTAGTATTCCCAAAGCGCTCCGGGAGAATACCCCTCGCATAGGTCAGGCTCCAATGGCGATCCACAAGAAACACCAGTTCAATATCGGCTACTTTGTGGTCGCCATGCTGGCCCTGTCGGTCTTCCAGTTCTGGATGGGCTGGCGGGACATCGCGCAGGTTTCCTACAGCGAGCTGATGACCGACCTGAGCCAGGGCAAGATCGCCGAGGTCACGATCACGGAGTCCACCATCCAGGGCAAGTTCAAGGAGCCCCAGGACGGCAAGAGCTACTTCATCACCACAAGGGTCGATCCCGCGCTTGCCAAGCAGTTCGCCGACGCCGGCGTCAACGTGGTCGGTGCCAGCGATCAGAACTGGCTGACGACCCTCTTGTCCTGGATCCTTCCCGCGCTGCTGTTCGTGGGAATCTGGTTCCTGTTCTTCCGCGGTTTCGCCGAACGCCAGGGCGGGCTCGGCGGATTGATGAACGTGGGAAAATCCAAGGCCAAGGTCTATGTCGAGAACAAGACCGGCGTCAGCTTCGACGACGTCGCAGGCGCCGACGAAGCCAAGCTCGAACTGCGTGAGATCGTCTCCTTCCTCAAGGACAAGGAGCAATATGGGCGTCTCGGGGCGCGCATACCCAAGGGCATTTTGCTGGTCGGCCCGCCGGGAACCGGCAAGACGCTGATGGCCCGGGCCGTGGCCGGCGAGGCCGGGGTGCCGTTCTTCTCGATTTCCGGCTCGGAATTCGTGGAAATGTTCGTCGGCGTTGGCGCGGCGCGGGTGCGCGACCTGTTCGAGCAGGCCCGCAAGGCCGCCCCCTGCATCATCTTCATCGATGAGCTCGACGCATTGGGACGCGCCCGCACTGCATTCAGCGGCATGGGTGGCGGCGACGAGAAGGAACAGACGCTCAACCAGCTTCTGTCCGAACTCGACGGCTTCGATCCGCGCGTCGGCATCGTGCTGCTTGCGGCGACCAACCGGCCCGAGATCCTCGATCCCGCGCTGACCCGCGCCGGCCGCTTCGACCGGCAGGTGGTCATGGATCGCCCCGATCGGGTGGGGCGCATTGCCATTCTCAAGGTGCATATGAAGAAGGTGCAACTGGGTTCGGACGTCGACCCCGACGATATCGCCGGGATCACCCCGGGCTTCACCGGCGCCGACCTCGCCAATCTGGTGAACGAGGCGGCAATCGTCGCCACCCGCCGGGGCGGTGACAGAGTGAGCGCCGAGGACTTCACCGCCGCTGTCGAGCGGATCGTTGCCGGCTCCGAGCGCCGCAGCCGGCTGCTCCAGCCCGAGGAGCGGGAACGCGTGGCCTATCACGAGATGGGCCACGCCCTTGTTGCAGCGGCGCTCCCTTCCACAGATCCGGTGCACAAGGTCTCGATCATTCCCCGTTCGATCGGCTCGCTGGGCTACACCATGCAGCGTCCCACCGAGGACCGTTTCCTCATCACCGCATCCGAACTCAAGGACCGCATGGCGGTGCTGCTTGGCGGGCGGGCGGCGGAAAACCTCATCTTCGGCGAGATCTCGACCGGCGCCGCCGATGATCTGGCCAAGGTCACCGACATCGCCCGCCAATATGTCACCCGCTTCGGCATGAGCCCGGATCTGGGGCAGGCGGTGCTCGAGACGGTGCAGCAGAACTTCATGGGCGATACCCCGTTCAACACGGCCCGCAAGGATTATTCCGAGCAGACCGGGCGCGAGGTCGACATGGCCGTGCGCAGCCTGATCGCGGAAAGCTACGATCACGCCACCGAAGTCCTGCAGGACCGGATCGAGGACCTCAGGGCGGGCACCAGGCTGCTGCTCGAGAAGGAAACGATCACCCCCGACGACTTCCCGCCGATCGCCCAGCCCGGCGGCGGGGCCGCCGAAGCGGCGCAGTAGCGCGACCGGTCTTTTCATCGTCGGGGCGGTGTGGCATCACAGTCGCCGGAACACCGCGACAAGGGATTGTCATGACTATCAGAATGCACAGGGGCGACCTGCCGGACCTGTCGCGCTACGGGCGCGAAGTGGCCATCGATACCGAGACCATGGGGCTCAACCCCGCGCGCGACCGCCTCTGCGTGGTGCAGCTTTCGCCCGGCGACGGTTCGGCCGATGTCGTGCAGATCGCAAAGGGGCAGACCGAGGCGCCAAATCTTTGCGCTCTTCTTGCCGATCCCAGGGTCACCAAGATCTTTCACTTCGCGCGCTTCGATGTCGCCGTGCTCAAGCACACTTTCGGGGTCGAGGTGTCGCCCGTCTATTGCACCAAGATCGCCTCGCGCCTGGTGCGTACCTATACCGACCGTCACGGGCTCAAGGACCTCGCCAAGGAATTGCTCAATGTCGACCTGTCCAAGCAGCAGCAAAGCTCTGACTGGGGCGCCGACGACCTGACCAGCGCGCAAGCCGAATATGCGGCGTCCGACGTTCTGTACCTGCACGACCTCAAGCGTCATCTCGACCGCATGCTGGCACGCGAGGACCGCACAGGGCTTGCCGCCCGCTGCTTCGACTTCCTCGGTGCGCGCGCGACCCTGGACCTGTCGGGCTGGGCCGAAACCGACATTTTCGCCCATTCGTGATGGATGGGGTGGTCGCCCGGGATGGCCGTGCCGGTCTCTATGAGGCGCTGGAGCGTCGCAATCGCCTGATCGGCAGGCTCCGCATCGCGGTGCCGGCCGTCGGCGTGCTGGTCTTTGTCGCCCTGCTTGCCCAGATCTACGTTGCCAATCTCAATTTCAGCGTCTCGGTGTCCGGCGTCAGCTTCGATCGCGGCGTTCTCACCATCCAGTCGCCGCGCTTCAGCGGCGCGCTGGCCGATGGGCGCGTCTACCGCGCGACCGCCCGCGAGGCGCGCACCCGGCTGGGCAGCGCCAGCGTTTCCGATCTCACCGACCTGACATTCGAACTTGATGGCCGCGACGGCTATTCGGCACGCGCCACCGCCGGCTCGGCCCTGCTGCACCTTTCCAGCCAGGTGCTCGATGTCAGCGGCACCATGATTGTGACCGATTCGGCGGGGATGACCGCGCGCCTTCTCAACCCGGTGATCGACTGGCCGGCACAGTCGATCCAAACCGTTGAGCCGGTTGATCTGCAATTTGCCGATGGAACGCGGCTTCTGGCCAAATCCATGCAATATGATGGTGTGGCGCAGCGCTGGCGGTTCACCGGCGTGAGCCTGCAACTGCCTGGCACGAAGGGAACCCGATGATCGCATTTTCCAGACACATCCTGGCGGCGGCCATGCTCGTGCTCGCCACCGGTCTTGCACCTGGGGCCATGGCCCAGGACACGAATGCTTTCGGCGCGCTCGGCGCCCAGTCCGGCGAACCGGTCAACGTGACCGCCGACAGTTTCGAGGTGAACGAGGCCCAGCGCCTCGCCGTATTCTCGGGCAAGGCCGTGGTGACCCAGGCCGGTTTCAGGCTGACCGCGCCCACCATAAAGGTACATTACGGACCCGGCGGCGCCTCGGAAATCGACAGTCTTGAGGCAACCGGCGGCGTCCGCATGACCCTGCGCGACCAGACCGCGACCGGCGACAGCGCGCAATACGATCCGAAGACGCGAATCCTCAGGCTCAGCGGCAATGTGGTCGTCACGGGCAAGGGCGGCACGGTGAAGGGGCCGCAACTGGTGGTCGATCTCGCCAAGGGCACCTCCCGGTTCACCGCCACCGGCGGCGGCCGGGTGACCGGCGTGTTCACCCCGTCCAACTGACCCTGGAACGACAAGGGAACCGGCGCCTTGACCGACGACCACATCGATCAGTCCGGCTGGCTGGTGGCGCATGGCCTTGCCAAGCGCTTCGGCAAACGCGTGGTCGTTCACGACGTCTCCCTCGCCGTCAAGCGCGGCGAGGCTGTGGGTCTTCTGGGGCCGAACGGCGCGGGAAAGACCACCGTATTCACCATGATCATGGGGCTGGTCAGGCCCGATGCCGGCGAAATCCTGCTCGAGGGCAAGCCGATCACCCACCTTCCGCTTTTCCAGCGCGGGCGGCTGGGGATCGGGTACCTGCCCCAGGAGCCGTCGATCTTTCGTGGCATGAGCGTGAAGGACAATGTGCTTGCCATCCTCGAAGGGCACATATCCTCGAGGCGCGAGCGCATGAGAAGGCTCGATGAATTGCTCGAGGAGTTTTCCATCGCCCATCTGCGCAACGCTGACGCGCTGGCGCTTTCCGGTGGCGAGCGGCGGCGGTGCGAGATTGCCCGGGCGCTGGCGGCCGATCCGGCGTTCATGCTGCTCGACGAGCCTTTTGCCGGGGTCGATCCGATCGCGGTCGCCGAGATCCAGGGGCTGGTGCGCCAGCTTACAGAACGCGGCATCGGCGTGCTGATCACCGATCATTCCGTTCGCGAAACCCTTGGACTGGTGGATCGCGCCTATCTGATCCACGACGGCCGCGTGATGATCCAGGGCCGGCCGGAAACCATCACCGCGGACCCCGACGCGCGCCGCGTCTATCTCGGCGAGAGCTTTTCGATCTGAAACGACAGGAATTCGGGGGGCGTTGCCGGGCGATCTGCAGCGTGGCACAAATCTTGTATGTGCGCGGCAAATACGGCATGTTCAAAAAGGTGTGAACCGGAAATCGCGCTTCCCGGTCTTGTGGAGTTTCATCGATGGCGCTGACGCCACGGCTTGAATTCAGACAGACGCAGAGCCTGGCGCTGACGCCCCAACTCATGCAGTCGATCAAGCTTCTGCAACTGAGCCATCTCGAGCTGGAAGCCTTCATCGAGACCGAATTGCAGCGCAATCCGCTGCTCGAGCGCGACGAATCGAGCGATGCGGCGCCTTCGGACCACGAAGCGCTCGTCGAGCGCAGCCCGTACGACGAGCTCGGCCATGCGTCGGATCGGCTGGACAGCGCCCGCTCCATCGCCTCGAGCATGGACACCGAGGTCGAGAACGTCTTCCCCGAGCAGGTCAATCAGGATTCGCTCTCCCAGTCGGCCGGCTACTGGCCCGAGGGTAAGGGTGGTGGCGGGGGGGACGCGCCCGACCTCGAACAATACGTGTCCTCCATCCAGAGCCTGTCCGACCACCTCGCCGAACAGGCAGCGCTCCTGATCGACGATCCGGTCGACCGCGTCATCGCGCGCAACCTGATCGACAATCTCGACGATCGCGGCTATCTGGTTGCCGATTGCGCCGGAATCGCCGCGCAGCTCGGGGTCGGGGCGGGGCGCGTCGAGGGCGTATTGCGGACCTTGCAGGGCTGCGACCCGGCGGGTGTTTTCGCCCGTTCGCTTGCCGAGTGCCTCGCCATCCAGCTCCGGGAACGCGATCGCCTGGACCCCATGATGCAACGCCTGCTGGACAATCTGCCGCTGGTCGCCGCGCACGATTTCGCCGCGCTCGGCAAGGCGGTTGGAGCCGACCGAGAGGACCTCGTCGACATGCTGGCCGAACTGCGCGAGCTGGATCCCAGGCCCGGTCGCGCTTTCGACGGCGCGCCGGTTCAGGCCGTGGTGCCGGATGTTTTCGTCCGACGCGGTTCGGGCGGCGAGTGGCATGTGGAAATGAACGCCGACGTGCTGCCAAGATTGCTGATCAACCGCTCCTATCATGCAACGGTCAGCCGCAAGACAAGGGATCCGGAGGAAAAGGCATTCCTCTCCGATTGCCTGCAGAGCGCCAACTGGCTGACCAGGAGCCTCGACCAGCGCGCCCAGACCATCCTCAAGGTGGCCACCGAGATCGTCAGCCAACAGCAGGCGTTCCTGGAACAGGGCGTGGCCCACCTTCGCCCCATGACCCTTCGCATGGTGGCAGAGGCCATCGACATGCACGAATCGACCGTGAGCCGCGTGACCGCCAACAAATACCTGGCGACCCCGCGTGGCATGTTCGAGTTGAAATACTTCTTCACCACCGCGCTCGGTTCCACGCGAGGCGACGCCGATCACTCCGCGGAAGCGGTGCGCCATCGCATCCGGCAGCTGATCGAGGCCGAGCGGCCCGACGCCATATTGTCTGATGATACGATTGCCGAGATCCTGAAGAAGGAACAAGGCGTTGACGTTGCCCGCCGTACGGTCGCCAAGTACCGCGAAGGCATGAACATCGCATCGTCCGTCATCCGCCGCCGGCAGAAGCGGGAGCCGGCCTGAAGCCTGGGTGCGCCCGCCTCGCCGCCCCGGACCCTCAAGGCCAGGCCCGGGCCGCTGCGCAAGGCCCTGATGCTCCAGCTCGCCCTTCGCGCGCGGACTTGATCTGGCGCAGTGTCGTCCCATCTCAATATGGATATACGGCCCTCGCGCATTGCATGGCGCGATGCGGCAGGGCTAGTGTGAACCGGCGGATCAGGTCGCTTTGGGCGATTCATTCCGCGGGTACGGCGCCAACCGGGAGTATGAAATGGATCTACGCGTTTCTGGGAAGAACATGGACGTGGGCGATGCGCTGCGCGAAAAGGCGCAACTGCATTTTGCCACGGTGGTCGGCAAGTATTTCGACGGGGGCTATGATGGCCACCTCACCATGGAGCGCGAAGGTATCGGGTTCCGGGCCGACTGCGTCATTCATCTGGACACCGGAAGCGTGTTGCATGCCAGCGGCGCGGCGAACGACGCCGTCGCGGCCTTCGAAATCGCCGCCGAACACCTCGAGAAGCGCCTCAGGCGCTACAAGCGCAAGCTCAAGAGCCATCGGCGCAAGCAGGACGACACCGAGGGGACCGCCCAGTCCTATGTTCTGGCCGCCCCTTCGGGTCCAGAGGAGGTCGAGGAGGATTTTTCCCCGCCCATCATTGCCGAAAGTACCTCGAATCTGCGAAGCATGAGTGTGGGTGAGGCAGTCATGGAGCTTGATCTCGCACAATCGGACGTAATCGTTTTCCGGCATGCTGGACATGGCGGTGTGAATGTGGTTTATCGCCGGACCGACGGAAACATCGGCTGGATTGACCCGGCTCTGGGCAAGAACTAGACCTCGCCCCCGCATTATTTACCGCTCCATAAAGGGTCCTGAAATGGAACTGGCAGACATCCTGTCGCAAGACGGCGTTGTTGCCTGTGCAAAGGTCACAAGCAAACGTCAACTACTGCAACTCCTTGCCGATCGCGCTGCTGCGCAGACCGGACTGGAGGCGCATGCCATTTTCGAGACCCTCATGAAGCGCGAGCAACTGGGCTCCACCGGCCTGGGCAACGGCATCGCCATTCCGCACGGCAAGCTCAAGGGGCTGCCTCAGGTAGTGGCGGTGTTCGCGCGCCTCGAGCATCCCATCGAATTCGAAGCGGTGGACGATCAGCCCGTCGATCTCGCCATCATGCTGCTGGCGCCCGAGGGCGCCGGCGCCGACCACCTGAAGGCCCTCAGCCGCGTGGCGCGCATCATGCGCACCGAGAGCCTTGTGGAAACCCTGCGCCATACCAAGGAGCCCGAAAAGCTCTATGAGGCGCTGATCGCCCCACTGGCGTCGAATTACGCCGCCTGATCTCCTCAATCCGTGCCGTTTGCCGGGTCCCCGGAAAGGCCAAAGCCGGGGAAGGGGAACGTGTGCAGCATCACCATGAACTTGCGGGTGCCTGGGGCGAGTGGCGCGTCGCTGGGCGGTGAGCGCCGCATCTCTTCCCAAAGCAGGCCCACGAGTTTCTCCTTGAGAGCCAGCGCCTGCTCGGCGGTCAGCGCGAACGTATAGTCGCTGGCATTGGACGCCTTGCGCCATTCGGCCGGCTGCTGGGGAAATTGCTGCAGGGCCCTTTGCATCAGGGCCGCGTGCTGGGACAGAACCGCCTGCACCATGGCTAGGCCGGCCTCGAGCCGCTCCCCCTCCATTTCGGCGGGATCGGTCTGGGTGACGTCGTGCCTTGCCCGCCACCAGCGCTCGCGCTTGTTGCCGATCTCTGTCGCCTGCTCGATGAATCCGTAGTCGGCGAGCTGCCGCAAATGATAGCTGGTGGCCCCTGAATTCAGCCCCAGCCGCCTGGCAAGTCCGCTCGCGGTGTCGGGCCCCCCATATCGCAACAGACCCAGCAAGCGCAGCCGATCCGGATGCGCCAGAGCCTTGAGCGCCGTCGTGTCGGGAACGGCGGTAGTGATCCTTGAGCCGTCATTCTGTTTGGGCAACGGTTCCTCCCAGATCGAGTGCATTCCCTGGCCTGCCAGCGATCCGGTGGCGGGCGCGGTGCGCAGCAACGGCCCCTCTTCAGGCCGGCCTGCCTTCCCACCCGAAGCCAATAGCAGGTTTTTCGAAGAATGCAAAAAAATCTTTGCAAAGATTTCTTTGTAATGTATATGGCCGCGGATCGAATGCCAGAACCGGAGGCCGCGATGACCAAGCCCAAGTCAGTTCCCAATCCAGTGTTGAGGGTCATGTCGCTCGCCGATTTCCGGCTGGTGTTCACCGGGACAAGTCTGTCCCTTCTGGGCGACCAGTTCGCCCTGATCGCCACGCCGTGGCTGGTGCTTCAACTCACCGGCGACCCGATGCTGCTCGGGATCGTGCTCGCCCTTGAAGGGTTCCCGCGCGCCGCGTTCATGCTCATCGGCGGTGCGATCACCGACCGGTTCTCGCCGCGCAACATGATGCTGGCGGCCGATGCAATCCGTCTGGTGCTGGTCGGGCTGATGGCCTTTGCGGTCCTGACCGGGACGATCGAGATCTGGATGCTCTATGTCTTCAGCCTGGGCTTCGGGCTCGTCGCGGGATTTGCCATTCCCGCGCAGAATTCAATCGTCCCCATGCTGGTTGACAAGGACCAGTTGCAGGCCGGCAATTCGATGATCATGGGAGCAACCCAGCTCGCAGGCTTCGTCGGCCCGTCGCTGGCGGGCATTGTCATCGGCATGTACGCAAACACGCTACATGGCGTCGGTTACGCCTACGCGATCGATGCGGCGAGTTTCGCGGTTTCCGCGCTCTGCCTGGTCATGATCCGCGGTGCCGGACCGGTGAAGGGTGAACGATCCCCGGTCTCGGAAGAGGGCATTTTCGCCGCGATCCGCAGCGCCTGGGGGCATGTTTGGGGGGACGAGGCCTTGCGGCTGGTGTTTGTGTTGCTCGCCGCCATCAACTTCCTGCTGATCGGGCCGCTGCTGGTGGGCATACCCCTGATCGCGAATTCGCGCCTGCCCGAAGGCGCGGCGGCCTTTGGCATGCTGATGTCGTCGTTTTCGGTCGGCAACCTTTTCGGGTTCATCGCCGCCGGCGCCCTGCCGCGCCCCGGCGGTGCGACGGTGAAGACGCTGCTGGTCGCCCTGCTGTTTGCCTTCTCGGCGGTCGTCGGCGGGCTGGGCTACATCCCGTCCACCGCGCTGGACTGCCTTTTGCTGGCGCTTCTCGGACTGGGTAACGGGTATATCGCCATTCTCTTGTTCACCTGGATGCAGGCCAACACGCCCAGGGCGATGCTCGGCCGGGTGATGAGCTTTCTCATGTTTGCCAATACCGGCCTGGTGCCGCTTTCCCAGGCGATTTCCGGGGCGATCGGCAAGTGGGATCTCGATGTCCTGTTCCTTGGCGCTGGCGCCGCCGCCGCGCTGGTCACGATCTGGGCAATGCTACGGCCCGAACTGGGCACCTTCGCCCAAAGTCTGGCGGCGCAGGCTGAGCCCGGTTCCGGGGCCCGTGGCTGCCGTGTCGCCTAGGCCA
>DATCMU010000012.1:0-129956 GCA_036563245.1 Devosiaceae bacterium | reverse complement strand
GCCTTGGCCAGTTCGCGGATCCTCAGGATATAGCTCTGGCGCTCGGTCACCGAGATCACCCCGCGCGCATCGAGCAGGTTGAAGGTGTGGGACGCCTTGATGACCTGTTCATAGGCGGGAACGGCCAGCGTGTGACGCTCGCCCTGGTCGCCTTTTTCAAGCAGCGCACGGCACTCGGTCTCGGCGTCGGCAAAGTGCCGGAACAGCATTTCGGTATCGGCCGCCTCGAAGTTGTAGCGCGAGAATTCCTGCTCGTTCTGCAAGAAGACATCGCCATAGGTGACCTTGTCGTTGTCGCCGCCGTTGAAATTGAGATCGTAGACGTTCTCCACGTTCTGGATGTACATCGCCAGCCGCTCAAGCCCATAGGTCAGCTCGCCGGCGACCGGGTTGCAGTCGAAACCGGCGACCTGCTGGAAATAGGTGAACTGGCTGACTTCCATGCCGTCGCACCACACCTCCCAGCCAAGGCCCCATGCGCCGAGCGTGGGGCTTTCCCAATCGTCCTCGACGAAGCGGATGTCGTGGACCCCGGGATCGATACCGATGGCATAGAGCGAATTGAGATAGAGCTGCTGGATGTCGGGCGGCGACGGCTTCAGGATCACCTGGAACTGGTAGTAGTGCTGCAGGCGGTTGGGGTTCTCGCCATAGCGGCCATCGGTTGGGCGTCGCGAGGGCTGCACATAGGCGGCGTTCCAGCGCTTCGGGCCAAGCGCGCGAAGGGTCGTTGCCGGGTGGAAGGTGCCCGCGCCCATCTGCATGTCATAGGGCTGCAGGATGACGCAGCCCAGCCCGGCCCAGTAGTTCTGCAGGGTGAGAATGAGACCCTGGAAGGAATTCCGCGGGTCCATGTGGGACTTGGTGGCGTCGGTCATGTGCGGGCAGCATCCGGGCAGGTAAGAAGCGGCGCGACCCTATGAGAGGACTTGCAGGCGGTCAAGCGCGCCGATCGTCGTCGTCCCGGCCACCGGGACGAAACACGCCGTCCTTGTCGCGCTTGAGTTCGACCACGTCGGGCCGTTTGGATTCGCGCCGGTCGCGCGCGCGCTTCACCTCGTCGTCCTGGCGGAACTGGGCGGTCCAGTCACGCCAGATCCCCCTGATCCCGAAATAGATCATGGCGCCAAGGACCGCCATCAGCACAAAACGTATGAGGATCGCTGTCACGCTGCCTCACAGGCCGAAGCGGGACCAAAGGGTCCGGTCTTCGATTGCGGCGACCACGTCGCCAGCCAGATCCCGGCCGCCGCCAGTGCCAAGGCCGAAGCGCGGCAAGGCGAACAGCGGCTTCTTTGGCGCCACGGGCTTTATGCGCACGTCGTCGCCGAACCGCTCCTTCAAGGTTGCGTGCATGTCGCCGAGCGCATCCACCAGCCCCATTTCGATGCCGCGCACGGCACTCCAGAATTCACCGGTGAACAGGTCGTCGTCGGCGCCCTTGAGCTTTTCCCCGCGCCGCGCCTTCACGTAGTCGATGAAGACGCCGTGCACGTCGAGTTCCATGGCCTTGATGCGCTCCACGTCCTCCTTTTTCTCGGGCAGGAAGGGGTCGAGGGTCGCCTTGTTGCGGCCGGCGGTGTAGATGCGCCGCGAAACGCCGATCCGGGCGATGGCGTCATCGAAGCCGAAGCCGGCGAAAATCACGCCGATCGATCCCACGATCGAGGAGGGATCGGCTATGATTTCGTCCCCGGCGGTGGCTATGAAATAGCCACCCGAGGCGGCGACGTCCTCGACGAAGACCAGGACAGGCTTCTCCTTTTCCACCGCAAGGTCACGGATACGCTTGGCGATCAGGCGCGACTGCACCGCCGATCCGCCCGGCGAATTGACCACGATGGCGACCGCAGGCGCGCGTTTCATCGAAAAGGCGCGGTCCAGCAGCGGCGCAACGCCGGCGATATTGATCCGGCCCGGGCGGCTGTCCGCCGAAATCGGCCCCTGCAGTCGCACCATTGGCACCACCGGCCCCTTGCGGCCGGTGAACCGGGCCAGCAGGGCGCGCCAACCCAAAGGACCGGTTGCGACATGTGGGTTCCTTGCTTCGCTCATGATCGAGTTATCCTTGCGTGTGCCGATGTCATTTAGGCACTCCGCCGTTTCCGCGCCAGTGCAGTATCGATTTCCCGCGCAGTACGGCTTCGACTTCCGGTGCATAGCCACGACCCGTCTCGCCGTGCAGGACCAACGGGGAGAGCAGCGTGAGGGGCGCCCTTGAGCCCTTTATGCCGCGCACGAGGATCAGCGCCGCGGGCTCGCGCGGCCTGGGCGCGACGGGCAGGACATCGATATTGCCGAAGCGGGCGGCGAAGGCGTCGAGCAATTCCCGAAGCCCGTCGGCCCGGTAGATGAAGATCGCCTCGCCCCAGCCCGCCGCGCAGGCAGCGGCGGTCTTCACCCAGGCGTCGAGCGCGGCCGCCGCCATGTGGCGTCCCCCCGCCCTTGGCGCGAGACTGGACCTGGTGCCGGAATCAGCGTCGAAATAGGGCGGGTTGGCGATGACCGTTGAGAATGCGTTTGCGGCAAGGCCGGCCTCCAGCCTTTGCTTGCCGGTCGCAGTGACATCGACAAGAGACGTCCCTGCCCGGCCATCGAACCCGTTGCTTTCGATATTGGCCCTTGCGAGCGCGTGCATCTCGGGATCGGCTTCGGCCAGCAGGGCGGAAAGGCCGGGATTATGGGCGAGCGCAACCAGGCCCGCGACGCCCGCGCCCGCGCCCAGGTCGAGGAGGCTTGTGCTGGCCGGCGCGACGCTGGCGCCGAGCAGGACGGAGTCCGTGCCGGCCCGAAACCCCTTGGCGGGCTGCGACACATGCAGCTTTCCCCCCAAAAAGGCATCGCGCGTCAACTCTTGATGTTTTACAAAACCGGCAGTGTGGTCTACGGACATGGCACCATCAGCAAAGGCAGATACCTTAGCCACAATGGGCGAAAGGCGGATGCCTTTTCAACAGCCGGCGCCAAAAGAAGCGTCGCGGCGAGGGTTGGACCCTGAACGAAATGGCGTTGAGCGCGACGACAGTGCACAAGGAACAGACGGCCAGCGGCGCTCTCGAGCGACTGGTGGACGCCACGCGCGGCGACATGGACGCGGTCAACGCGCTCATCCTGTCCCGCGCCGAGTCTCACGTTGACCTGGTGCCCGAACTCGCCCGCTACCTGATCGAGGCCGGCGGCAAGCGCCTTCGCCCGATGCTGACCCTGGCGGCGGCGGCCATGTTCGGCGGGCCGGGGGCTGACCACATCAAGTTTGCCGCCGCGGTCGAGTTCATGCACAACGCGACGCTCCTGCACGACGATGTTGTGGACGAGAGCGAGATGCGGCGCGGACGACGCGCGGCACGCATGATCTGGGGCAATCAGGCGAGTGTGCTGGTGGGCGATTTCCTGCTCGGTCAGGCCTTCCTGATGATGGTGGAGACCGGCAACCTGCCGGCACTGAACGTCTTGTCGCGCGCCGCCACCGTGATCGCGGAAGGCGAAGTCTTCCAGCTCGCCAAGTCCAAGGACCTCTCGACGACCGCCGAGGACTACCACGAGGTCATTCGCGCCAAGACCGCAACGCTTTTCGAGGCCGCGACAGCCGTTGGCGCGATGGCGGGCGGTGCCGACGATATCGGGCGCGAAGCCCTTGCCTGCTACGGCCTTGAGCTGGGGCTGGCGTTCCAGCTGGTCGATGACGTGCTCGATTATGGCGGCGCGGCGGGGAGCCTTGGCAAGAACACCGGCGATGACCTGCGCGAGGGCAAGATGACGCTGCCAGTCATTCTCGCGCTGGCTGACGGTACGCCGGAAGAAACTGCGCTGATCGGCGCCGTACTGGGCAAGGCCGATGCCGACGCCGAGACACTTGGCCAGGTCATCGAGATCCTCAATCGGCGGAAGGCACTCAGCCGTACCCTGGCGAAGGCGGAAACACATGCCGCAGCGGCCCGGGAGGCGCTCATGGCGCTGCCGCCCTCGGAGATGCGCACGCTTCTGGCCGATATTGCCGATTTCTGTGTCGCCCGCGCCTACTGAGGGCGCGCCAGACCGGTTCAGAGCCAGCGCCGGACGCGCCGGGAATAGGCCCGGTAGCTTTCTCCGAACACAGAGAGCATGCGCGCCTCTTCGAAGGGGATAACCACCCGATCCAGCAGTGCGAGCGGCGCGAGCAGCGTCAGGAGCGGCCATGCCGAGCCCAGCACAACCGCGCCGCCGATGCTGATCAGGACGAGAGACAGGTACATCGGATTCCGGCAGATTCTGTAGGCGCCCGAGGCGATGAACACGGACGGATCGGCAAACGGGTTGAGGGTGGTCCTGCGGACCAGGAACGTGCCGGCGAGCCACACGGCGAGACAAAGCCCCGCGAACAGGACCACAAGACCTGCAAGATGCAGGAACTGAGGCAGGGGCGCAGCCGGAAACGGCACGAACCGGTGCAGCAGCGCACCTGTCGCAAAGGCCATACCGAATACGAGCGGAGGCGGTGCCCGCAGCACACGCATTGGCCGGCCCGGCGCAGCACTTTCCACCATCTGCCTGTTCCCTTCTCGAAAACGGTTTCTGCCTTCGGGGTTGCCTGCCGTTGCCCTTACCGCAACCAGCCGTTTCCCCCTCCCGATAATTACGATACACTTTTGATGTTTTCAATACAGTAATGGTGTATCCATTGAGTGAAGAAGTCAAGCCCAAACGCCGATACCGCTCGCAACGCCGTGAAATGCAGGCGCAGGCAACCCAGGCGGCGGTTATCGACGCAGCCCGCGAACTGTTCGTCGTCAACGGTTGGTCAGCCACAACGATTGCAGGAATAGCCAGGCGCGCAGGCGTTTCGCAGGAGACCATTTACGCGCGTTTCGGCAACAAGCGGGAAATCGTGCGGGCGATGGTCGCCACGGCGATGCGCGGCGCTCGCCCCGACGTTCCCTTCATGGAACAGGCCGAGCGGCAGGTCATACAGACGACAACGGACCCGACGATGATGGTGGACAGGTTTTGCGCGGACGTCTGTTCCGTGCTCGCGCGCGTGGCGCCGATCATGGCGGTGGTACGGTCGGCGGCCGAAACCGATCCGGAAATGGCCGGGCTCTACGCGCAGTTGCACGCGGCGCGGCGCGAGAACCTGCTGCGCTTCGTCGTCGCGCTCAAGAAGGCCGGGGGGTTGCGGGCCTGTCCGGACGAGCAGATTGCGGTCGATCAGGTGTGGTCACTGGCCAGTCCCGAGATTTTCACGTTGTGGACTGGCGCGGGCGGCAGGACCCCCGACGACCATCGGGAGTGGATAAGCGGCGCGTTGCAGCGGTTGCTACTGGCGGAAGAGTGACGCGTCGGCCAGCGCCATCTTGATGAATCAACGGCTATCCGCCTGCTTGCCTATCGCGATGACGACGTTGCCGATCTTTTCGCCGGTCTCGACATATTCGGATGCCGCGACGATCTCCTCCAGTGGATAGGTGCGGTCGATCAACGGGGCATATCTGCCCTGTTCAGCGAGGCCGGCGAGTTGGAGGGCCTGCTCCGCGCGGTAGCTGGGGACGGGGAAATAGACCTTGATCCGCCCACCGAACAGCGCCGTCTTCAGGGCAAGAAACGGGTTCTGCCAAAAGGGTCCGAGGTCGGTGGCCATGAAGATGCCGCCATCGGGCAAGAGCCGCCTGCACGCGCCATGGCTCGACTTTCCCACGGCATCGAATACCACGTCGAAAGCACCGGAGATGCGGGTGAAGTCCTCCTTCCGGTAGTCGATGACACGATCCGCACCGAGGGCGCGGACGATTTCGACGGTCTCGGTCTTGCACACGGCGGTGACGGTTGCCCCGCGCGCCTTGGCCAGTTGCACCGCCGCCGAACCGATGGCCCCCGATCCACCGTTGATCAGCACACGGCGCTGCCGGTCGAAATCGACCAGCGCAAGATACATGCCGGCGAGCATGGCCCCGTCACACAGCGCCGCCGCCTCGGCGAATGTCAGCTTGCCGGGCTTTCGGGCAACCGCGCCGTCGGCGGGGACCGTCAGGTATTCCGCCCAGGCGCCCATGGCGAAATCCTGGGTCCGCCCGAACACGGCGTCGCCCTCGGCGAAATTGGCGACCCCCTCACCCAACCCCGCTACCACGCCCGAGAACTCGGTGCCAAGACGCGGGCGCCTTGGGCGGGACAGGCCGGTGAACAGCCGCGAGATCGCAGGGGTAGCCGCGCGGAACCCACAGTCCGACCTGTTGACCGTGGAGGCGACGACTCTGACCAGAATCTCGCCGGCGCGCGGCTCGGGCCGCGGAATATCGACCAGCTTCAGCACATCGGGAGGCCCGTATTGGCGATGAATGACGGCCCGCATCACGACTCCCGCGTTGGCGCTTTCCGGGGGTAACCCTTGAGGCATTCAACAGCAAATCGGGGGCTCTGGCGAGTTCACGGGCCCTCAAAGGGCTCAGGCGGCGACCAGCGGAGCGGCGGCGATCCAGAAATCGGGCCATTCCCGGCGGAGTTCCTGGGCGGCAAGATGGGCAAGCTGACCCGATCCGAACAGGCCAAACACGGTCGCTCCAGAGCCGGACATGCGGGAAAACACGCATCCGGGCGCGCGCCTCAGCCGCGCTTCGATATCGCCGATCTCGGGAACGAGGCCGAGCGCTGCGGATTGCAGGTCGTTGCGCGTATCTTCAAGCCACATGGCGAGCATGGCGGTGCGGTCGAGGCTTTCGGGCAATTCCGGCAGGGGCGCGAAGGCGTGCCTGTCGAGACGACGAAAGACGTCGGCGGTGACAACCGGGCGCATGGGATTGACAAGGACAACGAAACTCGCCGGAAAGTCGCGGAGCGGCGTGACGGTTTCGCCGATGCCCGCGACGAGGCAAGGCCGCGACAACAGGCAGGCTGGCACGTCCGCGCCGAGCGAAACGGCGAGATCGTTGAGTTCGGCGCGATCGACGTCGACGCCTGCGATGGCGAGCAGCAGGCGAAGGGTTGCGGCGGCATCGGCGGAACCGCCTCCCAGTCCGGCCATGACAGGCAGGTTCTTGGTCAGCCGCACATCCAGCCCCCTGGGACAGAGGTCCGGCCAGCGCTGGCGGAAGCCGGCGACGGCCTTCATCACCAGGTTGGAGCGCGACGGCCCCAGGCCGGCGGCGAAGGGTCCCTGAACGCTCAGCCGGTCGGCGGCGGCAGGGATCGCCTGCAATTCATCGGCCAGTTCCGCGAACACCACCATGCTCTGAAGCGTATGGTAGCCATCGGCCCGGCGGCCGGTGACATGCAGCGCGAGATTGATCTTGGCGTTCGCGGCTTCAATATGGACGTCAGCCATTTGTCGGCGCGGCAGCGTCCAGACCGTTCTTCAGCTTTTCCTCGACCCTGGCCTTGACCGCGCCTTCGGTATCGAGATCACGGGCGATGGTCCACTGGAACCGCGCCTCCAGCTTGCGGCCCACCTTCCAGTAGACGTCTCCGAGGTGATCGTTGATCTCGGGATCGTTGGGACGCAGCTTGACGGCCTGCTCCATGGTCTGCACCGCCTCGCTCAACCGGCCCAGCCGGTAATAGGCCCAGCCAAGGCTGTCCACCACATAGCCGTCGGACGGATCGGCGCTGACCGCGCGCTTGATCATGTCGAGCGCCTCGGTGAGATGAATGCCCTTGTCGACCCACGAATAGCCCAGATAGTTGAGCACCTGCGGCTGGTTGGGATTGAGCTTGAGGGCGGCCTTGAAATCGGCCTCGGCCTTCGGCCACTCCTTGTTGCGCTCATAGGCGATGCCGCGCACATAGAAGAACCGCCAGTCGCTGGGGCGGTTGCCGCCGCCCGCGATCCTGAGCGCCTGGGAATAGGCCTCGGCCGCCGCGGCATATTGCTTGTCGGAACGAAGGATGTCGCCAAGCACGGATACCGCGTCCAGATTGTCGGGATTGACCGCCACCATGTTCTGCAGGCGCCGGATGGCTTCGGAACGCTGGCCCAGCGCGTCGAGATTTTCGGCAGTCCGGACATTGGCACTGGTGCGGTAGGGGGAACTGCGCGGAATCTCGGCATAGATCGCGTTGGCTTCGTCCGGGCGGCCGGCGCCTTCGAGCAGGCCGGCCAGCGACATGGCGATCATGTCGTCCGCCGGATCGAGATAGAGCCCGATCCGCATGAAGACCATCGCAATGTCGGTCGAGCCGTCGCGCAGCAACGCGCTGCCGATGGAATGGAACATTTCCGCCGCGCCCTCCTGGGCGTTGGCGGCCAGCTTTCCGGGACGGATCTTCTTCTCGATATCGAGCTTGACCTGGCTGACAAGCGGATCGTCGAGCCCCTGGTTCTCGAAATCGCTGATCGGCTTCATCGCTTCCGTGAAACGGCCGGCATTGGCGAGAATTCTCGCATAGGCCTCGACAACGCGCGGCACCAGCGGATTGCCCTCATAGGCTTTCTTCGCCAGAGCGATAGCGGTATCGGTCTCACCGGCCACATCGGCCATCAACGCCCGATGGAACACAAGGAAATCGTCAAGCCCGGACCGCCCGATATCGTCGAGCACCTTGTTGGCGGACTTGACATCGCCCAGCCCGATCTCCGCCCACGCGTGCATGAGCGCACCCGTGATGCCCACGAAGGTATCGGTGCCAATGGGTTCGAGTTCGGTGGGCACGGAATTGTAGCGGCGTTCCTTGAGCGCCGCGGCGGCCAGCACCAGGTGACCAAGTTCGTTCTGCGGATCCAGCTCCACCAGATGGCGGGCAATGGTCTTGGCGTCGTCCATCTTGCCCGCTCCGGCGAGCGAGACGAAAGCGCGATCCACAAGCACGGGGTTGTCCCATTCCTCGGTGGCCCCATCGAGAAAGAAACGCGAGGCCTGCCCTGCGTCGAGCACCTGGAGAGCCTGCTGGCCGGCCAGATAGGTTCCGGTGGGGCTGGGGTTCATCAGCGAAATCACGCTGTCTTCCGCCCGCGACGGAGCCGCAACGGCAAGTCCTGCGAAAACGAGAGTGAAAAGGCGCGGCCAGAATCGGGCGGTTTGGGTCACGTTGATCAGACTTTCCTCGGGAATCCGGTATTCGGTGTTCGATGCGAACATTGGCTATTTTGCGACCGAGCCGCAAGTCAGAGTATCGTGTAGCGCCAAAGGCGCAAGAAAGCACGAGCGCTGGCAAGCCTCGGCCCCGTGTGACATAACCGCAACCATGGCCCCGCAACCAGATAACGCCGATCACGACCCCATTGCGCTTGTCGACTGGTACCGGTCGGCGGGCGTGGATATCGCCGTGGGCGAGAAACCGGTGGACAGATTCGCGGCCCAGGCCGCCCGACGGGCAGCGCCGGCGCGGCCCGCCGCCCAACGCACCCTCCCGGACCGCGATAACAGACCTGGCCGGGAACCCGCAGCGCGGATGCCGGCGCCGCCCACCCCGAATTCGCCCGCGCTCAAGGCCGGGCAGGCCGACATGACGCCGGACGACGCCCGGGCGATCGCGGCCTCGGCGCGTACGCTCGAGGACTTGCGCGAGAAACTCGAAGCCTTTGATGGCTGCGGCCTGAAGTTCAGTGCGACGCAACTGGTCTTCTCGGACGGCAATCCGCAGGCGAGGATCATGCTGGTGGGGGAAGCGCCGGGCCGCGAGGAGGATCTGCAGGGCAAACCCTTCGTGGGGCGCTCGGGACACCTGCTCGACCGCATGCTGGGCGCCATCGGCCTGGACCGCACCAGGGTCTACATCGCCAATTCCGTGCCGTGGCGTCCGCCCGGCAACAGGGCGCCGACACCCGTGGAAACCGAATTGTGCCTGCCCTTCCTGCGACGGCAGATCGAACTGGTGCGGCCTGAAATTCTGGTAACCCTGGGCGGCCCCGCCGCCAATGCCGTATTCGGCGAGCACATCGCCATTACGCGGGCGCGGGGGCAATGGCGCGACCTTACGATCGGCGATCATCACATGCGGGCCCTGATGATGCTGCATCCCGCGTTCTTTCTCCGGCAACCCGCTTCCAAGCGAAACGCGTGGCGCGACCTGCTTTCGCTGAAGAAGGCCATGGAGGCGCATGACGATGCCACACATTCGCCGACCTGACCGGGGAGGGGTTATTGTCGGCACGGGTCAAGGCGTGTAGGCGTTGACGCCGGGCGCCCTCTCATCCCGGCTGCATTTCCGGAACGATCCATGACGCATGTAATCAAGATATTCGCCCTGCTGCTCGGTTCCGCGCTGCTGATGTTCGGCGGCGGGCTGCAAGGCCTGCTGCTGTCGGTGCGCGGCGCGCAGGAGGGCTTTCCGCTCTATGCCCTGGGGCTGATCGGCACCGGCTGGTCGGTGGGGTTCGTCGCCGGATCGGTCCTTGTGCCCATGCTGGTGCGGCGCGTGGGGCATATCCGTTCGTATTCGGTCATGGCGACCGTTGGCACGGTCACCATCCTGTTGAACCTGTTGTGGGTGAACGACGTGGGCTGGATCGTGCTGCGCGTGTTCTCCGGGTTCTGTTTTGCCGGCGCAGCGATGATCGTGGAAAGCTGGCTGAACGAGGTCGCGGACAACAAGAGCCGCGGCATGGTGTTCTCCACCTACACCACAATCAACCTCGTCGCCTCGACCGGCGGGCAGATGGCCATGTCGGTCACCGGGGTCGCGGGCTACCTGCCCTTCGTGCTCGGCGCCCTGTCGTTTGCCATGGCGGTGCTGCCGACTGCCCTCACCCGCAGCGCACAGCCGCGTCCGCTCGCCTCGGCGCGCCTCGATGTGGGCCTGTTGTACCGGACATCGCCGGTTGCGGTGATGGCGAGCTTTGCAGTGGGCATGGCCAACGGAACCTTTGGTACGCTGGCCCCGGTGTTCAGCATTGCGCGCGGCCTTGATTCCTCCACCATCGCATACCTGATGAGCGTGGCGGTGATCCTCGGCGCCGTCGCCCAGTTGCCGCTGGGGCGGATTTCGGACTTCGTCGACCGCCGTATCGTGCTGATCGGGGCCTCGCTGGCCGGGGCCTTGGTCGGCCTGCTGTTCCTGCTCAGCAATCCGGGCGGCGGCTGGTGGGCCTATCTTCTGTTCGGCGCCTATGGCTTTGCCGCCTATCCGATCTATGCCATCGCGGTGGCCCACGCCAACGACTTCGCCAAGGAGGGCGAGTTCGCCAAGATCGCCTCGGGCATGCTGCTGGTCTACGGGATCGGCCTTGCCATCGGGCCGATCGTCGCGGCGGCGGCAATGAACATGATCGCGCCCGCGGCCATGTTCGCGGTGACCACGGTTGTGCATCTGTCACTCGCGGGGTTCGCGGTCCTGCGCATGCGGATGCGCCCCGCCAAGGAGGACGAGAACCGTGAGCCGTTCCGGCCGCTGGCTGTGGGCAAGGCTGCCCCTGCCGCCAGCCTGGTGCTCGACCCGCGTGCCGAGGAGGAAGAGGAACCTCTTCCATCCGACGACGACACGATCGTTGACGAACCCGAGGATGGTGGCGAAGCCACACCTGATGACCAACCGGCGGACGGGCCCGATCACGCCGAGGGCGACAATCGAAACAAGGGCAATATGGAGTAACAGCGATGTTCAAGTCCGAACTCGATACCAACAAGCCGTTCGTTCCGCTCAACATCGCGGTGATGGCGGTATCGGATACCCGAACGCTGGAAACCGACACAGGCGGTGCCCTGCTCAAGAAGCTGATGGAGGAAGACGGCCACAAATGCGTCGCCCGGGCCGTGGTGCGCGACGACATCCAGAAGATCCGGGCGCAGCTACAGGCCTGGGTCGCCGATCCGGAAATCGACGCCGTTCTGACGACGGGTGGAACAGGCTTCACCGGGCGCGACGTGACCCCGGAAGCCGTGGAGCCGCTGTTCGACAAGCGCATGGAAGGGTTCTCGGTGCTGTTCCACCAGTATTCGGCAACCACGATCGGCACATCCAGCCTGCAGTCACGGGCAACGGCGGGACTGATCGGCACCACTTTCGTTTTCTGCCTGCCGGGCTCGCGCGGCGCCTGTCGGGATGCATGGGAAGGCATCCTCAGCCAGCAGTTCGACAACCGCCACAAGCCGTGCAACTTCATTGAGGTGATGCCGAGGCTGTCCGAACGCTGAAAGCGTGCGCCGGGTTTGTAGCCCGCGCAAATGTTCTTTATTTGTTCTCGTTGCGCTGCTATCGTTAAGAAACGATTAGGGGCCGATTCTCTTGGCCCTGGCGCAAGGGAGAATCACGATGGGGATCAACGTCGCGCCCTCGTTCGACGCACTGGAAAGGCTCAAGGGCACCCGTGACGCCGACCTGATGGGCCGGCCCATGGTGAGCGCTGACCGCAACCGCGGCCGCGGCGCGCAGACGAACGCCAGCGGGCGGTTCGAGAGGCTGAGCCGCGAAGGGTTCGATGACGGCTGGAGCGAGAACGATCCCCTTCCCGTGTTCGAGACGGTCGAGCACAGCGAGCGGGCGCGTTCGGCAATTACGCGCAACGAATCCCCCGATATCGGCTTTGACAGGTCCATCAACCCCTATCGGGGCTGCGAGCACGGCTGCACCTATTGCTTCGCGCGGCCATCGCACGCCTATCTGGGGCTTTCCGCCGGCATCGATTTTGAGCGCGACATCTTCGTCAAGAGCAATGTCGCCGAGGTGCTCAAGCGCGAACTGGCGCAGCCCAGGTACAAGCCGCAGCCCATCGCCATTGGCACCAATACCGACCCCTATCAGCCGGCCGAACGCCAGCACAAGCTGATGCGCGACATTCTTTCGGTGTTGCTGGAGGCGCGACACCCCGTGACCATCACCACCAAATCGGCCCTGGTGGCGCGCGATCTCGATCTGCTGGTGGAACTGGCCGCGCTTGGCCTGGTCAATGTCGGGATCTCGGTGACCAGCATGGACCACAAGTTGTCGCGCTCGATGGAGCCGCGCGCCTCCACGCCGGCAAGGCGGCTCGAGGCCATGCGGCTTCTCTCGGAAGCGGGGGTGCCAACCATGGTGATGGCGGCGCCGATGATTCCGGCGATCAACGATGCCGAACTCGAGCGCATTCTGGACGCGGCGGCGGCGCAGGGCGCACGGGCGGCAAGCATGATTGTGCTGAGGTTGCCCGGCGAGGTGCGCAATATCTTCCGCGAATGGCTGCTGCGCCACCACCCCGGCAAGCTCCGGCATGTGCTTTCCCTGGTGCGCGACATGCGTGGCGGACGAGACAACGACCCGCGTTACGGTTCGCGGATGCGCGGAGACGGACCTTACGCGATCATGCTCAGACAACGATTCGAGAAGGCCTGCGAACGCTATGGACTGGCGCGGAGGCTGCCGCCTCTGCGCACTGACCTGTTCGAGCAGCCAAGGCGCGAGGATCGGCAACTCAGCCTGTTCTGATCGGCCAACGGCGAGTGACTGGGGCGGCCGGTTGTCGCATGCTTGCCCGATGATTCGCCGCGTCACCTCCACCGGTCCCGATTTCGCCTCCGAAGCCGCCGCGTTGGAGGCTGGTCTCGAATTCGTCTGCGGGGTGGACGAAGCGGGCCGCGGGCCTTTGGCCGGTCCCGTGGTCGCAGCGGCAGTCGTTCTCGATCCGGCGCGCCTTCCAATGGGCCTGAACGACAGCAAGAAACTGTCGGCGAGGCGGCGCGATGCCCTGTTCGAGACGATCATGGCGGAGGCGCGCGTTTCGGTCGTGGCAATGCCCCCCGAGACGATCGACCGCCTCAACATCAGGGGCGCAACCCTTTGGGCAATGCGCGCGGCCGTATTGGGGCTCCCCGTTGCCGCCGGACTGGCCCTGATCGACGGGCGTGACATACCCGACGACCTGCCCTGCCCGGCGCGGGCGCTGATCGGCGGCGACGGGCGTTCGCTCAGCATCGCAGCTGCCTCCATCGTCGCCAAGGTGACCCGTGATCGCATGTGCCCGATCATGGATGTCGACGCGCCCGGATTTGGCTTTGCCGGGCACAAGGGCTATGGCACCGCCGAGCACATGGAATGCATAGAGCGCCTTGGCCCGAGCCGGCACCACCGCACCAGCTTTGCCCCGATGCGAACGGCAGGGGAACGCCAATGAACGCGCCCTGGCCCATGCTGGTGAGCATGCTGGCGCTGTTTCTCAGCCCCGGCCCCGCGACCATGAGTCTTGCCGCAACCGGCGCCGCCTACGGCCCCCGGCGCGGTGGGCGCTATCTCGCCGGCATCATTGCCGGAACCCTTTTCGACGCGGTGCTGATCGCCACCGGGCTCGTTGGGGTTCTGTTCGCCCTGCCGGCCGCGCGTGGCGTGCTGACCATCGTCGCATCGGCCTACATTCTCTATCTGGCCTGGAAAATCGCCACCGCAAAACCGCTGCGCGAGGCGGAACCGGGAGATCGCCCACCGGGCTTCACCAGCGGATTCATGCTGGCGATCACCAATCCCAAGGCGTTCGCGGCCATCGGCGCGATCTTCGCGGGCTACACGATCTTCGCCTCGTCACCGATCACGGACGTCTTGTTCAAGATCGGCATGCTGTTTGTGATCATCCTCGCGGGGGACTGGGTGTGGCTGGCGGCGGGCGCGCTTCTTGCGCAGATGCTGCGCTCTGAAAGGGCGGGCCGGATTCTCAACATCTGCTTCGCGCTGGCGCTGATCCTGTCGGTCGCAGCATTGTTGCCGGCCGGCGCCTGAAGGCGAATTCACCAAACGTTAACCCTAGCGATTAGGCCGGGCTTAACCCCAACGCAGCTAGAAGGAATTCGTTAGTGCTGCGTTAGGGTTAAGCGTATGTTGAACGCCGGGCGTAAGGCAGCCCCGCGCTCGCGGCGAGAGCCGCAGGCCGAAGGGTTGCCCATCGATACCATCCTCGTTGGGGACTGCATCGAACACATGAACGCCCTTCCACCGGACTCGGTGGACCTGGTGTTCGCCGATCCGCCATACAACCTGCAGCTGGAGGCAGGCCTCACCCGCCCCGACCAGTCGCGCGTCGATGCGGTCGACGACGACTGGGACAAGTTCGACAGCTTCGCGCACTATGATGAATTCACCCGGGCCTGGCTCAAGGCCGCGCGCCGCATACTCAAGCCGGATGGCGCGATCTGGGTCATAGGCTCGTATCACAACATCTTCCGGGTCGGCACCGCGCTGCAGGATATCGGGTTCTGGCTGCTCAACGACATCGTGTGGCGCAAGTCCAACCCCATGCCCAATTTCCGTGGCACCCGGTTCACCAACGCCCACGAGACGCTGATCTGGGCGTCGAGGAGCCAGAAGAGCCGGCCCACGTTCAACTACGAGGCGCTCAAGCTCTCCAACGGCGACACGCAGATGCGTTCGGACTGGCTGTTCCCGATCTGCACGGGCAACGAGCGGCTCAAGAACGAGAACGACGACAAGGTCCACCCCACCCAGAAGCCCGAAGCGCTGCTCTATCGCATCCTGATGGCGACGACGCAGCCAGGCGATGTGGTGCTCGACCCCTTCTTTGGCACCGGCACCACCGGCGCAGTGGCGAAAAAGCTCGGGCGGCATTTCATCGGGATCGAACGCGAAGCCGACTATATCAACGCAGCATTGAAGCGGATCGCCGCGCTCAAGCCGGGCAAGGCGGACGCGCTGGAAACCACGCGGCCGAAACGGGCAGAGCCCCGCGTTCCCTTCGGGTCCCTGATCGAGCAGGGCCTGATCTCGCCGGGCGCCGAACTCTGCGATGCCTCGGGCCGCCACAAGGCAAGGGTGCGGGCCGATGGCTCGCTGGCCTGCGGGCCGTATTCGGGTTCGATCCACAAGGTAGGTGCGCTGGTGCAGGGCCTGGAAGCCTGCAACGGGTGGACCTACTGGCATCTCCATCAAGGCGAAAGCCTGGCGCCGATCGACGATCTGCGTTCCCAGGTTCGGGCGAGGCTCGAAAAAGTGCCCGCCTGATCGGCGACCTCCAAGCGCGTCAGTTCAAACTCCGCCGGTCCTTGTGGCCGGCGGTTTTCTTTTGCGCTTTGTCCTGTCCGACGCCAGCCACGGCGAGAACCTTGCGATAAAGGCTCGGCAGCGCGGCGCGCGCCACTTCCCTTGGGGATGCCCACCAGCCCTCGCTTGCTGGCGCTTCATCGCTTCGGGCCGCCCAAACGTCGAGTTCAAGACGGAAATGGGTGAAGACATGCGTCACGTGGCCGGCGGGCCGCCAATCGGCGGCAAGCGGCCCGGCCGGCGGCGTCGGGGTCTCGTCCCATGTACTTCCCGGTACCTCGGTCATGGATGCCAGAAGGCCCTTGTCAGGCCGCTGCCGCAACCAGACGGCGCCGTCATTGTTGACGATCACGAAGGCATGGCCGTGGCGCGTCGGGCGCTGCGCCCTGGTCGGCTTCACCGGGAAATCGAGCGGCCGCCCCGCACCGAATGCCCGGCAGCCGCCCGAAAGCGGACAGCGATCGCAAAGAGCGCGGCGCGGGGCGCAAAGCGTTGCGCCAAGATCCATCATCGCCTGGGCGAAATCCCCGGCGCGTTCGGGCACGCGGGTTGAGAGCGCCGCGCACAATTGCGGCTTGGCGTCGCGCACCGGAACGTTGAGTGCGAGAACCCGGGCCAGCACGCGCTCCACATTGCCATCAAGGACAGGCACCTTCTCGTCGTGGCAGATCGCGGCAATCGCCGCCGCCGTATAGGGCCCGATGCCGGGGAGCGTCATCAACTCCGCGGAGGACTGCGGAAAAACCCCGCCCAGTCGTGTCGCCACTGCGCGGGCGCAGGCGTGAAGATTGCGCGCCCTGGCGTAATAACCAAGACCGGCCCAGGCGCCGAGCACATCGTCGAGCGGGGCTTCGGCGAGGTCCCCCACGGACGGCCACCGCCTGGTGAAGTGCAGGTAATACTCGACGACGGCCGCGACCGTGGTCTGCTGCAACATCACTTCGGAGAGCCAGACACGATAGGGATCGGGGCGCATTCCGCCCCCCCGCGCCGCCGGCCCGACCCGCCAGGGCAGTGTGCGGGCGCTGGCATCATACCAGTCAAGCAAGGCGCCGGTGTCGAGGTTGAGCGGCAAGAGCTTTTGAATCGGTGTCTTATGGGGCATGATGTCGGCATCTCAAGCGCAGGCCGGCGCACTTGGCAAGCGCGCCGCGATCCGGACCCCATGACCAGCAAGACCGAACAAACCAAGCGCCTCAACAGGACAGTCAGTGTCAGCGAAGCCATTACAAAGGCGCTGGACCCGGTGTTTCAGCGGCGCGGCTTTGCCAGCAGGGACATTGTGGCGCGCTGGGCCGATATCGCGCCGCACCCATATGACAAGGTGGCGGCCCCGGACCGGCTGACCTGGCCCCGGGGGGAAGCCGGGGCCGAGGGCGCGACGCTCTATCTGCGCTGTGCGGCGTCGCACGCGCTGGCACTGGCGCATGAGGAAACAGCCATTGCCGGGGCGATCAACCGCTATTTCGGCTATGTGCTGGTGGGGCGGGTGCGCATGGCCGCGGAGCCGTTCAGGCCCGGTTCACCGGAAAAGCGGCAGTCTGAAGTGCAACTCGAGCCGCAGGAGAAGGCGAGGATCGATCGTGCGGTCGCCGACATTCGCGATGATGGCGTGCGCTCTGCCCTCAGTCGGCTGGGCCAGGGCATGGCCAGACGCAGAAAGCGCGACTAGGTTTTGCAAAAGCGGCCGTTCACCGCGTGTTGACCGGCTTCAGGCGCTTTGCACTTGCTCATTGGCGCGGCTTGAGTAGTTTTCCATGCAAACATCGATTGGAGCCCCACCTTGACCCTTTCACGCAGACAAACCCTCGCCCTGCTCGCCACCCTTCCCATTGCCGGCGCCGCCGGGTTGTCCGTACCCGCGCTGGCCAAGGACGGCGACCTCTACCCGATGCTCAAGCTGATGGCGCCCGCCGGGATCCCCGACAAGATCGTGCTCGGGCCTGCGGACGCAAAGGTCACGGTGATCGAATACGCTTCGCTCACCTGCCCGCATTGCATGCGCTTCAACGCCAACACCTTCCCCGAGGTCAAGTCGCGCTATATCGACACCGGCAAGATCCGCTATATCCTGAGGCCCTATCCGCGCGACAACATCGACATGCTGGAATGGATGCTGGCGCTAACCGCGCAGGACAGCCAGCATGTCGTGGACGTGATGTTCACCATCCAGGACCAGTTGTACGCCACCGACAAGCCCGGAGATCTGTTGAAAAGCACTGCATTGCAGCTGGGGTTTACAGAGGAAACCTATCAGGGCGTGCTGACGAATCAGGATATGTACAACAATCTGGTGAAGTTGCGTGACCAGGCAGGCACCGAGTTCGGCCTCGAAGGCACACCGACTTTCTATGTGAACGGCAAGATGTTGTCGGGAGAACTGAGTATTGACGACCTTGCAAAGGAAATCGATCCGCTGCTCTAGCGATCGACCGGCGCCGGAGCTTCCGGCGCTGCCTTGCATTGTTCGCTCCCCATCCGGGTCTTTCATGCGCGTCCGCGAAGATCGAGGGCGCGCATGAAGTTTTCCCGTCTCAGGATCACCGGGTTCAAATCATTTTGCGACCCGACCGAATTGCATCTCGAGCCGGGCCTGACCGGCGTCGTCGGGCCGAACGGGTGCGGCAAGTCCAATCTGGTCGAGGCCCTGCGCTGGGTGATGGGCGAGAGCTCGTACAAGGCAATGCGCGCCTCCGGCATGGACGACGTGATCTTTTCAGGTTCGGGCGGGCGGCCGGGACGCAATTCGGCCGAAGTCACGCTGGTGCTCGACAATACCGACCGCACGGCGCCCGCCCCATTGAACAATGCAGACGTCCTCGAGGTCACCCGCAGGATCGAACGCGAGGCGGGATCCGTCTACCGTGTGAACGGGCGCGAGGTCAGGGCACGCGACGTGCAGCTTCTGTTCGCCGATGCCTCCACCGGCGCGCATTCCCCCGCCCTGGTGCGCCAGGGCCAGATTGGCGAATTGATTGCGGCCAAGCCCCAACAGCGCCGGGCGCTTCTCGAAGAGGCGGCGGGCATTTCGGGCCTGCACTCGCGCCGGCACGAGGCGGAACTGCGTTTGAGGGCGGCCGAACAGAACCTGGAACGGGTCGACGACATCGTCGCCCAGGTCGAACAGCAGCTCGAAACCCTCAAGCGCCAGGCGCGGCAGGCCACCCGCTATCGTTCAATCTCGGGGGACATCCGCAAGGCCGAGGCGCTGCTCTATCATATCCGCTGGGTGGCGGCCCGCTTCGCGGAGAAGGAGACCGAGGCGGCGCAGGCCCGCCTGATCGGCCAGCTTGCCGATGCAACCCATGCCGAGCGCAGCGCCGCCAAGGCGCTCGAGATCGCCGAGGAGGCTTTGGAGCCGCTGCGCAACCGGGAGGCAGCAGCGGGTGCCGCATTGCAGCGCCTGACGATATTGCGCGATCAACTCGAAGACGAGGCCCGACGTGCAGACCGGCGGCGGGTCGAACTCACCGAGCGCGCGGCACAGATCGCGGGGGATGCGGAGCGCGAAGGCGCGCTGGTCAGGGAAAGCGAGGAACTGCTTGCGCGATTCGACGAGGAACGGGCGGCGCTGAAGCGCGACGCCGAAAAGGAACACGAGGCCGCTGGGTCGGCCCGCCAGCAGGCCGAGGCCGCGCGCGAAGCCCTGAACGCAGCCGAAGCCAGGGTGCAGGCAGCGACCGAGGAGCTTGCGCAGTTGCGGGCGCGCCGGGCGCAACTGATTCGCAGCGTCGAGGATGCGACCGCGCGTGCCGGGCGGTTGAGACAGCAGATCACCGAGGTGGAGAGCGAAGCGGCGCGGCTGAGCGCCAGTGTCGAAGCCGACGCGGCTGTCGCGGGCAACCGGGCGGCACTGGAGACGGCCCAAAGCCTGGCGGCGACCGCCGAAATCTCGGCGCTTGCAGCAGAGGAGGCGCGGCAGGCAGCAGAATCAGAACTGGATCTCGCGCGTCCCCGGCTCGCCGAAATCGACGCAGATCTGGGCCAACTCGAAGCCGAGGCGCGCACGCTGGCGCGGGTGCTCAATGTGGATGGCGGGTCGCTGTGGCCCGCGATCGTCGACCAGCTCAAGGTCGCGGCGGGATATGAAATGGCGCTAGGCGCGGCTCTGGGCGATGACCTGGAGGCGTCGGCGGATAGCGGCGCGCCGATTCACTGGGCGCTGGCATCGGGTCCTGAAGACGACCCGCCCCTGCCGGCAGGCGCCAAACCGCTTTCAGACTTCGTGACCGGATCGGACCTTCTGGCGCGCCGCCTGCGGCAGATCGGGCTGGTGAGCGCCGAGGACGGACCAATCCTCATGCACACCCTGCACCCCGGGCAGCGGCTGGTGACAATCGATGGCGCGCTGTGGCGGTGGGACGGGCTTGTGGCGGCGGCCGACGCGCCGACCGCAGCCGCGCAAAGGCTTTCCCAACGCAACCGGCTCGCCGATCTCGACGCCGAGATCGCCGCGGCACGTCAAAGGCGAACAAGCGAGACCCAAAAGGTCGGACGGCTGAAGTCCAACCTGGATGCAGCGCGCGAGGCAGAGAAGGCCCGCCGCGACGAATGGCGCGCCGCCCAGCATGCGATTGCCGAGGCGCAAAAAGGCCTCGATGCCGCGCAGCACCGGATGGTTGAATTGACCAGCCGCCGGGGGGCGCTGGAGGAAGCCCAGGTTCGGCTCGGTTCCAGCCTTGCCGAAGCCGAAGCCATTGCCGCGGACGCGCGGATCGCACTGGAGGAAGCCGGCGACGAGGCCAATGCGGGCGAGACGTTGCAGGGCCTGCAGAATGAACTGAACAGGTGCAAGGATGCGGCCGAGCAGGCGCGGCTCAAGCTGGGCGGTTTCGAAAATGCGGCGCAGTTGCGCACTGGCCGCCTGCGCCAGATCGAGAGCGAAACCGAAAGCTGGCGGCGGCGGGCGGAAGGTGCGCAGCGCCAGCTCGAGACGCTCAGATCGCGCGCGGCGGAAGTAGGCGCCGAGCTTGAGGCACTGGCCATGACGCCGGACGGATTTGCGGAGCGCCGCGCGGCGCTCGATGCGGAGATCGCCGAGGCACGGCTCGATCACAAGACCGCTTCGGATCGCATGGCGGAGGCGCAAACCTCGCATCGGGAGAAGGATCGGGCGGCAAAGGCCGCCACCGAGGCCCTGTCCGGCGTTCGGGCCGAGATGGCGCGCGTCGAGGAACGTCTCAAGGCGAACATCGCCCAGCGCCAGCAGATTGAGCGCGCCGTGAGCGAGGCCTTGTCGATTCCGGCAAGCCGGACCGCCGAGGTCGCCGGGCTCAAACCCGAGGAAAGCCTGCCGCCCGAATCGCAGGTTGAATCGCGCATCGAGCGGTTGAAGGCGGAGCGCGAGCGGCTGGGCGGGGTCAATCTGATGGCCGAACGCGAGGCCGAGGAGGTGCAGGAGCGCCTTGAGACCATGGTCAAGGACCGCGAAGACCTGATCGCCGCGATCGCCAAGCTGCGCACCGGGATTTCCAGCCTCAACCGCGAAGGGCGCGCGCGGCTGAACGAGGCCTTCGCCGTCGTGAACGGGCACTTCCAGGACCTGTTCACCTCGCTGTTCGGTGGCGGCACCGCGGAGCTGACCTTCGTCGAGAGCGACGACCCGCTCGAAGCCGGGCTTGAAATCATCGCGCGCCCGCCCGGCAAGAAGCCGCAGACGATGACCCTTCTGTCGGGCGGCGAACAGGCGCTGACCGCGATGTCCCTGATCTTTGCGGTATTCCTGACCAATCCCGCCCCGATCTGCGTGCTTGATGAAGTGGATGCCCCGCTCGACGATGCCAATGTGGAAAGGTTCTGCAACCTGCTCGATACCATGTGCGAGCGCACCGAAACGCGCTTCGTGGTCATCACCCACAATCCGATCACCATGGCCCGCGCCGACCGTCTTTTCGGCGTGACCATGGCCGAAAAAGGGGTGAGCCAGCTCGTTTCGGTGGACCTGAAGGGAGCCCAGGCCGTGCGCGAAGCAGGCTGAATGCGCGAACGCCCTTTTTGCGGCAAGAATGTGGACTCGTTGCCGCAGCACTGTGCTCGAGGAAAATATCCAGAAATTTCAATTGCTTATACGACCTCTGGCTAGCTTGACACCCGCACCGGCACTCACTATGGTGCGCGCGGTTTTGAGGGGTTTCCTCAACAGGCAGGATAGCTGGATCGGCGGGGAGCGCGCGCAGATGCCGCAAGACGCAAGAGGTCCGGATAACGACCAGGACGATCGATCGAGAATCGGCGATCTGGGAGAACGAATCCGCCGGGCACGCGGCACACGGCTTGGCAAGGCCGCCGCCGAGACGGCGAAACGCAATGAATGGACCGGCGCCGGACGCGCATACCGGCTGGCGACGGAGTTCTTTGCGGCGATCATCGTCGGCGCGGCGATCGGATACACGATCGACGTGCTCGTGGGGTCCAGCCCCTGGGCGCTGATCGTGATGCTGATGATCGGCTTCGCGGCCGGGGTGTTGAATGTGCTGCGGGCGGCGGCGGAGCTGAATGCCGCGGCCTCGCAGTTCGAGGATACCGGCCCTGTGCCGGACGATGACGAAGACGACCAGTGACGGGTTAGGCAAAGGGCTGAGGCGTGTCCGAAAAAGCAATTGAACCGATCCATCAGTTCCTGATTCACAACCTGTTCTCGTTCGGGACCTTCGGGGGGAACGGCGAGGCGGGGAGTGGCGTCGAGATTGCGTTCACCAATTCCGCATTCTTCATGGTTCTGGCGGTCACCCTGATCGCGGGCTACCTGATGCTGTCGACGGCGGGGCGTGGACTGGTTCCAGGACGGCTGCAGCTTCTGTCAGAGATGCTCTACGAGTTCGTGGCCAACATGGTCCGGTCGGCAGCCGGCAACGAGGGGATGAAGTTCTTCCCCTTCGTGTTCTCGATCTTCATGTTCGTGCTGGTGGCGAACCTTTTCGGGCTTGTGCCCTTCTTCTTCACCGTGACAAGCCACATCATCGTGACCTTTGCCCTGGCGATACTGGTCATGGCCGTGGTGATCGTCTACGGGTTCATGCGCAACGGGCTGAAGTTCCTCAAGCTGTTCGTACCGAGCGGCGTTCCCGGATATATCCTGCCCATCGTGGTCCCGATCGAGATCGTGTCGTTCCTGTCGCGTCCGATTTCCCTGTCGGTTCGTCTGTTCGCCAACATGCTGGCGGGTCATATCACGCTCAAGGTCTTCGCGGGCTTCGTGGTGATGCTCAGTTCGCTGGACCTGATCGGCGTGGTCGGGGCGGCGCTGCCGCTCGCCATGGTGGTGGCGCTGACGGCGCTCGAATTCCTCGTGGCGGCGCTGCAGGCTTTCGTTTTCGCGGTGCTGACCGCGATGTATATCAACGACGCGATCCATCCCGCTCACTAGGACCGGTCGGAGTTTTCCCCTATCCGCGGTGACTGTTCACCGCACAACGCAACAACAACGAATTCGAGCTTTTGAAAGGAGCACAACATGGACGCAGAAGCTGCGAAGTTGATCGGTGCCGGTATTGCCTGTCTGGGCCTTGGCGGTGCCGCCATTGGCGTGGGCAACATCTTCGGCAACTTCCTGTCGGGCGCCCTGCGCAATCCCTCTGCCGCGCAGAGCCAGTTCGGCAACCTGATCTTCGGTTTCGCCGTGACCGAAGCCCTGGGCATCTTTTCGTTCCTGATCGCCCTTCTGCTTCTGTTCGCGATCTAGTTCGAGCAGGACACGACGAGCACGACGGCGGCCGGGGCACGTTTCCCGCGGCTGCCGTTGCCCTGTTCGCTGCCGGTTGGTGGCGGACCTGGACTTTGCCAGCGGGTAATTGAACATGGCCGGCCAACAGATTAGCCAGACGGAAGACACTGGGCATACCGTTCAGGACACGACCGGTACGCAGGGTCAGACGCACGCCACTACCGAAGTGTCGGGCGCCGCGCATACCGAGGCCTTCCCGCCTTTCGATGCGACGACGTTCCCCTCGCAGATCCTGTGGCTGGCGATCACATTCGGCGTGCTCTACGTGCTGATGAGCCGGATGGCGCTGCCACGCATCGGGGAAATCCTCGAGGTTCGCCGCGACCGCATCGAAGGCGATCTCGCCGAGGCGGATCGGCTCAAGCAAAAGACCGACCAGGCAATCGCCTCCTATGAGACCGAACTTGCCGAGGCCCGCAGCAAGGCGCATGAAATCGCCGAGAAGACGCGCGGCAGCATCAAGGCCGATCTCGACGAGAAGCGTTCGAAGGTGGAGACGGAACTCGCCAAGAAGATGGCTGCAGCGGAAAGCCGTATCCAGCAGACCAAGGCAGAAGCCCTGGATCATGTGGACGAGATTGCCGCGGACACCGCAGCCGCCATCGTGACCCGGCTTTCGGGCAAGGTGACCGCCAAGGCCGCGCGCGACGCGGTCGCCCAGGTGGTGAAAGGACAGTGATATGACCCTTGACGCCGAATTCTACGTCATTGTCGCGCTGGTCATCTTCGTGGCCATCCTGTTCTACCTCAAGGTGCCACAGATGGCGATGCGCGGCCTGGACGGCCGCATCGGCGAAATCGAGAAGCAGCTCGAGGAAGCCCGCAAGCTGCGCGAGGAAGCGCAGGCCTTGCTTGCCGACTACGAGCGCAAGCGCAAGGCCGCCGAGAGCGAGGCGCAGGACATCGTGACCGCCGCCCGCGAGGAAGCCGAACGGATGACCGAGGAGGCTGCAGCTTCTGTCGAGGACCTCATCGCGCGCCGGACAAAGGCGGTCGAGGAGAAGATCTCCCAGGCCGAGGCGCAGGCCCTTGCGGAAGTGCGGGCGCGTTCGGCTGATGTCGCTGTGGAAGCAGCGCGGGTCCTTCTGGCCCAGCAGGTGGCCGAGAACGGCGATGCGCTGATCGAAGAGGCCATCAAGGACGTCGGCTCCAAGCTGAACTGATTTCCGGATCCATCCGGAACGACCATCGAACGGGCCCTTCGGGGCCCGTTTTCGTTTGCGCCAGGCGGGGCCGGATCTGCCTTTACCGCTGCCCCACCGCGTCCACCTGCCCCACCGGACACCCACGCGCCTGCTCGGGCGCCGTCCGCACCAGATCGGCAAGCGAGGGATTGCCGGACAAGGTGCCGGTCAGGGCAATGCGCAATTCGCCAATGAGCGTTCGCCCACCGTCCCGAGCACAGTCAACGAGGACGCGTCTTCCCGCGCCGTCGCCAAACGCGGCCTCGAAGGCATTGCGTATTTGGGCGCTGGTGACGTCGGTGCCAATCCGGCCCCGGAACAACTCCCTTACGCCAGACGCGTTGAGAGCCTCGACAAGAGCGATGGACATCGAGAAATAGGTTTCAGCCGGCACACCGGCGCATGTGCCGTGCTTGATCCACTCATGCCGCTCAAGAAGCGACAGGGTGCCGGGCATGACCCGCTCGAGCGCCTTTCGGGTTTGGGGGCTGAGGTCGGGCCGCGGCAGGCTGCCCCAGTCGCCGCGCCTGTCAGCGGCGATGAGGGCGTTGCCGACGCCGCAATAGGTTGCGCTTGCCGGTTCGGGCCACAATCCATGCAGCGCGAAATGATCGGCATCGTAGCGCGACGGGGTCTGGGTCCGGCATTCGGGCTTGCCGGGCTGCATCTCGCAAAAGGCCGGCTGCCAGCTTGCCGCCAGCACGAAGTCGCCGCTCATGTGCGCGTCTTCCGCTGGGTTTTCAGGCGCCCCTGGGGGCCTGTCAGGAACCAGGAGCGGCCAAAGCATCAGGCCCAGGGCAATTGCCAGCAGAAAGGCGATGAGAGGGAAAACAAGGCGACTGGCTCGCACGGCAGTCTTTCAGCAAACGCCACGGATGCCAGAGGCTAGACCATGTCACGTTTTGATGGAATCAAAACGCATGGTCCTGGTCATTGGATTATCGCATGTTCGAACCGGAGAACCGGTACCCACTTTTCCTGAACATGCCGCGGCGTCGGCCCCCGGTCTTGGCCAGCCACCGGTGCAATCTGCCGCCGGATCGCCCCACCCGGATACCGGATGGGGCGTCGTGTTCTATTCAGCGGCCTGCTGGCGTACCGGTTCGGCGGTCCATTTCAACTTCGGGCTGCGGGCGGCGCGGGTTTCGTCCAGCCGCCGCCGTGGTGCGCGCTGGGGCGCATCGGTAAAGCGCACCGCATTGCCCGATTTCGCATCCTCGGCCAGATTGCGCATGACGCCGATAAAGTGATCGAGTGTCTGTCGCGATTCGGACTCGGTTGGCTCGATCAGCATCGCCCCGTGCACCACAAGCGGGAAATACATCGTCATGGGATGATATCCTTCGTCGATCGTCGCCTTGGCGAAATCAAGGGTCGACACCCCCGTGCCTTCGAGGAAACTGTCGTCAAACAGCGCCTCGTGCATGCAGGGCTGGCCGTTGAAAGGCGCGCTGAACAGGTCCTCGAGCCGGGCCTTGACGTAATTGGCATTCAGAACCGCGTCCCGGGCGGCCTGGGAAAGCCCGTCGGCGCCGTGGGACAGCATGTAGGTGAGCGCCCTCACATACATGCCCATCTGCCCGTGGAAGGCGGTCAGGCGTCCGAATGCATCGGTGCCTTTCTCGTGCTCGACCAGTTCGAGCCCGTCACCGGCGACGCGCACGAAGGGCACGGGCGCATAGGGCGCCAGCGCCTCGGACAGCACGACCGGCCCTGCCCCCGGCCCGCCACCGCCATGGGGGGTGGAGAAGGTCTTGTGCAGGTTGATGTGCATGGCGTCGATGCCGAGGTCACCCGGCCGCACCACGCCCATGATGGCGTTGAAATTGGCGCCATCGCAGTAAAAGAACGCACCGGCATCGTGGACGGCTTCGGCAATCTCAATGATCTGGGGTTCGAACAGCCCGCACGTATTGGGATTGGTCAGCATGATGGCCGCGACATCGGGGCCGAGCGCGGCCTTGACCGCCTCGACATCGACCGTGCCATCTTCGCGCGCCGGCACATCGCGCACCTTGTAGCCAAGGAATGCCGCCGTTGCCGGATTGGTGCCATGCGCGCTCTCGGGGACAAGCACGATATTGCGATGCGCTTCGCCCCTCGCCTCCTGGGCGGCCTTGATGGCCATCATGCCGCACAGTTCGCCATGGGCGCCCGCCTTGGGGCTGAGCGCCACGGCGCTGGTATTCGTCAGTTGCATGAGCCAGTGCGCCAGTTCGCGCATCACACCGAGCGCTCCTTGCACCGTGGAGAGTGGCTGGAGCGGATGCAGGTCGGCAAAGCCGGGAAGGCGCGCCGTCTTCTCGTTCAGGCGCGGATTGTGCTTCATGGTGCACGAGCCGAGCGGATACATTCCCCCATCGATGGAATAGTTGAGGCGCGACAGACGCACGTAATGGCGCATGGCCTCCGGCTCGGTCAGGCCCGGCAGGTCAAGTGGGGTCTGGCGCATGTGACCGCCAAGGCGGCTGCCGTCGATCTCGACCTCTGGCAGGTCGACACCAGAATGATCGGTATCGCCGATTTCGACCAATAGCGGTTCGTCGGGCAGAAGCGCCGCACCGGAGGCGTTCGATGCGGCGTTGTCGGATGGCCGGGTCGGGCGGCCTTGCGTGTTCATGCTCATGCCAGCACCTCCTGAAGTGCCTTTGCCAGGGCCGCGATATCGGCATCGGTGGTGAGTTCAGTCGCGGCGAGCACCAGGAGCCTGTCGAGTTCTGGCCTGTCCGGTTCGAGGCGCGAAACGGGCAGCCCGGCAAGGATGCCGCGTGCAGCCAGCGCATCGACCACCGCGGACGCCGGCTTGCCAAGCCTCACGGTCATCTCGTTGAAGAAGGTCTGGTTGAGGACCTCGATCCCCGGCACCCTGGCCAGCGCATCGGCCAGGGCGATGGCCCGCGCGTGGTTAAGGCGCGCCAGGCGCTTCAGTCCAGCCTCGCCCAGAAGGCCAAGATGGATGGAAAAGGCGAGCGCGCAGAGCCCGGAATTGGTGCAGATGTTGGACGTGGCCTTTTCCCGCCGGATATGCTGCTCACGCGTCGAAAGCGTCAGCACGAAGCCGCGCCGGCCTTCGGCATCGACGGTTTCGCCGCACAGGCGCCCCGGCATCTGGCGCACGAAATTGGAGCGCGTCGCCATCAGCCCCACATAGGGCCCGCCGAAGGAGAGCGCATTGCCCAGCGACTGCCCCTCCCCCACCACGATATCGGCGCCCAGGGCGCCCGGCGCTTCGAGCAGGCCCAGCGACAGGATCTCGGTGACCACCACGATCAGCAGGGCGCCCTTTTCGTGCGCGGCATCGGCGAGGGATTTGACGTCGCGCAGGTGGCCGTAGAAATCCGGCGTCTGCACGACGATGGCCGCGGTTGTCTCGTCGAGTTCGGAGATGATGTCGCGCTGGCCCTCGGGCGAAGACGGCAGGCAGACCAGTTCGTCGTCGCCGGTGCCCGCATAGGTGCGCACCACGTCGCGATATTGTGGATGCAGGCCGCCGGATAGCACAACCCGCTGGCGTCTGGTGAGACGGCGCGCCATGAGCACTGCCTCGGCAGTCGCGGTCGAGCCGTCATACATGGAGGCATTGGCCACATCCATGCCGGTGAGATTGGCCACCTGGGTCTGGAACTCGAAGAGCATCTGCAGCGTGCCCTGCGAAACCTCCGGCTGGTAGGGCGTATAGGCCGTCAGCCATTCGGACCGCTGGATCAGGTGGTCGACGCTGGCCGGAACATGGTGGCGATAGGCCCCCGCCCCAATGAAGAACGGGCCATCGCCCGCCGCCCGATTGGCGCCGGCAAGCGCGCGCATATGCGCCTCGACCGCGAATTCGGCCTGATGGTCAGGCAGATCGATCGGCGGATGGTCGAGTGCCGATTCCGGCACCGCCCGGAACAGATCCTGGACGGTATCGACGCCGATGACACCGAGCATTTCGGCCCGATCGGCATCGGAATGGGGCAGATAGCGCATCTTGTCTCCAGCCTCAGGCGATATGGGCGGCGTAGGCGTCGCCATCCATCAGGGTATCGAGTTCCCCGGCGTCATCGAGCGTGATCCGGAACAACCAGCCCGACCCCGTCGGATCGGAATTGACCAGGCCGGGATCGCCGTTCAGCGCTTCGTTGATTTCGGTTACGGTGCCGCCAACCGGCGCGTAGATCTCGGACGCGGCCTTGACGGATTCGACCACCGCCACCTCATCGCCCTTGTGGAACTTCGCGCCGACCGAGGGCAGTTCCACAAAGACGATATCGCCCAGTTGCTCCTGGGCGTATTCGGTGATTCCGACTGTCCCCACGCCGTTTTCGGCGCTGACATATTCATGCTCTTCAGTAAATCGGGTGACGCCCATTCCAGTTCCCCTGTTGCTTCCCAATGTTCACGCCTGCGTCCCTGGAGCGCGGCGCACGTAGTTCTGCGGCACGAAAGGCATTTTCGTGACGACCCCCGTCACCATCTTGCCGCGCACGGTGGCGTTGATCGTGGTGCCCGTGGCGGCCAGTCCGACAGGCACATAACCCATGGCAATCGGGGCCTGCAGGCTGGGCGAGAAGGTTCCGGAGGTCACCCGGCCAATGACCTCGCCGTCCGGGCCGACCAGTTCGGCGCCCTCGCGGACCGGCATGCGGCCCTCAAACTGGATGCCGACCCTCTTTTTCGCCGGGCCTTCGCGCAACACCTCCAGCACCTGATCGGCTCCCGCGAAGCCACCCGCCTGGCGCCGATGCTTGCCGATGGCGAACAGGAGCCCGGCGCTGACCGGGTCGATGCCGTCGTCCATGTCATGGCCATAAAGGCAGAGCCCCGACTCAAGCCGCAGGCTGTCGCGGGCCCCAAGGCCCGCCGGCAGGACCAGAGGATTGGACAGAAGGCGCTCCGCGACGCGGTCGGCATCCGCGTCGGAAACCGCAATCTCGAACCCGTCCTCACCCGTATAGCCGGAGCGCGAAATCTGCACATCGGCGCCATCGAAAGTCGATGGCATCGACTGCATGAACCCAAGCCGATCCGGCGCGTCGGTGAACTCGCGCAGCACATCCGCGGCTTGCGGCCCCTGCAGCGCAATCAGGGCACGATCATCGTGAAGGGTGAAGTCCAGCCCAGGCAGGCGATTGCGCATCAGGGCGACATCGTGGTGCTTGCGCGCGGCATTCACGACGATGAATAGCGTGCCTGCTGGCGCCTGTCCCTCCACCGGTCGCGTGACAATCAGGTCATCCTCGATGCCGCCGGACTGGTTGAGCAGCACCGTATAGCGCATCTCGCCGGGCGCCAGCCCGAACAGATCGCCCGGCAGGAGTTGCTCCAGGGCCCCGGCCGTGCTCTCGAAATCGGCGCCACCCACTGTCACCTGCCCCATGTGCGAGACATCGAACAGGCTGGCCGCCTTGCGCGTATGCAGGTGTTCGGCCACGATCCCCGAATATTGCACGGGCAAGGAATAGCCGGCAAAATCCACCATGCGCCCGCCAAGGGCGACGTGGCGCTCGAAAAGCGCGGTATGAAGGGGTTCCTTGGCAGTCTCAATCTGGCTCTGGGCCATGAAATCCATCCCGGTTGACGTCAGCGAGCCGCAACGCCGAGACACTCGGCGCGACGTGCCCCCTCTGTCCGTCAACCTGAGAGATTTCCCGGGGATCGAGTGCCCGGCTACTCCGTCGGTGGGGCCGTGTTACCGGCCCGCTTTCCAGAGATCAGTCGCTGGCGGCGGTCCTTCTGCCTGAGAGTTTCCGGGGCGGTTGCTCCTTCGGCGCCGGGCATTCAAGCCCGATCTCTCCCGCAGCCAAGCGCAGAATGGTTCAGATTCGAAAAGGCGTCAATCAGGCGCCGCTGTCCTTGCTGGGGTCGAACCCGACCCAGATCACGATATCGTCGCCAGAGACATAGGGAATATTGACGTTCTCGACGACCTTGACGAATTCCTCGGACTGGTTGGGCGGCGTCACCGTGACCGGGATGTCGTAGCGCTGGGTGAACATGGCATTGCCATTGCTCTCCACCGCGAAGCGCAGCGGCAGGGTCACGTTTTCCGAATTGGAGCCGGACGGCCCGAGAAGAAGCCGGCCGACCACGCCCATCTTGAGGTTGATCTGCCCGACACTGACCACGCAATTGCGCGATTCCTTGTCAATGACCGCCTGGTAATTGAGCGCCCTGGCATCACCCACCTTCTTGTCCGCGTACGAGAACAGCGCCTCGGCGCCATTGCGGATCTTGATCGGGGGACACTCGGTGGCGATCGCCGGCAACGCGGTGGGCGCGGCCTGGGCAATCTCGGTCTGGGTCGCGGATGTATCGGCGAGCTTGGCGTCGCCTGCCCCGCCCATGAATGAACCGAACCCGCAACCGGCCAATCCGGCGGTGGCGGCAATCGCAAGTGCCAGCTTCCCCGCTGCCATCGCGCGTCCAGAGGTCTTCAGCTTCATCATCGTCATGCCCTTCCGATGCGCCGTACTCATTTACATAACCGGCGCTGAAAGCGCCATCAAGATAGCAGCGGCTCCGCTCACCGTAACCTGTCCTGCCTTGTCTTCCACAAATACCTGTCTGGCGATACCGTTTTCGAACACGGCGGCCGCCCGAACGAAGCGCGTGCCCATCTGGCCTGGCGTCATGTCCTTGTCCAGACCCATCGCCCGGGCCAACGCGGCATTGCCGTCGGCGATGAAGTCGATCCTGCCCAGCGAATCGGTCTGCTCGGCCCAGGCCTTGACCACGTGGTGGTCATTCACCGTGGCGCACACGATGCGATCGACACCTGCCGCCTTCAGCTTTGCGGCGGCGGCGAGATATCCGGGAAGGTGCGATGAGTGGCAAGTCGGCGTGAATGCGCCGGGAACCGTGAAGATCACAACGCGCCCCGTACCCAGTACGTCGGCGCTCGATACGTCGTGCACGCCTTCGGCATCTATGAGCTTGACGGGCACCGCGGGTGCCGTGTCTCCCGGATGGATCATCTGACGGACAGCCCCTTTGCCTTCCCCCAACGCCGGCGCCTCCAGCGGCTCCGGTACTCTTGATACTTCACTAACTCACCGCGGTCGACCCCGGAGCTAGAGCTGACGGAACACCTCGTAAGGTCCATCCTCGGTCATGAAGGTGAGCACCAGCGTACGCCCTTCGAGCCCGCCAGACGGCAGAGATCCCAACAGCGGTATGGATATTGCGCCCGGTATCGGGCTTTTTTGCGGCGTTCCGAACACAATGGCGGGGTCGCCCACATCGGCGATCAGGCTTGCGGGATCGAAACCGTCGCCCGTGAGCGTCACCTGCAGGGCCCCGGCGCGCCTGTCGAATGTGACCGGGCCAATCGGCTCCGGCCCCTTGTCCCAGGCGATGGGCGCGTCGGCCCGGGCCTGCAGGATCCGCAGGCCCTGTGCATGGTCAGGCCGGTCGAAGGACAGGGGCATGTCGAACCTTGCCTGTACCGGCACGCAGATTTCGGAGCAGATGCCCATTGTCACGGTCGCCTTCAGGCTTGCCGCCGCCGCATCCATCGTGAGCTTGACCGGAAGCACGGTATGTCCGTGGTAGACATTGTCGAGCAGGCCCGTGCCGGTTTCCCGGCTGGGGAAAGGCCATGCAATCTCGGCCGAGCCGATACCGGAAGATCCCTCGATTGCAAGCTGCGTCGGCACGCCGCTTTCGCCGGGCACCCGCCAATAGGTCTTGAAATCCTGTGGCATGTCCAGTTCGATGCCGATCCAAGTGGTCCGGTCGGGGCCAAGCGCATCGCTTGTCACCAGTCGCACGCGCGAACTGGGCGCGACTTCCTGCCACGGGCTTGCGCCTGCCAGTGCGGCAGTGGGCATGGTGAGCAGAAGCAGGATCAGGGCGTTGCGTGTCATGAGGGGTCGATAGCTCGAAGCTGTGGCGGGGTGAAGGCAATTGTGATCAGGCCTTCGTGAACACGCCCCGCGCGCGGGCATGTGGGGCACGGCATTCCCCGTCCGGACCCGGGCCGATTTCCCGCTTCGGTGGTTCCGGTCGAGATGCAGGGTATCCAGTCATGGTTAAGGCGGAGTAAGCTATGGGCAACAGGCCAACAATCGGGGATGCCGCCATGATGTCATCGCTGAAAGGACAGTATCTGGTTGCAATGCCCGGCATGCAGGACGAGCGCTTCCAGGAAACCGTGATCTATCTGGTCGCTCATGGCGAGGAAGGCGCCATGGGCCTTGTGGTGAACAAGCGGATGCCTGACCTCACCTTTGGCGACATCCTGGAAGAACTCAACCTCGGTGAGCCCGAGGAACTGATCAGGCTTCCCGACAGGGTGCGCGACCTGCAGGTGCTGCGCGGCGGGCCGGTGGAAAGCGGCAGGGGTTTCGTGCTGCATACGCCGGACTATTTCCGCAAGGGCAATTCCTATGCCGTGGACGATGCGGTCTGCCTGACCGCAACAATTGACATCCTCAAGGCCCTCGCCCATGGCGAGGGGCCGAAGAAATCGTTGCTGGCGCTTGGTTATTGCGGCTGGAGTCCGGGTCAACTGGAGGGCGAACTGCAGGCGAACGGCTGGCTGACGGTCGAGGCCGGCGAAGACCTTCTGTTCGGCGTGCCGGTTGAAGACCGATACGACACGGCGCTGGGCGAACTCGGGGTCAACCGCGCATTTCTGAGTTCGGAAGGCGGATCAGCCTAGCGCCGCCCGCGGTTCATGGAGGCAAGCCCCACCCGATGGGGGTGCCGCGCGGGCGCGCGCCCAGCCGGAACACCGCTTTTGCGCTCAACCAGCGCCCCCCGGGGCCCGCCTACCGTCCGACGAAAGTGCAACCGCTCAATTGCTCTTTGCGTAGAGCGCGGCGAGCCGGCGCTGCAGCTCCGAACCCAGCATCGGCGCGCCAAACGCGAATCCTTGTGCATGGCGGCAGCCGAGATCGCGCAACCTTGTTGCTTCCTCGACGGTTTCGACCCCTTCGGCGATCACGTCCAGGTCGAGTTCGGCGGCCAGCGACAATATGGCCCGCATGATCGGCACCTGGGTATGGGCAATGCCCGCGTCCTCGCTCATCTGCACGAAAGGCGCGGGGATCTTGACCGTGTCGAACGGGAACCGGTGCAGATAGGCGAGCGAGGAATAACCGGTCCCAAAATCGTCGAGCGCCAGCCCCAGGCCAAGCTGGCGCAAGGCGTTGAGCATATGGGCGGAGTGCTCGGGGTTGGCCATGATCTGGGATTCGGTCACCTCGAGCTTGAGATGCCGGGCAATGCCTGGGTGCGACATGACGATTTCGCGCATGTCGGCCAGCATGTTCTCGCCCGCCAACTGGCGTGGAGAGAGATTGACCGAGACGAAGAACGTCTCGCGCAGCGGGAAGGTCCCAAGCCACGCCTGGGCCTGTTCGGCAGCGGTCTCGAAGGCGAATTGGCCGATCCGCTCGATCAGGCCGGACGTTTCGGCTTGCGGTATGAAATGCTCCGGCCCCAGTTCGCCGCGTTCGGGATGGTTCCAGCGCATCAGCGCCTCGGCGCCAGCCAGTTGCCCGGTCTCAAGATCCACTACGGGCTGGTAGAGCAACACCAGTTCGCCATTGTCGAGCGCCTTGGTCAGCTCTTCCTCGGATGCGCGGGAATAGGCCGAGATCGAGCGCGCCGACGCCCGATAGGCTTCGATCCGGTCGCCGCCATGGCGCTTGGCGTAGTACATGGCGAGTTCGGCATCGCGCAGGACGTCGGCTGCCTCGGCCGGATTGTTGTCATAGATGGTCACCCCGATGGAAACAGTCAGGGTGAGATCGCGGTCGCCGAAATTGAAAGGCGCCCGAAGCGCCTTGCGCATCTGCTCGGCGATCTGGGCAATCTTGCCCGCGGTCTGCTCGGACAGGATGATGACGCCAAACTGGTCGGCGTGCAGGCGCGACAGCGTGTCGAGCGGCTTGAGCACCCGCGCGATGCGCCGGGATACCGCCAGCAGAAGCGCATCGGACCCCACATGCCCGAGCCGCTCGTCGAGTTCGGTGAAGCGGTCGATATCGATCAGGAAAACGGCCGGCTTGACCTGGGACTGGGTGCGGGCCCTGACCAGCCCACGCTCCAGGCGGTCAAGGAACAGCTGGCGATTGGGCAATCCGGTGAGGCTGTCGTGTACCGAATCGTGCAGCAGGCGGTCGCGGGTCGCGCGCTCCTCGGTGACGTCCTGAAGGGTACCCACAATGCGATTGACCTGGCCATCGCCGCCGAGCACCGGCTTGACGCGCAGGCGGAAGGACCGGTAGCCGCCATCCTGCGCGGCAACGCGCACATCGGTATTCACCTTGCCGCGCTTGAGCTCGACCAGAGTATCGAGGGCGGTGCGGAAGCGGTCGCGGTCCTCGGGATGGATGCGGTCGAGCCAGCGCTTGATGGCGCCGCGCATGGCCCCCCGTCGCTCGCCCAGGCGGATGCCGAGTTCGCTCGAAACATGCACGCGGTCGCGGTCGATATTCCAGTCGAAGACGAAATCGCCGCTGCCGGTCATGGCCAGCGCCCGCCGTTCGACTTCCGACAGCGCGCCGATCGAGATCTGGCCGTCCGAGAAGGCGTGCTGCACAGCGGTAAAGCCGAGCAGCATCACGATCAGCACCAACCCGCCGGCGATGCCGGGTTGGGCAACGTCATTGGTTACCTGCCCGGTGATCACGAGCCAGCCATAGAAGAGCCAGGCGATGAAGATGATCCAGGTCGGCACCAGCAGAACCGCGCGATCGAAGCCGCGCAGCGCCAGCAACAGGATCAGGAAGAAACCCAGAATGCCCAGCAGCGCCAGCATGGTGCGGGCAATTGTTGCGGCGATCGCCGGCTGGAAGAAGGCGAGGCCGAACAGGAGGAGGAACAGCGCGGTCAGCGCCAGCGCCAGATGCAGGAAGCGCAAATGCCATCGATGCAGATTGAGATAGACGAACAGGAATCCGGTCAGCGTCGTCGCTATGCCCGCCTCCGCCGCGGCGCGATACGGCTGTACCGATCCATTGCCGATGCCGAGAAGCCGTCCGAACACGCCGAAATCGATCAGACAGTAGAACAGCACCGCCCAGGCAACCGCCGCGGTGACCGGGAAAACGCCCCTTCCCTTGACCACGAACATGATGGTGAGAAACACCGCCGCCAGCCCGGACACGCCCAGTACCGTGCCGCGGAACAGGGTGAAGGAGTTGACGAAGTCGCGATAGGCATCCGGCTTCCACAGATAGACCTCGGGCAGCCGGCTGCTCGACATCTCGGCGATGAACGTGACCGTGGCGCCCGGATCTAGCGTAATGTCGAAGACGTCGGCCTCGGCGTCGGGTTGTCGCTCGGGCCGGATTCCCTGGCTGGGGGTCAACACGGTGATGCGATTGTCGCCGAGGTCGGGGTTGAACATGCCCGAACCCGGCAGGCGGAAGAACGGCGCCACCAGCAATCGCTCGATCTGGGCATCGGAGGTGTTGCGCAGGGCGAATAGCGCCCATTTGGGATTGGTTTGCGGGTTGCTCGCCTGCACTTCGATGCGCCGGATGATTCCGTCGGCATCCGGGGCCGTGGACAATTGCACCTTGCCGCCCGATCCGGGGACGATGTCCATGGCCGCGGTGAGGTTCACCGCGTTCACATCGAGCGGAACGGTAACCACGTCGAAGGCCCTGGCGGCGCAACCGGCAAAAGCCGTCATCACGACAGCGAGCAGGACGGCAACGAAATTGCGGTACGCCAACACGGGGATCGTCACTTCCGGTTCAGGTCTGGCCGGGTCGCCCGCCGACTGGTCTGAACCGGGCGCCGCTCTTCTTGTTCGTGCATTCTTGTGTCCGGCGGACGTCTCAATTCGAAATCGCAAGACAAGCCTTGGTACCGAGGTTTACCATTCGCCACAAGCGTCTTGACGCCGTTAAGCTTTACGGATGCGCTCATAGCGCTCACGGGTCAGCCCGAACAGGGCATGGTCGCGCCATGCGCCATCGATCTGCAGGTAGTTTTCCGCATAACCCTCTTCGACAAATCCATTGCGGACCAGCACCTTGCGCGACGCCTCGTTGTCCGGCAGGCAGGCCGCATGCACACGGTGAAGGCCAAGCGAATCGAAAACGAACGGCAGCACCAGGGCAACCGAACGGGTCATGATGCCACGCCCGGCATGGGATTGTGCCATCCAGTAGCCAAGGTTGACAAACTGGGCGGCGCGTCTGCGCACATTGGAAAGCGTCAGCCCGCCCACCAGGCGCGCGCTGCCCTCTTCGTTCAGCACGATGAAGAAATTGTAGTCGCTGCCCAATGCCGCTTCACGCTGTCCCCTTCGGATACGTGCGGCGAATGCCCTCGCCGAGAGATCGGCCTCGGTCCAGCGCGGTTCGTACGGCTTGAGGAAGCCGCGGCTGGTCAGGCGCACCTGGCGCCATTCATTGAAATCCCCGTGCCGCGGCGCGCGCATGAGAAGATCGCCGTCGCGCAAAACCGGTGTCGCCTCGCGAAAGAGCAGACTGGCGAACACCGCTCCGTCCTCCTCAGGGCTTCAGCCGCTCGACGATGCGATCATATTCGGGCAGCCGGGAAAGCGGGCCGATGCTCGCCAGGGATGGACGATCGGTGTCGAAGATCTGGCGGGCGACCTGTTTCACCCTGTCGGCGGTGATGCGGTTGATTCGCTCCACGGTCTCATCGAGCGCGATCGGACGGCCCCACAGGATCTGCTGGCGCGCCAGCTGCCCGGCGCGGGCCGAGGGGCTTTCCAGGGACATGAGCAATCCGGCGCGTATCTGGTTGCGGACCCTGACCACCTCTTCCTCGCTGATGTCTTCGGTGGCCCGCCGCAGTTCATCGAGGATGACCGGAACGAGTTCGCCCAGTTCATCCTCACCGGTCGCCGCGGCGATGCCGAACACCCCGCTATCGGCAAAGGCCCAGTGGAAGGCATAGACCGAGTAGCAAAGGCCGCGGCGTTCACGCACCTCCTGGAAGAGGCGCGAACTCATGCCGCCGCCAAGAATCGAGGCGAGAATCTGTGCGGCGTAGAAGCCGTCGGTATTGTACGCCCTGCCTTCGAGACCGAGCACGAGGTGGGCCTGTTCCTGATCGCGCGGCAAGCGGTGCTCACCACCGACATATCTGGCCTGGTTGGGATCGGGTGCGCCGTTGGCCTTGAGGTCCGAGAAATGGCGGTCTGCAACATCGACCAACCGATCGTGATCGACATTGCCGGCGGCAGCGATCACCATGCGGTCGCCGACATAGTTGCGCTCCATGTAGGCGCGGATCGCGTCGCGATCGAACCCCTGCACCGAATCGACCGTACCAAGAATGGTCCGCCCGATTGGCTGTTCAGGGAAAGCGGCTTCCTGGAACAGGTCGAATACGTGGTCGTCGGGATTGTCGCGCGACGCGCCGATTTCCTGCACGATCACGTGCTGCTCGCGGGCCAGTTCGCCCGGATCGAAGGTGGAATTCTGCAATATGTCGGCGAGGATGTCGGCGGCAAGCGTGACGTCATCCTTGAGGATGCGGGCGAAATAGCCGGTGTGCTCGACCGAGGTCGCGGCGTTCAGGTCACCGCCGACCGTCTCGATCTCCTCGGCGATCTGGCGCGCGCTGCGGGCGCCCGTGCCCTTGAAGGCCATGTGCTCGAGCAGATGCGAAATGCCGTGCTCGTGGTCGTATTCGCTGCGCGAGCCGGCTTTCACCCACACACCGAGCGATGCGCTTTCAAGATGCGGCATGTTGTCGGTGAGGATGGTCATGCCATTGTCGAGCGTTGTGGTGCGTGTTCTCAACTATTCCTCCCAGGCGCGTGCCCGCGCCCTGATATAGGCTTCAACTGCCGTTGCGTCGTTGGCAAGCGTATCGAGCCTCTCCTCGCGCTCGAACAGATCAGCCAGCCAGGACGGCAATTGCGGTTCGATACCCGTTGCGGCGGCTACCGCGGCGGGGAACTTTGCCGGGTGGGCCGTCGACAGGGTCACCATCGGCGTTGCCCCACCAAGATAGGACCGGGCGACGTGAACGCCAACTGCCGTATGCGGATCGATCAGGTATTCGCATCTTCGCAGCACATCGGCGATGGTCTGGGCGGTCGCCGCCTCGTCCGTCGTACCGGCATCGAAATCGCCGCGGATGCGCTCGAGCGCCTCTTGGGGAATTGTGAACCCGCCCGACTGGGCGAGGCTTTGCATCAGCCTGGCGGTTTGCGCACCGTCGCGCTCCAGCGCCTCGAACAGCAGACGCTCGAAGTTGGATGACACCTGAATGTCCATGGACGGGCTGGCCGTCGGCTCGACGCCGCCGATTTCATAGCGCCCCGTCTCCAGGGCGCGCCGCAGAATGTCGTTGCGGTTCGTGGCAACGACCAGCCTGTCGACCGGCAAGCCCATGCGCTTGGCCACATAGCCAGCGAACACGTCGCCGAAATTTCCGGTCGGCACTGTGAAGGATACCGCGCGATGCGGAGCGCCCAGTGCCACCGCGGCGGTGAAGTAGTAAACGACCTGGGCGACGATGCGGCCCCAATTGATCGAATTGACGCCGGAAAGCCGCGCCCCGCGCCGGAAATCGGCGTTGTTGAACATCGCCTTGACGATAGCCTGGCAGTCGTCGAACGTCCCCTCAACGGCGATATTGTGCACATTGGCGTCGAGAACAGTCGACATCTGGCGGCGTTGGACCGGCGAGACGCGGCCATGGGGGTGCAGAATGAAGATGTCGGTGGCCGCCCGCCCCCGGAAGGCCTCGATGGCCGCCGACCCCGTATCGCCGGACGTCGCGCCGACGATGGTGGCGCGTTCGCCGCGTTCGTCAAGGATATGGTCCATCACGCGGGCGAGGAACTGCATGGCCACGTCCTTGAACGCGAGGGTGGGACCATGGAACAGTTCGAGAATGAAGTGCCCCGGCTCCAGTTCGCGCACCGGCGCCACAGAAGGATGACGGAAGCCCTTGTAGGCCTCCACGATCATGCCCTTGAGCTTTTGATCCGGGATTTCACCGCCGGTGAAGCGGCGAATGATATCGAATGCGACGGCCTCGAACGGCTGGTTGGCAAAGGCGGCAATCTCGGCGTGGCCCAATTGCGGCCATTGCCTGGGCAGATACAGGCCGCCATCGCTGGCAAGGCCGGCGAGCACCGTGTCGCAAAAACCCAGTTCTGGGGCCTGACCGCGCGTGGAAACGAATTTCATTCCGGATACCTGCCGATGGGTGGGGCTGAAAACTAGGGCGAGCGGGCGCGGCTTGCAACCTCAGGCTTTCCTGCGCTGCCGCCAGAGCCAATAACCCGCCAGCAGCGGGGTGATGAGCGCGAATGAGAACCAGGTCAGCGCATATTCAAGATGCCGGTTGGGGAAGGATATCTTGGTCTCGCCCCCCTGCGGCAGGGCGCCAGGGTCGCCTGCCTTGCTGTCGATATAGATTTCGGCGAACGGGGTGCCGGTCAGGCCGGACAGGTCCGTGAGGCGCGCAATGTTGCGCACCCAGTCGATGCGATTGTCCATGTCAGGACCGGGCGTGAAGGCATTGGTCGCCTCGGACTGGCGCGCCAGCCCTTCAACCGTGACCGGTCCGTTCGCTTCCGGCCCGCCGGCTGCGAATGCGGAACGGGCGTTTTGCGGGATGAAGCCGCGATTGACCCATACCGCGCCACCGTTTTCAGGGAGAAGCGGGGTCATTACCCAGTAGCCCGGACCGGAAAACCTGCCTCGCGGCTCGGACAAGGACGTGAATACCAGCACGGTATGCGGATAATCGAAGGCACCGGTGACCGAAACCGGCCGAAAATCGTAGACGTCCGGATCGAGCCCGCCCCACTCGCTGGCGGGGGGAAGCACGGAAGGCGGCAGGCCGGCGCGTTCGGTGACCGAGGCGATGAGGTGTTCCTTCCAGGCGAGGCGCTGCAACTGCCAGTAGCCGAGCCCAAGGAACAGCACGGTCAACACGCTCATGAAAACAATGAAGCCCCAGGCAATCCGCCGGGGGCGCTGCGTCGTCTTGCCTGCTGCGGAAGTCACTCTCGGCGCTACTCGCTTTTGCCCTCGCGGGCGTCGTGATGATACTGCAGGGCGATCATGGTCGCCTTGAACGGGCGTAGCAATAGAAGGGCCAGTCCGATGGTCGCCGGGATCCACAGGACCAGGTGGACCCAGAGCGGGGGCGCGAACATCACGTCCACCACCAATGCCAGCCCCACGACGATGAAGCCGACTATGAAGATGATGAAGACCGCCGGGCCGTCGCCCGCGTCGGCGAAATCATAGGGAAGCCCGCAGCTCTCGCAGCGACTGCCGAGCGAGAGGAAACCGCGAAACAGGTGCCCTTCCCCGCAACGGGGGCACCGGCATTTGAGACCGGTGACGAATGGGGACGGGTTGCTGCCCGGTTCGGTACTCATCTGGTGCGGCCTCTCAAGACAATCGGGGGCGCCCGATGGGCGCCCCCGGAAGCGGACGGATCGTCAGTGCGCGATGCTAACCCCCCATGTTCCCCACACATATATGCAGGAAAACAGGAACAGCCAGACCACGTCGACGAAGTGCCAGTACCACGCGGCAAACTCGAAGCCGAGATGCTGCTCGGGCGTGAAGTCGCCCTGCATGGTGCGGGCCAGGGCAACGATCAGGAATATCGTCCCGATCAGCACGTGGGCACCGTGGAAGCCGGTCGCCATGAAGAATGTCGCGCCATAGATGTTGCCGGAGAACGAGAAGCCGGCATGCGCGTATTCTGTCGCCTGCACGAAGGTGAACAGCGCTCCAAGCAGGATGGTGAGCACCAGACCCCACTTCAGGCCATTGCGGTCGCCCTTGAGAAGCGCGTGATGCGCCCAGGTCACGGTGGTACCGGAGGTCAGAAGGATCAGCGTGTTGAACAGCGGCAGGTGCCAGGGGCTGAACACTTCGATGCCCGTTGGCGGCCAGACGCCCCCGGTCGCCGCGATGCGCGCGGGCTGCTCGGGATCGTTCACCATGAAGAAGGCGTCGAAATAGGCCCAGAACCAGGCCACGAAGAACATCACTTCGGAGGCGATGAACAGCATCATGCCGTAACGGTGATGCAGGCGCACTACCGGAGTATGATCGCCTTCGTGGGCTTCCTTGATCACGTCACCCCACCACCCGATCATGGTGTAGAGCACGCCAACGCCGCCGATGGCGAGAACCCACGGCATGCCGGTATGCATGTAGGCAATCAGGCCAACCGCAAGCACAAAGGCCGAGAGCGACCCGGTTACGGGCCATGGTGACGGATTGACGAGATGATAGTCATGTTCTTTGGCATGCGCCGCCATGGTCAGCTTCCCCCATTGTCTGAAGCATAGAAGGTGTAGGACAGCGTCAGTTCCCTTACGGTCCTGAGGTTCTTGTCCTTGTCGAGATCCGGATCGACGAAAAACGTCACCGGCATGTCCACTGTCTGTCCGGGTTCGAGCGTCTGCTGGGTGAAGCAGAAACACTGAATCTTGTTGAAATACAGCCCCGTCAGGTCCGGCGTGACGTTGAACGAAGCCGTCGTGGTGATCTTTCTGGCGCTCACGTTCGTCGCCTTGAAGGTCACGGTCTGGACCGTACCGATCCTGTCGAAGGTTTCCTCGGGCGCCTTGACGACGATCGGCAGGCCCGTGCTCACGGTTGCATCGAACCGCACGCCCATTTCGCGGGCGATCACGCCCTTGACGTTGCTGCTGGCGACCTGCGTGGTCCCGGCATAACCGGTGACCTGGCAGAAAATCTTGTAGAGCGGAACCGCCGCATAGCTCAGGCCCACCATGCCCAGCACGACGGCCCCGCAGATCAGGACGACGCGCAGGTTCCTGTCCTGCCGGCGCGTATCGAAATGTGCGGCGTGGGCCATGGCGTCACGGCCTCTCGAAGACATTGCCACCCATGCGCACGATGGTGATGGCATAGAACAGGGCAACAAGCACCGCCAGAGCGATGCCCAGTGCTATCGAGCGGCGGCGGCGGCGCGCGATGATTTCTTCGTCGCTCATTTCAGGGCGGGAATTACTCATGACAGCCCCAGCCAGACAAGGACGGTGCCATCCGCGAGCAGCGCGAGAAAGATCACGAACAGGTAGCTCAGCGAATAGGTGAACAGGGTACGGGCCCGCCGGCGCATCTCGGCCCCGGTCAGGTTGAGAAGGCGCAGCGCGTGGTAGAGGAATACAGCGCCGAGAACCGCGGCGGCCGCCTCGTAGATCCAGCCAGCAAAGCCGAATACTCCCGGCAACAGCGAAACCGCCACAAGGATCACCGAATAGACCGCGATCTGGATGCGTGTCGAACGCTCGCCGGCAACATTGGGCATCATCGGCACGCCGGCCGCTTCGTAATCGCTCTGCTTGTAGAGGGCCAACGCCCAGAAATGCGGCGGCGTCCACAGGAAGATGATCAGAAACAGCAATATGCTCTCAAGGCTGACATTGCCCGTGACCGCAGCCCAGCCGACCATGGGGGGGAAGGCCCCGGCCGCGCCACCTATGACGATGTTCTGCGGGGTCGAGCGCTTCAGCCACATGGTGTAGATGACGGCATAAAAGAAGATGGTGAAGGCGAGAAGCCCGGCTGCCACCCAATTGGTCGCAAGCCCGAGAACGGCAACGGCGAAGCCCGAAAGCCACAGCCCGAACACCAGCGCATCGCCCCGATGCATGCGGCCGGACGGGATCGGCCGGTTGGCGGTGCGGCTCATGACCCGGTCGATGTCGGCGTCGAACCACATGTTCAGCGCGCCCGACGCCCCTGCCCCGACCGCGATGCAAAGGATCGCGGCAAAACCGATCACCGGGTTGAGGGGACCGGGCGCGAGCAACATGCCGACAAGCGCGGTGAACACGACGAGCGACATCACCCGCGGCTTGAGCAGGGCGAAGTAGTCTTCAACCTGCGCAGCGCCGGCGGCGACCGTGTCGTTGTGTTCGATATAAGCCACTTGTCGTTTCACCCTTTGTAGTCAGGGTGCGGACGCCAGGACAACACTTGGGTCGTCAGGCGAAACCGCACCCCGGCAGAACGCTTACTTGAAGCGCGGCAAGGTCTCGAACTGGTGGAACGGCGGCGGCGACGACAGCGTCCATTCCAGGGTCGTTGCACCCTCGCCCCACGGATTGTCGGGCGCCTTGCGCTTGGCGCGCACGGCCTCGACCAGCATCCACAGGAAGACCAGCATCCCCACGAAGGTGATGTAGTAGCCGATCGATGCCACCCGGTTCCACAGCGCGAACGCATCGGGGTAATCGATGTAACGGCGCGGCATGCCGGCAAGCCCGAGGAAGTGCATGGGGAAGAAGATCAGGTTCACGCCGACAAACGTGATCCAGAAGTGCAGCTGCCCCAGGCGCTCGGAATACATCAGGCCGAACATCTTGGGATACCAGTAGTACCAGCCCGCGAAGATGGCGAACACCGCGCCCAGCGAGAGCACGTAGTGGAAGTGGGCCACCACGTAATAGGTATCCTGCAGCGAGCGGTCGACGCCGGCATTTGCAAGCACCACGCCGGTCACGCCACCAACGGTGAACAGGAAGATGAACCCCAGCGCCCAGAGCATGGGCACGCGGAACGAGATCGATCCGCCCCACATCGTGGCGATCCAGGAGAACACCTTCACCCCGGTGGGCACGGCAATAACCATGGTCGCGGCGACGAAGTAGCGCTGCACGTCAAGGCTGAGGCCGGTGGTGTACATGTGGTGCGCCCACACGATGAAGCCCACGAAACCGATCGCAACCATGGCGTAGACCATGCCCAGGTAGCCGAAGATCGGCTTCTTGGAGAAGGTCGAGACGATCTGCGAGATCATGCCGAACCCGGGCAGGATGAGGATATACACTTCCGGGTGCCCGAAGAACCAGAACAGGTGCTGGAACAGGATCGGATCACCGCCGCCATCGGGCCTGAAGAAGGTGGTGCCGAAATTGCGGTCGGTCAGCAGCATGGTGATGCCACCGGCGAGCACCGGGAGCGACAAGAGCAGCAGGAAGGCGGTGATCAGCACGGCCCAGGGGAACAGGGGCATCTTGTGCATGGTCATGCCCGGGGCACGCATGTTGAAGATGGTGGTGATGAAGTTGATCGCGCCCAGGATCGAGGAAACACCCGCCAGGTGAAGGGCAAGGATGACGAAGTCCACCGCCGGCCCGGGATGGCCGACCGTCGACAGGGGCGGATAGAGCGTCCAGCCCGTTCCCGCACCGTCGGCACCGGCAGGGCCCTCGAAGAACATCGAAAGCAGAAGCAGCGCAAACGAGGGAATGAGCAACCAGAAGGAAATGTTGTTCATGCGCGGGAACGCCATGTCAGGCGCGCCGATCATAATGGGAACGAACCAGTTGCCGAAACCGCCGATCATTGCGGGCATGACCATGAAGAAGATCATGATCAGGCCGTGCGCGGTGACGAACACGTTATACATGTGCTTGCCCGCGTCCAGCGCGGCATCGCCGTTCACGCCATAGACCATCGCCGCCAGACCGTGGAAGATCTGGATGCCGGGTTCCTGCAGTTCCATGCGCATCAGGCCGGACAACAAGGCGCCGATGACCCCCGCCACGATGGCGAAGATCAGGTACATCGTGCCGATGTCCTTGTGGTTGGTCGAATAGACGTAGCGACGCCATCCGGTTGGATGATCGACCGCTTCGTGGTGGACAGCCTTTGCGTCAGCCATGGGTTATTTCCCTCTTCTCAATTCCCTAAAGCGCGATGTTCGTTGCCCGGCGCCGCGCCCTCAAAGGGCGGCGAGCGTCTTGTTGGCAGCGTCGACATCGCCCTGATCCTGGAGCGTCTTGACCCAGTTCGCGAACTCTTCCTTGGAGACCACGCGCACCGCGATCGGCATGAAGGCGTGGTCCTTGCCGCAAAGTTCCGAGCACTGGCCATAGTAGATGCCGGTCTTGCGCACATAGAACCAGGTCTCGTTCAGGCGGCCGGGAACCGCATCCACCTTGACGCCGAAGGACGGCACGGCGAAGGAGTGGATCACGTCGCTTGCGGTGACCTGCACACGCACCGTTGTATCGACGGGCACGACAAGCTCTTCGTCAACGGCGAGCAGGCGCGGCTGGTCGGGCTTCTGGGCGGCGCGCTCCTCGTCGGTCAGCATGTAGCTGTCATAGGTCACGTCGCCATTGTCCGGATATTCGTAGCTCCAGTGCCACTGGTTGCCGATCACCTTCACGGTAAGGCCTGGCGCGGGGAGGACTTCACCGCTGCCGCGCGAAAAGATCTGCGAGCCGAGATAGTGGCGCTGCCCGTCGGGCACGGTCATCTGGTCGGCAAGCACGCCGAACGAGGGGACGGCGATGATGACCAGGATCAGGATCGGCACAACCGTCCACACGATCTCGATGACGGTGTTGTGCGAGGTCTTGGACGGCGTCGGGTTCGCCTTGGCGTTGAACCGGAACATCACGATGAGCAGCAGAACGAGCACCAGAATCGTGATGGCCGAAATGATCCAGATCAACATGCCGTCGTGAAACGAGCGTATGCTGTCCATGATTGGCGTCACGGACCCCTGGAAGCCGATCTCGCCCGGCTGCGGATGGCCGGTTTCGGCGAAGGCCGACACCGGCAGGAAGGCCGTCATAGCCAGAAGCACGACCTTGAAGAGACGGAGCAACATTCCGGTCACCTGAATTCCCCCTAGATACCCAAATCGTCCGGTCCTGTGACCCTTGGCGCCGAAGCCATTGCCGCGGCGAAACCAAGGTCGCCCCGACTCATGGTCCGGGGCGCAGTTCGCATTGGGGTGACCTAAACCACATCCGGAAACTTTAGGCAATTCCACAGACGGCCCCCGTCGTGCGTCATATTGCGCGCCGGCGCGCCGATGCCTCACGCTTGCCAAAGTTCTGGTGCCCGTTGCGGGCTCGGGCTGGCGGCCCCGCTTCGTCGGGGATCGCGGTTGACAAATCGATCGTGACAAACAAGACAGAATGCCCAAGGGCAATCCGCGGACATCAGAAGACCTGCCGCGGCGAGGATTGGAACCGGGTGATGCGCAACAAGTTTCAGATTTTGGCCGCAATCGTGCTTGCGGCAGGCACCATGTTCGGACTGGTCCAGGGCGCCGCGGCGCAGGGCATCGTCAAGGCGCAGTACGGCGATTGGCAGATGAGCTGCGATACCCCGCCCGGCGCCAGTTTCGAGCAGTGCGCGATCATCCAGAACGTCACCGCCGAGGACCAGCCCAATGTCGCGCTGTCGGTCATCGTGCTCAAGACCGCCGACAAGAAGGCACGGCTGCTGCGCGTACTGGCCCCGCTCGGCGTGCTGCTGCCGAACGGGCTGGGGCTCAATGTCGACGGCACCGACATGGGGCGCGTCGCATTCGTGCGGTGCCTGCCCAATGGGTGCGTGGCCGAAGTGGTAATGGACGACGCGCTTGTGAAAACGCTCTCCGATGGCAAGAATGCGATCTTCGTGGTGTTCAAGACCCCCGAGGAAGGCATCGGCATCCCGGTCTCACTCAACGGGTTCGGCGACGGCTTCAACGCCCTGCCCTGACGTTAAAAAAAAATGCCGGACCCGAAGGTCCGGCAGGGTCAGGGTTCTTCAAAGGGAAGGCGGAATGGGGAGACGGGGCCGAGAAGGGCCCCGGCTCAGAAGCCGTTGAAGGGCAGTGCGGACCGACGGGCGCGCGACCGGGCCAGGGAAAGGCCGGAGTGCCGGCTATCGCCGCGCAGGGCCTGATAGATATCAGAGCGGGTCACACCAAGGTCGGCAAGGCGGGCATCGTCGAGGTCGAGCAGGCTGCGCACTGCACGCCGCTCGGAATTGGCACGTAGGCCATCCACCAGCCAGCGCGTAACCTTCGCGAAGAGCGAAGCGGGAACAGCGGCGGCCGTGGGCCGCTCGCTCGAAAGCAAGTAGGCCATTGTTCATCTCCAGAATGTCGGGTACCCGCCGGGGGAGGGAGCGGGCTTGTCCTCTCCAGCGCCTTGCTTGAGCGCCGGTGATCGCCTTATTAGGCGCTTGCATTCCATCAGTCTAACAAATAGATTTCATTGTGCCGATCAATTACCGTGATGATTGCCATGAGTTCGCCCCTCGATCTCGACCAACTGCAAACCTTCTGCGTGATTGCCGATTGCGGCAGTTTCACAGAGGCCGCCCGACAGGTGCATAAGACCCAGTCGGCGGTGTCCATGCAGATCAAGCGGCTTGAGGAACGCCTGGGCCAATCGCTGTTCAAGCGGGACGGCCGGTCAATCTCGCTGACCCCGGAAGGGGATACGCTCTATTCACTGGCTCGGCGCATGCTGCGCATCAACGCCGAAATCGTCGACACGTTTTCCGATGAAGTTCTGGCCGGCAATATCCGTTTTGGCGTTCCCGACGACTACGCGGTGCGGCTCCTGCCGGTGATCCTGTCGGGGTTCCAGCGCACGCACCCCAAGATCATGGTCGATGTACGCTGCAAGGCTTCCGAGGAATTGCTGGCCGGCATGCGCAGCGGACAGTTCGATATCATCGTGTTCACCCAGGGCACCAATCACGAGTTCGGCGAATTGTTTCGCACCGAGAAGATGTTCTGGGTGACGAGCCATGGCGGCGTGGCGCTGGGAACCGATCCCCTGCCCCTCGCCTGCGGTCCGCAATGTTGCTACTGGCGCGCCAATGCCATCGAGGAACTCAACCGGATCGGGCGGGACTATCGCATCGCGTATACCTCGTCCAACGCCACGGCCATCGCCAGCGCGGTTCTTTCCGATCTCGCGGTAGGCTTTCTCCCCGAGAGCGCATTGCAGCCCGGAATGCGCGTACTGGCGCAGGATGCCGGCCTGCCGCGACTTCGGGATGCCCAGATCGCGCTGATGCGCGCCAGCCACGCCTATGGGGGCATCTACGATGCGCTGGCGAACCATATCGTGGCCACCATGGGAAATCTGGAAGGCCACGACGGCGCCCTGGCCGCAGCCGAATAGGCCGGCGGCGGGCCCACCCGCTCATTCACCCTCGGATTCGGCGCCCAGCAGGGTCTGCAGCATCTCGACCGCCCGTTTCTGATCGCGGTGGAAACTGCGGGCGCGGCGCAGGCGTTCCTCGAAATCGGCTGGCCCCTTTGGTACGTGCTTTCGCAGGCCGGCGGCCATGTCCTGGTTCATCGCGGCGCTGACTTCCAGGAAGCGCGTCACAAGCCGTTGCTCTTCTTCGGACATCTTCCCCATCAGGGCACGCCCGAGATCGCCCATCTGCTCGAAGATCAGGCCGGTGATCAGCCGTGCGTCATCGGTCAATTCGGTCAACACGCGCCGGCGGTCATCCGGATCGGGCACGCGCCTGAGGTATCCCGCCTTCTCCATGCGATCGATGACAGTTGTCACGGCGCCGGTGGACAGACCCAGCGCGGTCGCCAGTTCGCCGGCAGAAATCCGGCCATGCTGATCGACAATGTCGATGCACATGCCGTCCGTGCGGTTGATGCCAAGCAGATCGCTGACCGCCGTATCCATCACGTCGGACGCATTCTGGTGTGCCCTGAGGGCCCGCATCAGATCCGCGGAAATCGGTGCTTGATTTTCGTTCTTCATTCAGTTATCTCGATTTTCGAAATATCAATTTATCAAGATATACGACGGGGTCAATATGGAAAACGGCGATAACGGGCCAATGATCGTGGCCAAGGGGCTGCGACGGACGTTCAAGACGCGAAAATCGGTATTCGAAGCCGTGCGCAGCATAGATTTCGAGGTGCAGAAAGGTGAAATCGTCGGATTTCTCGGTCCCAACGGGGCGGGCAAGACGACGACGCTGAAGATGCTATGCACACTTCTGGAGCCCACCGACGGGTCGGCGACTGTCGCCGGCGTCGATCTGAGACGCGATCCGGTCGAGGTCAGGCGGCGCATCGGCTATGTGCCGCAAAGCGGCAGCACCAGCGGCGATGCCAAGGCAGGGGACGAAATCGTCTGGCATGCCGAACTCTTTGGCATCGATCGGGCCACGGCCCGCAAGCGGGGCGAGGACCTGCTGGCGGCCCTGGAGCTTGAAGACATCTGGGCAAAGAAATGCAGCGCCCTGTCGGGCGGGCAGAGACGGCGGCTCGACATTGTCATGGGACTCATTCACCAGCCACAAGTGGTCTTCCTGGACGAGCCGACCACCGGGCTGGACCCGCAATCGCGCGCCAACCTGTGGAATCACATCCGCAAATTGCGCGACGAATTCGGCACCACGGTGTTCCTGACCACCCACTACATGGACGAAGCCGATTCACTGTCCGACCGCATCCTGATCATCGATCATGGCCGGATCGTCAGCCAGGGCACGCCCAAGGAACTGAAGAAGACGGTTTCGGGCGATGCAATCACCCTGACCCTGCGCGACAACGAGGATGCGGAAGCCGCCGCCGAGATTGGCGGGGCGCTGGCGGGCGCCAGTGCGCCGATGGTCGAGGGCAATGTGGTCAGGGTGCAGGTACAGGACGGTGCTGCGAGCCTGCCGCGCCTTCTGCGCGACCTTACCGCCCGGGACATCGAGGCCATCGGCGTCGAAGTCGCCCGGCCCACTCTCGATGATGTTTTCCTGACCCTTACCGGTCGGTCGCTACGCGACTGAGGAGTAGAACGATGAAGAAATATTTCCATGACAGCCTGGTCGTGTTCCGCCGATCGCTGACCATTGCGCTGCAGAACCCCGTCTGGCTGATGATTTCGCTGATGCAGCCGATCCTCTATCTGGCCCTCTTCGGGCCGTTGTTGCAGCGGATCGCCAACACGCCGGGATTTCCTCCGGGCGATGCCTGGCAGGTGTTCGTGCCGGGCCTTCTCGTGCAACTGGGCATTTTCGGCGCCTTTTTCGTTGGCTTCGGCATCATCGCGGAATGGCGAAACGGAGTGATCGACCGCATGATGGTTACCCCGGCAAGCCGCACCGCGCTCATTTCCGGACGGGTTCTGCGCGACATCCTGATGATTACCATTCAGGGCGCGGTCCTGATGGGGGTCGCCTATCTGTTCGGTCTGCGCATCTCGATGCAGGCCGTGATCGGGGGCCTGTTCGTCGTTGCCCTGCTCGGTGCAGCGTTCGCCTATCTGTCCTACGCGGCCGGGCTGGCGCTCAAGAGCGAGGATGCGCTGGCGCCGCTGGTCAACACCATTGCCTTGCCGATCCTGTTGTTGTCGGGGATCCTGTTGCCGATGACGCTGGCGCCGCGCTGGCTGCAGATCCTGAGCGACATCAACCCGATCAAGCACGTGGTCGATGCCGAACGCGCCATCTTCCGGGGCGATCTTCTTGGCCCCTCGACGCTTCTCGGCGTGGGCCTAGCCGTCGTCATCGTGTTCCTGGCCGCATATGTGGGCAATCTGGTGTTTCGCCAGCAGACGCGGTAGCTGACCGTTACATACCGCTCGAACCGGGAGCCGCGATTCCGATTGCATCGGGGCCGCGGCTCCTGTCGTTCAATGGCCTTGCGGGCCCCAATATCGGGGCTCGCGGGCGCCACCTGGAGCATGTTCGGGAAAAGTGGGTACCGGGTTTTCCGGTTCGAACATGCGACAATTCAATGACTTGGGCCATACGTTTTGATCCCATCAAGACGTGACAGGTCCTAGAACGTCGATTCCTCGAAGATCCAGTCGAGATCGCCATTCCATTCGCCCCGGTAGAGATCGACCAGGCGTTCCGCAGGCGTCTTGCCAAGGGTCAGGGTCTGATCGAGCGGGGCGAGGAATACCGTCTCGTCCGCGCCCTCCCAATTGGTCCTGTTGCGGCGGGCCAGGCCGCCACGCGAAATATCGACCATCTGGCGGGCGATATCGGCAACCGTGCCGTTGCGGAACGGGGCGTGGAGCGCTTCCACGGGCACGGCCTTGCGCAACTGGTCACGCTCATCGGCGGTCCAATGGCGCACGAGGTCCCAGGCCTCGTCGAGCGCCTGCCCATCATAGAGAATGCCGGTCCAGAGCGCGGGCAAGGCGCAGATGCCCTGCCAGGGACCGCCGTCCGCCCCGCGCATTTCGAGAAACTGCTTGAGACGGACTTCAGGGAACAGGGTCGAGAGATGATCCTCCCAGTCCTTGCGGGTCGGGCGCTCGCCAGGGAGTTGCGGCAGCTTGCCATCGAGGAACGCCCGAAAGCTCTCCCCGGCGCAATCCACGTAGCGGCCGTTCCGGATGACGAAATACATCGGGACGTCGAGCGCGTAGTCCACGTAGCGCTCAAAACCCATGCCGTCGTCGAAGGCAAAGGGCAGCATCCCGGTGCGATCCTTGTCGGTGTTCAGCCAGATATGGGAACGGAAGGACAAGAAACCGCTCAATTCACCCCCGGCGAACGGGGAATTTGCGAAGAGCGCCGTCGCCACGGGTTGAAGCGCAAGCCCCACGCGCAGCTTCCTGACCATATCGGCTTCAGACGAGAAATCGAGATTGACCTGCACCGTCGAGGATCGGAACATCATCGAGGTTCCAAGGCTTCCCACCTTCTCCATATACGGCTTCATGATGCCGTAGCGGCTCTTGGGCATGGCCGGGATATCTTCGAGTTTCCAGGTCGGAGCGACACCGAGGCCGAGAAAGCCGATATTCAGCGGGTCGCACACACGGCGCAGAAGCTTGAGATGTTCGTGGGTCTCGTGACAGGTTTGATGGATCGTCGCGAGCGGCGCGCCCGAAAGTTCCAGTTGTCCGCCGGGTTCGAGCGAGATCGACGAGCCGTCCATATGGCTGAGCCCGATGATGTTGTCGCCATCATAGTTCGGCTCCCAGCCCCCTTCGGCCATGACGCCCTGCAGAATTGCGCGGATGCCATTCGCGCCGCCATAGGGCACCGGCTGCCGGGTATCGCGGTAGAACGTGAACTTCTCGTGCTCGGTGCCGATACGCCACTCCGCCTTCGGCTTGCAGCCGCGCGAAAGCGCTTCGATCATTTCGGCGCGGGATTCGATTACTGGTGACGTTTCGCCGGCTTCGGCCATGTGTTCCCCCGAGAACAAGGATACCGCGCCGTCCGTTGACGACGGGCGCCGGGACAATAGTCCCTCATCAGGCGAAATCAATCCCTTTATCGCCAATCACCGATGATTGACTGGATCACGGCCAGCGCCGCGACCGCGGCCGTATCGGCGCGCAGGATCCGGGGGCCAAGACTGATCGGTACGACAAACGCCTGTGCCCGGAGCAATTCGCGTTCGTCGTCGGAAAATCCTCCCTCCGGCCCGATCAGGAGACCGATCCGCCTGCCCTCGATCGCGGCGAGCGCGGCAACCGGCGAGGCGGCCTCCTCGCCTTCGTCGGCGAACACGAGCTGGCGGTCGCCATGGATATCCTGCCAGGTCGCCAGAAGCTCGCGCAAACCGATTTCGTCATCGATACGCGGGATCGAAAGGACCTCGCATTGTTCCGCGGCTTCACGCGCATTGGCGCGCAGCCGGTCCAGGTTGATGCGGGTGAGCTGGGTGTGGCGCGTGATGACCGGTTGAATGATCCCTGCGCCCATCTCGGTGGCTTTTTGAACGACATAGTCCAGCCGGGCCGACTTGAGCGGGGCGAATCCATACCACAGGTCGGACGGTGCGGTCTGCGCGGCCGTGCGCTCCCCCAGCGAAAGCCCTACCGTCTTCTTGCTCAGCTGCTCGATCGCGGCGAGAAAGGCCCCGTCCCTGCCGTTGAAGACGACGACCGCGTCTCCACTGCGGCGGCGAAGAACATTGAGCAGATAATTGGTCTGGTCCTTGTCGAGGGCAACCGCGCCGCCCTGCATCAGCGGTGCGTCGAGGAACAGGCGCGGTAAGGTCTTGTGGGTACGGGGCATCGAGAAACGACCTGACCTTGCTGGAAATTTGCATTCGGACCGGTCGCGCGACCGGTCCCGAAAATGCTATCGAGAGCGCGGAGGGCGCAACGTCCACCTTTCGAACTAGCGCACAGGGACATGCAAATGCAAACGGGCAATTCTCATCGCGGCACCGTGGCGGACGCACAGCGCGGCAACTGGGTCGACCGGTTCGCGCCCGATCCTCTCAAGCCCTATTTCCGGCTGGCCCGCTACGACCGGCCGATCGGCTTCTGGCTCCTGTTCTGGCCATGCGCCTTCGCGGTCGGACTTTCCGCCGTGGCGCGGCCGCCCTCGGGCTTCAACTGGATGCATATCGCGCTGTTCCTTGTCGGCGCGGTGGTGATGCGCGGCGCTGGCTGCACCTTCAACGATATCGTGGACCGCAATATCGACGACAAGGTCGCGCGAACACGTTCGCGTCCACTGCCATCCGGCCAGGTCAAGCTTTGGCAGGCGGTCGCGTTCCTGGTCCTGCAGGCGCTGGCAGGGCTGGCAGTCCTTCTCCAGTTCAACGGCGAGACAATCCGGCTGGGCCTGGTCGCGCTTTTGCCCGTGGCGATCTACCCGTTCATGAAACGGATCACCTGGTGGCCGCAACTTTTCCTCGGCATCGCGTTTTCCTGGGGAGCACTTCTGGGCTGGACGGCCAATATGGGCGCCCTTTTCGCACCCTCGGTGCTGCTCTATGCGGGATGCATCCTGTGGACGATCGGCTATGACACGATCTACGCGCTGCAGGACATCGAAGACGACGCCCTGATCGGGGTGAAGTCGACAGCCAGGCTGTTCGGCGACCACGCCCGCACGATGGTCGGGATCTTCTATCTCGGCGCCTTTGCAGTCTGGACCGGTGCCGGGCTTGCGGCAGGCGGCGGCGTCGTCTTCGTCACGCTGATGGCCGTCCCGGCGGCGCTGCTGGCCTGGCAGGTGGTGACGCTCGATCCCTCGGACTCGGGCAATTGCCTGCAACGCTTCAAGGCCAACCATCTTGTTGGGCTGGCCCTGACCGCAGTTCTTTGGGCGGAGTTCGTATTCTAGAGCTTGTCGGGCCCTGCTATCTGCAAGGCCCGGGCTCCGAACAGTTTCACGTCACGCCTTATGAACAGGAAAGACGGATGACGTCTTTCCCCCGAGCGATCTCAGGCGAGCTCGGTATTGCCCGGCTTGCGGCGATGCAGGAAACGCGGCCTGCGTTCGCTTTCGGCGGCAAGGCGCCGGCGTCCGGTTTCCGACCCCACCAAAACCCCGTTGACCTGCTGGCTGTAGGCCATCAACCCGCCATCGCCTGTGCGAATGAACAAGGGCAGGCGCAGCTTGCGTCCCCAGTTCTGCCATTCGGCGACCACGTTCTGGTTGCCCTCTTCCTCGAAAACCTTGTAGCTGAGCGCCGAATCGGGATGGATCAGTTCGATGGCGCTGGTGAGAACGCCGTCGTCCGAGATCCTGGTCGACACCGCGACACCGGTGAACTCGCGAACGGGTACCTTCACCTTGATGGCCACCCCGCTCTTGTCGAGCTTGGTGCGGACGGTGACCGTCCTGTCGTGGTCTTTCGGTGCGTCGTCGTTGGCGGCAACCGGGCACTTGCGGCCCGTATTGCCTCCGGGGAACATGACGACGACAGACGAGCCATCAATCTCGACGCCGCGAACCATAGTCAAACCTCACTGTTAACTCCGAGAGCTTTGTTTTTTGTGCTCTCCTCTTGTTGCCTCCAAACTAGCCGAGGCCGCTTACCGGGCCGCTTAAGAAGTTCGGTTAAGTTTGTCTTGTTTTGAAGAGGGTTAGCAGGTTCTCACCTGGTGCAACGGCTCATTAACTCTGGGGCATCGCTTGCGCGGCGGCAGCCACTGAAATAGGTAGGGCGGCAATCACCTGGCCGGACCGTGGATTTCAATGCCGGAGCCTTTCGCCCACAGCCATGAGGAAGACCTCGAACTGCTGCGCAGCGCCGCGGTTGCAGGCGGAATCGTTGCCGCCGGGTTTTTCCGGCGCGACCTGAAGACCTGGACCAAGGAGAATGCCTCCCCGGTCACCGAAGCCGATTTCGCGGTCAACTCGCATCTGGAGAATGCCCTGCGCAGCGCCCGGCCGGACTATGGCTGGCTGAGCGAGGAAACCGCAGACGATCAGTCGCGTCTTTCTTGCCGGCGCACGTTCGTGATCGATCCGATCGACGGCACACGCGGCTTCATCAGGGGCGAAGACAGCTGGACGATCTCTCTGGCAGTTGTCGAGGACGGCGTCGCGGTGGCCGGGGTCGTCTATGCGCCGGCCCGCGATGAGCTCTACGCCGCGGTCAGGGGTGGTGGCGCAAAGCTTAATGGCAGGCCGCTCCTGCGCCGGCATCGGGTGGGCAGCGGACCGGTCATTCCCGCCCCGGGCGCGGTGCACAAGGAACTGGAAGCGGCTGGGATCGACTATGTCCGCGGCCCGTCGCTCCCCTCGCTCGCCTACCGGCTCGTGCTCGTTGCAAGCGGGGTCTTCGATGTCGCGGTCGCGCGCCGCGGCGCACAGGACTGGGACATCGCCGGCGCGGCGGCGATCCTTGCGGAATGCGGGATCGACTTCAGCGATGTGTGCGCCGGGGCATTGCGCTTCAATCGCCAGGAAATCCGGCACAGCGCGCTTGCGGCGATCAGCGACCTTTCGCTAAAAGCGCCGGTACATGAAGCGCTCCGGCGGGTCTATGGCTGCCCATCGGAGACGGCGCACAACACTTTCGTGGAGCAGCACTCGTAATGAGCGAACACAAGTCCAAGCAGCTTCTGCACCTGGTGCTCGGCGGCGAACTGGCCGGGTTGGGAGATATCCAGTTCAAGGATCTGGAGAAGGTCGACATCGTCGGCGTCTATCCCAATTACGCCACGGCCTATGCAGCATGGAAACAGAAGGCGCAAATGACGGTCGACAATGCCGAGATGCGCTATTTCATCGTGCATCTGCACCGGCTGATGGACCCGGATACCGCCACGGACGACTGAGGTCCCTGCCCGCGATGCGTGACCTGGACACGACAGACGACACCGTTCCACCGGTCAGGGCAGGATGAGCCGGATATAGACAGCATAGCCAACGAGCAATATCGCGCCTTCCCAGCGTACGATCTTGAGGCCGGTGCGGGCGAAGATCACCAGCGCCAGTGAAACCGCGATCATGACGAGGTTGTCGAAGGTCACGATTTCACGCGGTACCGCACCCGGTGCGATCAGCGCAGTCGTGCCGCCTATGCCGAGAATATTGTAGATGTTCGATCCCACGATGTTGCCGAAGGCGACGTCACCCTGCTTCCTGATTGCGGCGACCACGGAGGTGACAAATTCGGGCATCGAGGTGCCGACCGCCACGATGGTGAGGCCGATCACGGTCTCGGAAATGCCGAAACCCCGGGCGAGCGATACGGCCCCCATGACAAGCAAGCGGCCACCGGCGATCACCAGCACAAGGCCGCAGAGGGCGATTAGCGCCGCAACGAGCAGGGAATGCCGCGGCCGCACGGGCGGCGCGAGTGCGGTGTCGGACTCCTGCAGCGCAAGGCTCTTGTCGAACACGGCGCCGTGGTCCGCGGGGGTCGCAGCCCGCTCCTGGCGAAAGGCAAGGTAGACATAGACCGCCAGCGCCACGACGAAGATCGCGCCGACCGTTCGGCCCATAGGCACGGCGAAGGCGACGGCGGCAAACATGATGGTGACCGCCAGCATCACCGCACCGTCCCGTTTCAGCGCAGCCGAAGCGACGACCATAGGGCTGATCAGGGTGGTGGCGCCCACGATCAGCAGCACGTTGGCGATGTTGGAGCCAACGATGTTCCCATAGGCAATACCCGGCGCATTGGAGAGCGCGGCCTGCACGGAGGTCACCAGTTCGGGCGTGGAGGTGCCGAATCCGACCAGGGTCAGCCCGATCACCAGCGGCGACACGCCCAGACCCGTTGCGACCTGCACCGCGCCGCGGACGAGGAGTTCGCCGCCGAAGACCAGCAGGATGAGCCCGCCCAGAAGCGGCAACCAGATTTCCAGCATGCGCCAATCTTTCCGTTTCGGTGTTCGGTGGTCGTTGTGCCGCGCCGGCCCGATCCTGTCGCTCGTGAAGTTTGCCGCAGCCGCTATTCCGCCGATTCTCGCGCCATGCCGGCCACCGCCCTACCGCGCCGCGTCAGGTTGCCGTGGCTGCCCCAGCGGTTGTGAATCCACAGCCACTGTTCGGGAGCCGCCCGCACCACGTCTTCCACGAAGTGATTGATGCGCGCCGTCAACTCGGCCACATCGGCCTGCATGTCGCCTGAGTGCCGGACTTCCATGGGCGGGTGAATGGTCATTTCGAAATGCGCGCCAGCGGTGCGGCGAATCGAAATCGGCACAAGGTTGAGATCCATGCGCAGTGCCAGGGTTGCGGGGAGCGGATTGGTCATGGCGGGACGTGAGAAGAAATCGATGGGAATCCCTTCGGCGAGCGCCTGGTCCATCATGATCGACACCATCTCGCCGCGGCGCAGGCGGGTAAAAATCTGCCTGGTGCCCTCGGCCCCTTTCACGATCTGGCCCCGAAGCCCGGTTCGATCCCGCAGGCGCGACAGCCAGTCCACGACATAGGGGTTATTGGGCGGCCGCAGCACGATGTGGCCCTCTATGCCAATATTGCGCACTGCGACCGACATCACCTCCCAGTTGGCGAAGTGCCCGGGAATGGCCAGGATCCCTTTTCCGGAGGCGAGGATGCGCCGGGCATTCTCGAGCCCATGGATGACGATACGCCCCTCGGGATCTCCCACGAAGGCATCCAGATGGGCAAACTCGGCGATCAGCCGCCCCAGATTGTCCCACATGCCTGCGGCGATCCGGTTCGCCTCATCGTCGCCGATATCGGGAAATGCCAGCCGGATATTGGCCAGTGCCCGCCTGTTGCCCGCGAACGGCGCGAGCACCCGGCGCCCAACCCAGCCGCCGAGCGCGGAGGCGGTGTCCAAAGGGAGCATCCGGAACAGGCCAAGAAAGCCGAACAGCAGGCCGGCATGCAGCAGGTAGCGCAGACGCCTCAGGGGCGTGATCGGCTTGCCGTCGAAAGTGGATTGGCCCGACGGGGCGCTGGCGGGCATGGCGGGGGGACTCAGCGCTTGTGGCCGTGGCGCTGGTAGGCCTCGAACGCCGCTGCGGCATCCGCATATGCCTCCTGCCGATCAACGCTCCAGTAGGTCAGATCGTCGATCGGTATCGGCTTGCCGGTGATCGCGCAGCGCACGAAACTGCCGGGCTTGAGCACCACATAGTCGGCGTCCAGATAGCGGATCGTGGCCTCGGAAGGGCCGAATTTGGGATCGATGATATTCATGCAGCAAGTCTCCGAATGCCGCACATATAGGCGCATCGCCGGGCAATATCAAAAAAGTTCGGTCTGGCTATCCTTGTCCGGCGGCCTGGGCCGCCCGGCCGGGCGCGCAGCGGCGGATCCGCCGTCGACGCTGGCCGCCACCTTGCCATCATGAAATGCGATGGTGATCGCCTCTCCCGGCTGAAGCGCCGATGCACTTCGCACCAGTTGCTCGTCGCCGGTCGTCACCAGGGCAAAGCCGCGTTGCAGGATTCCGACATAACTGAGCGACGTCAGGAGCTTGCCCAGGCTTTCCAGGCGCCGCGCCTTTTCCAAAGTGGTTCGCGCAAACGCAGGCTGGAGCTGACGGCCCGCTGGAGCCAGGCGCAAGGCCGAGCGCCGCGCGATCTGTTCCAGGGCAATTCCGCCGCGGCGCTGCAGGTCGGAGCCGCGCTGGGCAAGATCACGCACCCGCTGACGCAGAAGCCCAGGCGTGAGGCGCGGCGCCACCGTGGCGAGGCGCAGCGCCTTGGCCTGGCGGGCGGCGGCAAGAGCGGCAGCCAGCCGCGTCGTCGCAATGTCGAGGCGCTGGCGCGCGGAGTTGAGCAGGTCGGCCGGGCGGGGCAGGCCGGACGCGGCCGCCCGAAGCTGGTCGCGTCTGGCCTGCTGCAACCTGCGGGTTGCCGAGCGCTGGCGCGACCCGAGATCGTCGACATATCCAATGAGTTCGGAACGGACCGGAACGGCGATTTCGGCCGCGCCGGTCGGGGTCGGCGCGCGCTTGTCGGCGGCGAAGTCGCAAAGGGTCGTGTCGGTTTCGTGCCCGACAGCGGAAATCACGGGGATCGTGCTGGCGGCAACGGCGCGCACGACGCTTTCCTCGTTGAAGCCCCACAGATCCTCGATAGACCCGCCGCCGCGCGCCACGATCAGCAGATCCGGGCGGGGGATCAGCCCGTCTTTGGGCAGTGCATTGAAACCGGCAATGGCCGCGCTGACTTCGGGCGCACAGGTCTCGCCCTGCACGCGCACCGGCCAGACGATTACCCGGGTGGGAAAGCGATCGTCGAGGCGGTGCAGGATATCTCGGATGACCGCGCCGGTGGGCGAAGTCACCACGCCGATCACGCGCGGCAGATAGGGCAAGGGCTTCTTGCGCGCCGGATCGAAAAGGCCCTCTGCCAGCAGCTTCTTGCGCCGCTCCTCCAGAAGAGCCATCAACGCGCCGGCGCCGGCAGGCACGACGTCGTCGACAACGAGCTGGTATTTCGACTGGCCAGGGAAAGTGGTGAGCCGCCCGGTCACCACCACTTCGAGCCCCTGTTCGGGCAGGAACCGCAAGCGTCCGGCGACACCGCGCCAGACGACCGCGGCAATCACCGCGCCTTCGTCCTTGAGGTCGAAATAGATATGTCCGGAGCCGGGCCGGGCGACCTTGGACACCTCGCCGCGCACGCGAACATTGCCGAAGGAATCCTCGAGCGTGCGTTTGACCGCCTGGGAGATCTCGGAAACCGAATATTCGGGCGTGTTGGTCGGTGCGTCGCTCATGGTCCTCTTGTTCACGCGGAGGGCGGCCGGCGTCAAGTGTGGCATCGCCCGGGGAACGGTGCTAGAGGGGCTTCGCACACCATGAAGGGGGCATTTCATGCGGGTATTGCTGATCGGATCGGGTGGACGCGAACACGCACTGGCCTGGGCGATTGCCCGTTCGCCCCGGATCGGAAAGCTGTTCATCGCGCCGGGCAATGGCGGAACGGCGGACCTGGCCGAATCGGTGGCGATTAATGTCGCCAACCATGCCGAAGTCGTCGCATTCTGCCGGCAGGAGCGGATCGACCTGGTCGTGGTGGGGCCCGAGACGCCGCTGGTGGCCGGCATCGCGGACGATCTGGAGGCCGCCGGCATCAAGGTGTTCGGGCCGCACAAGGCCGCCGCGCAACTCGAGGGCTCGAAAGCCTTCACCAAGATGCTGTGCGATGAAATGGATATTCCCACGGCCCGCTACGCACGCTTCGACCGGATGGAACCGGCACTCGCATATGTTCGCGAGCAGGGTGCGCCCATCGTGGTGAAGGCGGACGGGCTGGCGGCGGGCAAGGGCGTCACGGTGGCAGAGACGGTCGCCGAGGCCGAGGCCGCCATTCGCGACTGCCTCTCGGGGACACTGGGAGAGGCCGGAGCGTCTGTGGTGATCGAGGAATGCCTTGTGGGCGAAGAGGCAAGCGTATTCGCGGTGTGCGACGGTGCGCGCGCCGTCCTGCTGTCCACCGCGCAGGACCACAAACGCGCCAATGATGGGGATACCGGCCCCAATACGGGCGGCATGGGCGCCTATTCGCCAGCACCGGTGATGACCGAGGCGATGCTGGCCGAAGTCGAGCAGAAGATCATCATGCCCACGATCGTTGGCATGGCGCGTCGCGGCACGCCGTTCAGCGGCGTGCTCTATGCCGGTTTGATGATCACCACCGAAGGTCCCAAGCTGATCGAATACAACGTTCGGTTCGGCGATCCGGAATGCCAGGTCCTGATGATGCGGCTGAATTCCGACGTCCTGGACCTGCTGGAGGGGGCGGCCATTGGCGACCTCGAGGGCGTCATGCCCCAGTGGAGCGATGAGGTGGCGCTCACCGTGGTCATGGCCGCCAGGGGTTATCCCGGCGCCTATGCCAGGGGTAGCGAGATCAGGGGGCTGGACGGGCTCGACGGCGATGGCGTGCAGGTGTTTCACGCCGGCACGTCTCGCAAGGACGGCAAGGTCCTGGCAAATGGCGGACGCGTGCTCAATGTCACCGCTACCGGTGCCACGGTGGCGCAGGCCCAGGCGCGTGCATATGAGGCGGTCGGGCGGATCGACTGGCCCGAAGGGTTCTGCCGCCGCGATATCGGCTGGCGGGCGGTGGCCCGGGAACAGGCGTAAGCCTGCTTGGCAAGCCACGGCGCGCTGATCTAGCATGAGGCCGATAGGCAGGGCGGGCCGAAGGAGCGCGGCCAGGTGACGAGTGAGAGTGGACCGCGTATCGGTGTTGCGCTTGGCGGCGGCTCGGCGCGCGGGCTAATGCATATCCCCTTCATCGAGGCCTTCGACGAACTCGGGCTCACGCCCTCGACGATCGCCGGAACCTCGATCGGGGCGCTGATCGGGGCTGGCTGGGCCTCGGGCATGCGGGGCAAGGCGATCCGCGAACACTCCATCAACGTGCTTGGGTCGTTCCGTGCCATCGGCGGGCGTCTCTGGGCCACCCAGACGCACAACTGGCGCAAGTTCCTGAGCAACGGGCTGACCATGCAGCTCGACGCGCTGGAGGTCGCGCAGGCATTCCTGCCCGAAGGCTTCCACGAAGGGTTCGGCGACCTGCGTATCCCGCTCTATGTGATCGCCACGGACTTCCAGTCCTGGCATCAGGTTGTGTTCCACTCCGGGCCTCTGGTGCCCGCGATTGCCGGGTCGATCGCCGTGCCCAGCCTCTTCCGTCCTGTCCCTTTTGCCGGGCACCTGTTGGTGGACGGCGGCGTGGTGAACCCCCTGCCCCTCGATGCGGCGGCGGCGGGCAACGACATCCTGGTCGGGGTCGATGTGAACGGCGATCCCACCGACCGCGAACCCGGCGCCATGCCTTCGGCGATCGACGTGGGCCTGGGGTCCGCGCAGATCATGATGCACGCACTGATTGCGCACAACCTCGCGGCCTTTCCGCCTGACGTCTATATCCGACCCTATGTGCACCCGTTCGGCGCCTACGAATTCTGGCGGGTCCGCGAGATCCTGGAAGCGGGAGACCGAGACAAGGAGCGCTTCAAGCGCCAGCTGGCCCAGAAAGTGGATGACTTCATCGCCGGCCGGCAAAGAAATCCTTGAGCAGATCAGCGGCCCGCGTTTCGCCAATCCCGGCGATCACTTCGGGCGCGTGATGACAGGTTGCCTGGGAAAAGAAGCGAACGCCGCTCTCCACCGCCCCGCCCTTGGGATCGGCGGCGCCGTAATAGAGGCGGCGGATGCGGGCGTGGGCAATGGCCCCGGCGCACATGGTGCACGGTTCGAGCGTGACATAGAGGTCGCAGGTCGAAAGCCGCCCCTCGCCCAGCGCCGCAAGCGCCTGGCGAATGGCAACCATTTCGGCATGCGCGGTCGGATCACCCAGTTCGCGCATCCGGTTTCGCTCGGCCGCCACGATCTCGCCGCCCGATACGATCACCGCCCCCACCGGCACTTCACCGTGCCCGGCGGCCTCTTCGGCCAGTTGCAAAGCGAGTTCCATCGGTTTGAGGCGGGCATCCGTCATGCGCGGCTTGTAGCAGGTTGGGGAGCGCCTGTGGAGGCGGGGTGAAAGCGCCACGCGCAAAGGCTATGGTTCGGGGCCAAGGAGAATCAGCCTCATGCCGATCCGGCAATTGCCAAGCGATCTGGTCAATCGCATCGCCGCGGGCGAAGTGGTCGAGCGCCCGGCCAGCGTGATCAAGGAACTGGTGGAGAACGCCCTCGATGCCGGGGCGAGCCGGATCGCCATTACCACGGCAGGGGGCGGCAAGTCCCTGATGCGGGTCGAGGACGATGGCTGCGGCATGGGCGCGCAGGACCTGAAGATGAGCGTCTTGCGCCACGCGACGTCGAAACTCGACGCCGACAGCCTGGATGACATCCGCACCCTTGGTTTTCGCGGCGAAGCGCTTGCTTCCATCGGCGCGGTTTCGGATCTGCGCATCGCCTCGCGTGAGGCCGGCGCGGACGCCGGGCTCCGGATCGAGGTGAAGCGCGGGGCCACGGCGGGGCCGGTGCCACACGCGATGAACCGGGGTACGGTCGTCGAGGTGCGGAACTTGTTCGCCGCAGTCCCCGCGCGCCTGAAATTCCTCAAGTCGGACCGGGCTGAAACCGGGGCGATCACCGACATCGTCAAGCGCCTCGCCATGGCCAACCCGGAAGTCCATTTCCTCCTGGAAGGCTCGGACCGGCAATCCCTGAACTGGCCGGCCCAGCATGGGCCGGGTGCGCTCAAGGCGCGGCTCGCCCAGGTGATGGGCGAGGAATTCGTTTCCAACGCCGTGCCGCTCGCCCATGCGCGCGGGTCGGTGGTGGTGGCCGGCATGGCGGGGCTGCCCACCTATTCCAAGGCCAATACGTTGAGCCAGTTCTATTTCGTCAATGGCCGCGCGGTGCGCGACAAGGTGCTGCTCAGTGCGGTGCGCGGCGCCTATGCGGACCTGTTGTTCCGCGACCGCTTCGCCGCGATCGCGCTTTACGTGGCGGTCGATCCCGAGGAGGTCGATGTCAACGTGCACCCGGCCAAGGCCGAATTGCGCTTCCGCGACCAGGGCGGGGTGCGCTCTGCAGTGTTCCGGGCCATCGGCGAAGCGCTGGCCGCCGCCGGCTACCGCGCCTCGGGCCACGTTGCCGCCGTCGCGGTTTCCGCGTTCCGTGCGCCAGAATTCGAGCCGCATTCGGCGCCGGCAGAATGGAGACCACCCAACCTCGCCGCGCCCGCGTCGGCAGTTATGCCGGCAGGCCAGCCAACATTCACGCCGATGCCGGGCCTCGCCGAACCGAGCGCTCGCGTCGAGTTCGTGCCCGAACCCGGACCACGCCCGGATTTCCCGCTCGGCGTGGCCCGGACTCAATTGTTCGAGAATTTCATCGTCGCACAGTCCGGAGACGCCCTGGTGCTGGTCGACCAGCATGCCGCGCACGAGCGGCTCGTCTACGAGCGCTTCAGGGCGGAAATGGCAAAAGGTGACATCGCGGCGCAGCGTCAGTTGATCCCGGTGGTCGTTGAACTGCCCGAAGAGGATTGCGCACGCCTGGAGGAGGCCGCTCCCGCCCTCGACCGTCTTGGGCTGGGCATCGAACGATTCGGGCCCCGCGCCGTGGCCGTGAGTGCCACCCCGGCCCTTCTGGGGCAGGCGGATATAACCGGGCTGGTCAGGGACGTCGCCGACGAACTGGCGGAGTGGGACAGCGTCGACACGATTTCGGAGCGTCTCGACGCAATTGTGGCCCGCATGGCGTGCCATGGTTCCGTGCGTTCCGGCCGCATCCTGCGACCGGAGGAAATGAACGCGCTGCTCCGCGACATGGAGGCGACGCCGCATTCGGGCCAATGCATTCACGGTCGCCCGACCTATGTCGAACTCAAGCTCAGCGATATCGAGAAGCTGTTCGGGCGGCGCTGAGCGCCTCAGCCCTCAAAGGTCAGAAAACTGACGGCGGTGTCGCCATACTCGCGCCGGTCATCGAGCGAAAAGCCCGGCGGCAGAACTACTTCTGTGTCCTTTCGTTCCTCCAGCACGACGATGGCGCCCGGCAACAGCCAGCCGCCCCGGGCGGCCGACGACATGGCCCTTTCGCCGAGACCCTTTCCATAAGGCGGATCGAGAAAGCACAGATCGCACGGCCTGAAGCGTTCCGCCGGTCCAAGGTCGGTGGCGTCGCGCCTGAGCAACCGGGCCTGGCCGCCCAGTCCGAACCCCTCGATGTGATCGCGGATCAGACCGCGCGCCTCGATGCCGGTATCCACGAATGTTGCGTGGGACGCGCCGCGCGAAAGGGCTTCAAGGCCCAGCGCCCCGGTACCCGCGAACAGATCGAGCACCCGCCTGCCCTCGAAATCCGGCCCGATCCGGCTGGCAAGGATGTTGAATATGGATTCGCGCACCCGATCAGAGGTTGGACGGATGGCGGCGTCCGATGGGGACTTCAATCCCTTGCCGCGAAAACGCCCGGCAACGATGCGCATCGCCTAGGAGCCCTTTGGCCCGCCATTGCGCGGCGGCCCCTTGCGCGGCGGGCCCTTGCGAGGTGGACGACCTTCGGGCTTGGGACCATTGCGCGCTGGACCCTTGCCTGACCGGTCCCCGCCGGGGCGCGCGGGCCGGCCCTTGCCGGCGTCGTTGCGGTTCTGGCCACCCGGACGCGACGGCCGGGACTGATCGGGGGAACGTGGGCGCTGCCCTTCGTCCCGAGTTCCAGTGCGAGGTCCGCGATTGCCCCCGGGCGCGCGCCCGGGTCCGCGCTCGTCACTGCGTTCACGGCGCGGGCCGCGATCCTCACTGAACTCCCGGCGCGGGCCACGGCTGTCACTGCGTTCAGGGCGGGCACCACGATCTGGCCCTGCTTCCCGACGGGGCCCCCTGTCCGCGGTCTGCGACCTGCGCGGGCCGCGATCATCGCCGAACGTCTTGCGCGGGCCGCGGTCTTCCCGGCGCTCAGGACGCGCGCCTCGGTCATCGCGCGCAGGCGCGGATGGCGCGTCCCGGCGCGGCCGGTCCGATCTCTGGGCAGGCGCGCGGTCCGGCCGCTCAGTGCGCTGGGGGCGGTCGGATCGGCCTGGACGGTCTGGCCTATCCTGCCGGTCGTTGCGATCCGGGCGGCCGCCACGTTCCGGGCGCTCATCCTTGCCGCGCCGATCGCGGCCCGAAGGCGTGAACTCCTCCGATGGCCGGCCATCATCGAAATGAATGCGGCGCGGGCGCCCTTCGGGCGCCCTCTCGGCGGGCTTTCGCTGGGGGCGCTCGGGGCGCTGGCCATGCTGCGGGCGGGGGTTGCGGGGAGCCGGACGGCGCTCCTCGTTCTGTGGCCTGGACCGCGAGGGAGCCGGCCGCTCGCCCCCCTCGACATCGTCCTCGGGAAGCGGCGCGTCGAAATCGACGCCGGCCTCGGCGGCGAGACGCCGCCCGAGCTGGTCGCGCAGCACGCGCGAGCGCACCACCTCGACCGCGCCAATGGGCATGTCGCCAAGCTGGAACGGGCCGAAACTGACGCGGATCAGGCGGTTGACCTCCAGGCCGAGCGCGCCGAGCACGTTCTTGACCTCGCGGTTCTTGCCCTCGCGCAGACCGACGAGGAGCCAGACATTCGACCCCTGCACCCGCTCGAGCGTCGCTTCGATGGAACCGTACTTGATCCCCTCGATTTCCATGCCGGACTTGAGTTCGTCGAGTTGGGCCTGGGTGACCGTGCCGTGGGCGCGCACGCGATAGCGCCGCAGCCAGCCGGTGGCGGGCAGTTCGAGAACGCGCTTGAGCCCGCCATCATTGGTGAGCAGCAGCAGGCCCTCGGTGTTGATGTCGAGCCGGCCAACGCTGAGCACGCGCGGCAAACCTTCATCGGCCAGTTTCTCGAAAACCGTGGGGCGGCCCTCGGGATCATGCTCGGTCACCACAAGGCCCGCCGGCTTGTGGTAGAGCCAGATGCGGGTGGCGCGCTTGGGCGCCAGCGGAGCGCCATCAACGGTTACCGCATCGCCTGTGGCCACGTTGAAGGCCGGGGTCATGACCTTCTGGCCGTTCACTGCGACGCGCCCGTCGCGAATCCACTGTTCCGCCTCGCGGCGCGAGCATAGCCCGTGCCGGGCCATGATCTTGGCGAGACGTTCGGCCGGTGCGGGTTGATCCCCGGTTTCAGACATTGGGAAATCCATTCAATCGAAAATGCCCGCGCGCCGCCTCCACGAAGGGAGGCGCGCCGGGCTGGGTCGGCCTTGCTTGTGCCTGCCGGTCAGCTCTTGGACTGCTGAAGAGCGTCCTTGATGTCCTGCGGACAATTCGGATCGGTCAATGGCACCAAATCGCCGTTGTTGGCAAGGCAGATCAGGTCCTGACCGTTCACCGTGGTGAAATAGCTTTCCGGCGGCAGGTAGAGCGGACGATCCTTGCCCACGCGATAGGCCTTCATGCGCGCGGTCAGCTTGCGCGCTTCCTCGTCGGTGAGCGGCCGGCCGGAGATGGTGTTCAGGTCCACCACCTTGGCGTTACGCAGCCGGTTCAGGTCTTCCTGGGTGAGACCGGTGGTATCGATCTTCACCTTGTCCGAGTTCTCCGGCAGCATGGAGGTGTCCTCCTTGGTCGGAGGCGGCAGCACGTCGGTGTTCTTGGGCATGGCAAGGGGCGCCCGCGGCTGGTCGAGCGGTGGCTTCTGCTGGCGATCTATGACGCCGAGACCGGTCAGGGTTTCAGTCATCACGTCGCGTTCGAACGTAGCCGGATCGACCAAGGCGTTGGTGCCTTCCACGGTGGTGCAGCCGGCAAGGCCGATGGCGACCATGAGGACGCCGGCCGCAAGCGCGACCCTGGACACGGCCTGCCGACCGTTCCGTTTCGAGGTCTCAAGGTTACTCATCAACTGCCCCTTGGAAATTGCGTGCCGCCGAGACACGGGCGTTATAGCTCACGGCCGGCGGTAAAGCCAGATTCTGGCCGTTTTGCGATTAAACGGGTTTTATGCGTCTGGGCAATGCCAAATCGAGCACCAGAAGCACGACGCCAAGGCTGATCGCGGTGTCCGCGATGTTGAAAATGTAGAACGACCACGCGCCCAGATGAAAGTGGAAGAAGTCCGCCACCGCGCCATAGAGCCATCGATCCAGCGCGTTGGACAGCGCGCCCCCCAGCGCAAGGGCGAGCCCCGCGCGGACCAGCGCGCCCTCCGCCTTTACCCACCACCACACCAGCGCCACCATCGCGGCAATCGCAATGCCAAGCAGGGCGACGGGAGGCAGAAAGGTCAGGAGCCCGTAGGAAATGCCGGGATTCCACACCAACCTGTAGTCGAAGAACGGGGCAACGTGAATCACTTCGCCGCCCCGCCAGCCGTAGACATCCAGCATCAAGGCCTTCTGCCCCCGATCCAGGGCGAAAGCCAGGACGCCGAGCACGAGGCTGAGGCGGACGCCGCGTGTGTTCACGCGTCAAGCCCGGCGGCCAACCGCTCGCGCATGGCCAGCGCATCGCGGGGCGAGAGGTCGGGATAATCGGCGTCGCTGCCCACGTCGGGCAAGATCTTCCAGGACCTTGCACATCGCCGGCCCTCGGCGAGCGCGGGAACCACAGATACGCCCGGCACGTCTTCGAGGCGGAACGCCTCGGCCGGCCCCTCGTTCTGCACGATCTCGATGCCCGAGGTGATGCAGATCTCCGCGAAGTCCTGCCCGTGCAGCGCCACGACCAGGTCCGCGTCCGAAACATAGACTTTCGGGGCAGCCTCGAGCGACGAGCCAATGCGCTTCTCGCGCCGCTCGATCTCCAGTGCACCGGTGACAACGCGTCGCACGGTGCGGATCCTCGACCAGCGCTCGGCGAGCCGTTCGTCGGCCCATTGCGCCGGCAGATCCGGGAAAAGCTGGAGATGCACGGAGGATTCGGTTTGCGGGTAACGCGCCAGCCAGACCTCTTCCATGGTGAAGACCAGCACGGGGGCGAGCCATGTCGTCAGGCAGGCAAACAGGCGATCGAGCACGGTCAGGCTTGCCCGGCGCTTCACGCTCGAGATCGGATCGCAATAAAGGGCGTCCTTGCGCACATCGAAATAGAAGGCGCTGAGCTCGAGATTCATGAAATTGGACAGGGTCGAGACCACGCGCTTGTAGTCGAAATCGCGATAGGCCTGGCGCACGGTGCCATCGAGCGTGTGCAGGCGGTGAAGCACATAGCGCTCGAGTTCGGGCATGTCGGCATGGTCCACCGCCTCTTCGGGCCGGTAATGCGCGAGATTGCCGAGGATCCAGCGCATGGTGTTGCGCAGCTTGCGGTAGGATTCCACCGTGGTCTTGAGGATTTCCTCGCCCAGCCGCTGGTCTTCCCAGTAGTCGGTGCTGGCAGTCCACAGCCTGAGAATGTCGGCGCCGTACTTCTTGACGATGTCCTGCGGGGCAACGGTATTGCCCAGCGATTTGGACATCTTGCGCCCTTCCCCGTCCTGGGTGAATCCGTGGGTCAGCACGGCCTCGTAGGGCGCATGACCATTGGTGCCGCAACTTTCCAGCAGCGAGGAGTGGAACCAGCCGCGGTGCTGGTCGGATCCCTCGAGATAGAGCGAGGCGGGGAATTTCAGGTCGGGCCACTTCTTGGAGTTGCGCAACACGAAGGCATGGGTGGACCCGCTGTCGAACCAGACATCAAGGATGTCGCGGACCTGGGTCCATTCTGCTGCATCGTATTGGCCGGCCAGGAAGCGCTCCGCCGCGCCATCGGCAAACCAGGCATCGGCGCCTTCGGCCTCGAACGCGTCGGCAATACGGGCGTTGACATCTTCGTCCTTGAGGATTTCTCCGGTCCCCGCGTTCACGAAGATGGCGATGGGAACGCCCCAGGCGCGCTGGCGCGACAGAACCCAGTCGGGCCGATCCTGGATCATGGAACGCAAGCGATTCTGGCCCTGTGGCGGCACGAACCGGGTCCGGTCGATGGCGGTCAGCGCCCGGGCGCGCAAGGTATCGCCCTCGCCCGAAAGGTCCTTGTCCATGTAGACGAACCATTGCGGGGTGTTGCGGAAGATGATCGGCTTCTTGGACCGCCACGAATGGGGGTACTGGTGCTTGAGGCGCCCGCGCGCCACCAGGGCGTTCGCCTCGACCAGGGCAGCGATCACCCGCTTGTTGGCGTCGCCCTTGTTGCCCTTGTCATCGATTACGCGCGCGGCGCCCTCGGCCGCATCCGGACCAAGGCCGGGCACGTCGGCGGTGTAATAGCCGGCGTCGTCAACGGTAAACGGGATGGCCGGATCGATGCCGCGCGCCCTGAGCTGGCGGCTGTTGGCCATCCAGACCTCGAAGTCGTCGGTGCCATGACCGGGCGCGGTATGCACGAAACCGGTGCCCGCGTCGTCCGTGACGTGCTCGCCGTCGAGCAGGGGCACCTCGAATGCGTAACCACCGGCGAGCCCCTTGAGCGGATGCGCGCATGTCTGAGGAAAATTGCCGATCGGGCTGAGGCTCGCAACCTTCTTCCAGCCGCCCTCCTCGACCTTGGCGCGCGCGAAGACGTCGGCAGCCAGATTGTCGGCGATCACGTAGCGCTCGCCGAACCGCGCCCAGCGCGGCGCCTCGGGATCATCGGGCTGGGTGACCTCGTAAAGGCCATAATCGATCCGCGACGAAAAGGAGATGGCCCGGTTGCCCGGGATGGTCCATGGCGTGGTCGTCCAGATCAGCACATAGGCGCCGCGCAGCCACTCGTCGATCCTGGCGCGTTCCTCGTCGTCCCCCACCCCGATCGAGGTGGTGCTGTTCACGGGGAACTTCACCCAGATGGTGTCGGACTCGTAGTCGTGATACTCGATTTCCGCCTCGGCCAGCGCCGTGCGCTCCACGACCGACCACATCACTGGCTTCGATCCGCGATAGAGCTGGCCGGACATGGCGAATTTCATCAATTCGCGGGCGATCTGGGCCTCCGCGTCGAACGACATGGTCAGATAAGGGTTCTGCCAGTCGCCGGTGATGCCGAGGCGCTTGAATTCCTCGCGCTGCACGTCGATCCACTTGAGGGCGAAGTCGCGGCATTCCTTGCGGAACTCGTTGACCGGCACCTCGTCCTTGTTCCGGCCGCGGGCGCGATACTGTTCCTCGATCTTCCATTCGATGGGCAGGCCGTGACAATCCCAGCCCGGCACATAGGCCGCATTATAGCCCAGCATCTGCATCGAGCGGGTAACCAGGTCCTTGAGCGTCTTGTTCAGCGCGTGACCGATATGGATGTTGCCATTGGCGTAGGGCGGGCCATCGTGCAGGGTGAACTTGTCGCGGCTCGCCGCGTCGGCGCGCAGCCTGGCGTAGAGGTCCATGTCCTCCCAGCGCTTGAGCCACTCCGGCTCGCGCTGGGGCAGGCCGCCGCGCATGGGAAAGTCGGTCTGCGGCAGGAACAGGGTATTTGAATAGTCCCTGGCGTCTTGTTCAGGTGCTGCGGTATCGTTCATGGCAACTCGATCGGGCGATGGGCGGGGCGCGGTTGCCCCCTCAATTCCAAGAACCGCTTCGTCGTTTCGGCGAAACGAAGAACCGGTTCAACCTGCGGTGTGGTCGCGTCCCCGGAAAGCGAAGCGGATTCCGACCGTCCGGGAATGCTACGGGCCGCGACGCTTGTAACAGCGGTTATCCGGCGCGGCCAGACCCTTTGTCCCCCTGCGCGAAGAAGCCAAGATGAATGTCGAGGGCGGACAGGGCGCGCGCCTCGGAGATCATCTGGCGGGCACGCGCACTGTCGTCGTGCATGGCGGAGATCAACGCGTCAAGACCGTCGAACTTCATCTGGCCGCGCACAAAGCCCAGGAGAGCCACAGCCATGTGGGCGCCATAGAGGTCGCGGTCGGTATCGAACAGGTGGGTTTCGAACGGCGGCGGGCCCGCGTCGAACATGGGTTTGCCGAAACTGGCCACGCCATCGAACAGGTCATCGCCGACGCGCGCACGCACCGCATAGACCCCCTGCGCCAACTGGAAACTTTCCGGCATGGCAATATTGGCGGTGGGGAAGCCAAGCTCGCGGCCGCGCCGATCGCCGACCACAACCTCGCCCTCCACGAACCAGTGGTAGCCGAGCAGGCGGTTCGCGGTCTCAAGTTCCGCGGCCGCAAGGGCCGCGCGGACCCGCGAAGAGGAAACCGGCTCATACCCATCCTCGAGCAACCCGATCTGGGTGACTTCGAAGCCGCGCGCCTGCCCCGCCGCCCTGAGAAATTCAGGCGTTCCACGCCGCGCCTTGCCAAAATGGAAGTCGGCCCCGACCACCACGCCCCGGGCGCCCAGCGCCTCCACCAGAAAGCGATCGACGAAATCCTCGGCTTCGATGGTGGCAAACTCGCGGTCGAACGGCGCAATCACCACACCATCCATGCCGACCCCTTCCGCGATCCGCGCCTTGGCATCGGCGCCGGTGAGACGGAACATGAAGGGTTCGGGCGCAAAGACGTCGCGCGGGTGCGGCTCGAAGGTAAGCACGAGCGCGGGCACGCCCAACTCACGGGCCTTCTCGAGCGCGCAGGTGAACACGGCCTGATGCCCCAGGTGGCAGCCGTCGAAGTTGCCGATTGCGACAATGCCGCCCCTGAGTTCGGGCGGAATGGCCGACAGGCCGTTCAGTCGGAGAAAACGAGACAACGCAGCTCCTCGCTGGCCGGATGAAATCGCGCGGCGCGGAAACTGCCCCTTTCGCGCCCCGATTGCAAGCACCGGGGATCGCCGCGCCTCCGGGCGGCTACCAGGTCAGCAGCGACAGGTAGCCGATCATGTTCGCGCCGCTGGGCGCCACCAGGTTCGCAATGGCCTGCGGGTCGGGCTTGCCGAAGGCATCGAGTTCCTCGGCATGGATCGAGCCGGTGACGAACAACAGATCGATGCCCAGTTCTGCCGCTCCTCGGGCGTCGGTGCGCACGCTGTCGCCCACCGCGAGCAGGCGCGCTGTGTCGAAATCATGCCCCGCCGCGTCGCTGAGGAGGCGCATCGCCTTGTCATAGATCGGGCGATAGGGCTTGCCAGCCATCACGACATGGCCGCCCCTGGATTGATAGATGTCGGCAACTGCGCCGGCGCAGTAGATCAGCCGGCCGCCCTCGTCCACCACCTTGTCGGGATTGGCGCAGATCATGGTCAGCCCGCGTTCCAGCCAGACATCCATGCGTTCGTCGTAGACCGAGAGCGGCTGGTCGACATCATCGAGGTCGGAAATCACGACCACCGAGGCCTCGGCGGCCGAGCCGAACCGCAGATCGAGCCCTTCGAAAAGAGCCTCGTCCTTTTGCGGGCCGACACGCTCGATGGTCTTGCCGGCGTAAGGCACGATCAATTCCCGCGTCACATCGCCCGAACTGACAAGCCCGTCATATGCCTCGCGCGGCACGCCGAAATGGTCGAGACGGGCAAGAAGCGGCGGCGCGGGACGCGGGGCATTGGTCACCAACACAACGCGTCCGCCCTGGCGCCGGTAGTTCAGCAAAGCCTCCACCGCATCGGGAAAAGCGCCGGCGCCGTTGTGGAGCACGCCCCACACGTCGCACAGAAGGGCGTCGTATTTGTCGGCAATTGCTGACAGGCCCGGGATGGCGCCCTTGGCGTCGGTCATGTCCTGAGGACCCCTGAATGCTCGTGCTGGTCAGTTCCGGGCGCGGCGCGCCAGTTCGCGTGACGCGGTATCCGCGGATTCGCCATCGGACTGCAAGGGCGCAAGATCGGCAAACTGCGGCCCGGTGGCAACGCCAACGCCATCCTCGATGAGCGAAAGAACCTGCTGTTCGCTCGATACGCCGGTGGCCATGAGTTCGATCTCGAAGCGTCTGGCATAGGCAGCGATGTCGGAACTGTGGAAATCGGTAAGGGTTTCGGGCTCCTCCACGAACCTTCTGGCGTCGACACGAACCGAAGTGACGCCACGCGCGCTCAGATCGGCGAAGTCGAGCCGGAGCGATGCGAGATCGGCGATGGAAAAGGAAGCACCCTTCTTGACCATGGCCGAGACCGCGGCCTGTTCCTTGTCGGCCATGGCAACCCAGTCTCGTTGCGGGAGCACGAAGGCGATGTGGTCGTTGATGGCGCGGTTTGCATCGAGGACCGCAACGATCTGGTCCACCGAAACCTGGTCGGAAAGCGTGGCCCGGCTCAGAGGCACGAAGAGCCGTTGCGCGTTACCCTGTGTCCGGGCGCGGCGGACCTGGGCCACAGCTTCGTCGCAGGCCATGCGCTCGATTCTGCGAATGACCGGTTCGCCGGAGCGACGCGGCATGAAATCGGGCGGATCGGCCAGTTCGCCGTCCTCCATCTGGAGTCGCGGAACCAGATCATGGCCGAAAACCCGGCGCTGCGGCAGTGTGACGATGCGGCGCGCATGAAAGACCAGCCGTCCGTCCGCGATCGCCTGCTTGAGCATTTCGAGCGGGATGACCGGCTCGGGTTCAGTGGCGGCCGCAGGCCTTGCGACCGGTTCTGCTGGCGCCCGCTCCTCGACGGTTCTGGCCCTGTTGCGCTCCGCCTCCAGGTCGGCGACGGCTTCGGCGACCTGGCGCACCACCGTCCCCAGCACGGACACGTCAGCCTCCACGACGTCGAGACGGTTGCCTGCGTCCTGGTCATACAGGGTGTTGACGCGCTGACCGAGAATCTCGTTCGCTTGGGTGCCTGCCCCTGCCAGCCGCGTCAGGTCGTCGATGGCGGCTTCGAGGCGCTTTTCGGCACGGTTGCGCAATGTGCGCTCCAGGACCAGCAGAAGCAGCGAAAGCGCAACAAGGGCCGCAAGCGCCGATTCGATTGGGGTGAAGGTGAGCCCGAAATAGGCGGTTGCCCCAATGCCGAGCCCGGCGACCGCAATGAACAAATACACAAGAGCCTGCAAAGCCGGATTCCCCGCCCGGGGTTGAGAACAGCATCGGCTTTTCTCTTACCACCGCTTGGGCCGGCGCAAAAGCATCGCGCTCCATACGGTTTGTTTACCGTAATGGGCAAAAGTGTAGGCAAGCGCGTGCGGGGCCCCTGGCCGCGCAACAACCAGGAGCACGGGACAGGTATGGGAACGCAAGACGGATCGGACACCTCGATCCGCGCGATGATCGTGGAGGCGGACGCTCGGAGCCGTGAGGGCCTGAGCGCGGATCTGCTTGCGCTGCTTCCGGCACAGTGCCGGATCGATGCGCTCGATTCGGGACGCGCCGCAATCGACCTGCTCAAGTCCGGGCGGTTCGAGCTGGTCCTGGCGGATCTTTCCAGCCTGTGCGACATCTCGCATGCCCAGGAGGACGCCATGGGGCGGCTGGCCCGGCTGGCCGATGGCGCGCTGATCATTGCCATGGCGGATGGCGGGTCCGTTTCCGCTGCGCTGGCGGCAATGCGCGCCGGCGCCCATGACTGCATCTCCAAGCCTGTGGCGGCCAGTTCGCTCGCAGCCCGCATCGAGGAACTGGCGCAGCGGCACGGCAAGGCGCGCGCCCTCCAGTCCGACGCGGCACAGGCCGGCGCGATGGCAGACTTTGTCGGTTTCATCGGCATGTCCAGCCAGATGCAATATGTCTACGAGCAGGTCGAGCGCATTGCCCCGTCAGCGGCGCCCGTGTTCATCACCGGCGAACGCGGAACGGGCAAGCAGGTCTGTGCCGAGGCGCTGCATCAGCGGGGGCCGCGGAACGATCAGCCTTTCGTGGTCGTGGACTGCGCGTCGATGAAGCCCGAATCGCTCGAATGCGAATTGTTCGGCGCCTCCAGGGGGGCGCTGCCGGGAATGGATGAGGACCGGTCCGGCGCGATGGAGCGCGCTTCGGGGGGGACGCTGTTTCTCGACGAAATCGGTGCGATGGACATCAGCGCGCAAGGCAAACTCCTGCGCTTCCTGCAGACGGGAATGGCGTCAAGAGTTGGCGAGACGACCGCGCGCACGCTCGATGTGCGCGTGGTTTGCGCGACCAGCCGCAACCCCATGCAGATGATCGCCGACCGGCAGTTCCGCGAAGACCTCTTCTACCGGTTGCACGTACTGCCCATCCATCTGCCCCCGCTTAGGCAAAGGCCAGCCGATATCATGCCGCTCGCGCGCCATTTTCTGGTTCGCAGCGCGACGGAACGCAACAAGGCCTTCCGCGACTTTACCGCCGAAGCCGCGGATCTGCTGGTGGCCCGGGACTGGCCTGGCAATGTGCGGCAGTTGCAGAACCTGGTCAAAAAGATAGCCTCAATGTTCGATGGCGCCCTTGTCGAGCCGCAGATGATCGGTGCTGCCGAAATAGAGGCGCGCGCTTCGGGCACATGGGACACGGCGTCCTGCGCGGCAGAGTCCGCGCTGCGGGAAATCCTGCCCCTGTGGCGCCAGGAGCAAAGAATCATCGAGGAAGCCGTGGCCGCATTCGGGGGCAATATCGCCCGCGCCGCGGCCGCGCTGGAAATCAGCCCGTCGACCATTTATCGCAAGCGCCAGATCTGGGAACAGGTGGGCGACGCCGACACTGACGGCATGGCGGCCGCCTGAAGCCAGAACGATCGGGCCCGGCCCGCGCAGGCGCTGCCGGGCTTTTTCCGGTGTCGCATTTCCCATGTCCCAACTGGTGCGAGGCGCGGCAGCGGCCAAGCGTGGTCCGTCGGGATGAGGAAAAGCCACCACGGCAAAGGGAAACCGGCCACCGCGGCCTTCGCAAGCGCGCGGATCAAGGCCGGCACGGCCAATTTTGCGCAAGGCCAAAATCCGCTGGCCTCCCTCACTTGACAGAAAATTCGGCCGAACCTATATCCGCAAGCGCTGTTAGCACTCCCCTTGTGTGAGTGCTAACAATTGAAACATCAGCAGCGAAACAAGCGTTTCAAGAGAACCCTTAAGGAGCAACCATGAGCTTCCGTCCCCTGCACGACCGAGTTGTCGTTCGGCGCGTTGATAGCGAAGAAAAGACCGCTGGCGGCATCATCATTCCCGACACCGCCAAGGAGAAGCCCTCCGAAGGCATCATCGTCTCCGTCGGCCCCGGCGCGCGCGACGAGAACGGCAACCTGCGTCCGCTCGACGTCAAGGCCGGCGACCGCGTGCTGTTCGGCAAGTGGAGCGGCACCGAGGTCAAGCTCGACGGTCAGGACCTCCTGATCATGAAAGAGACCGACATCATGGGCGTGATCGAGTCGTAATCGCCTCTCGTCCCCATTCCTTCAACGAATTCCAGGAGTACCAAACATGTCCGCCAAGGACGTCAAATTCTCCACTGAAGCCCGCGACAAGATGCTGCGCGGCGTGAACATTCTCGCCAATGCCGTCAAGGTCACCCTCGGCCCCAAGGGCCGCAACGTGGTGATCGACAAGTCGTTCGGCGCCCCGCGCATCACCAAGGACGGCGTCACGGTTGCCAAGGAAATCGAGCTTGAGGACAAGTTCGAGAACATGGGCGCCCAGATGGTGCGCACCGTTGCTTCCAAGACCAACGACATCGCCGGTGACGGCACCACCACCGCGACCGTTCTGGCCCAGGCCATCGTGAACGAGGGCGTGAAGCTGGTGGCCGCCGGCATGAACCCGATGGATCTCAAGCGCGGCATCGACCTTGCGGTCAATGAAGTCGTCGAGAACCTCGCCAAGAAGGCGACCAAGATCTCCAACTCTTCCGAAGTTGCGCAGGTCGGCACCATCTCGGCGAACGGCGAGTCGTCGATCGGCGATCAGATCGCCGAGGCCATGCAGCGCGTGGGCAACGAGGGTGTCATCACCGTCGAGGAAGCCAAGTCTCTCGAGACCGAGCTTGAAGTGGTCGAGGGCATGCAGTTCGACCGCGGCTACCTCTCGCCCTATTTCGTGACCAACACCGAAAAGATGGTCGCCTCGCTCGAGGATCCCGTGATCCTTCTGCACGAGAAGAAGCTTTCCAACCTGCAGGCCATGCTGCCGATCCTGGAACAGGTCGTGCAGAGCCAGCGCCCGCTGCTGATCATCGCCGAGGACGTGGACGGCGAGGCTCTGGCCACCCTGGTGGTCAACCGCCTGCGCGGCGGCCTCAAGGTCGCGGCCGTCAAGGCTCCCGGCTTTGGCGATCGTCGCAAGGCGATGCTCGAGGATATCGCTATCCTCACCGGCGGCCAGGTCATTTCCGAAGAGCTCGGCATCAAGCTCGAGAGCGTGACCATGGACATGCTCGGAACCGCCAAGAAGGTCGAGATCACCAAGGAGAACACCACCATCGTCGATGGCGCCGGCTCCAAGGACGATATCCAGGGCCGCGTCGCGCAGATCAAGGCGCAGATCGAGGAAACCACTTCCGACTATGACCGCGAGAAGCTGCAGGAGCGTCTTGCAAAGCTCGCGGGCGGCGTTGCGGTGATCAAGGTCGGCGGTGCCACCGAGGTCGAGGTGAAGGAGCGCAAGGACCGCGTCGAGGACGCGCTCAATGCGACCCGCGCCGCTGTCGAGGAAGGCATCGTGCCGGGCGGTGGCGTTGCGCTGCTGCGTGCCTCGAACAACCTCAAGGTGACCGGCGCCAATGGCGACCAGGACGCGGGTATCGGCATCGTCAAGCGCGCCCTGCAGGCTCCGATCCGTCAGATCGCCTCCAATTCGGGCGACGAGGGTTCGGTTGTCGTGGGCAAGGTGCTGGACAACAGCTCCGACCTGTTCGGCTACAACGCCCAGACCGGCGAATTCGGCGACATGGTGAAGATGGGTATCGTGGACCCGGTGAAGGTGGTGCGCACTGCCCTGCAGGACGCTGCCTCGGTGGCCTCGCTGCTCATCACGACCGAAGCCATGGTCGCAGAGCTGCCCAAGGAAGACGCCCCGGCCATGCCTGGCGGCGGCGGCATGGGCGGAATGGGCGGCATGGACTTCTAGGAAGTCCCCCCCAAAGCCTCCGTTCCGTTTCTTCCCAGTCACGGACGAGAAGAAGCGCCGGTGCGAAAGCGCCGGCGCTTTTTCATTGCGGCGTAGCCGGAGGCCGTAGCCAGCCCAAAGAAACCCAAGAATAGCCCCCCCACTTCCATTCAACTGCACTTCAAGAATATTTTATCACGGGAGACTTCGTGATGTTTAATACATCAAGTCATTGAATTTAGTATGATATTTTGGATCACTAGATATTTGCCCCTTATTCCAATCCAGGACTCGACCGATCCAAATCCAGCAAGGCGGCGTTTCACCCACATCTCGGCCGGCAAGACCTGTCAGCGCCGACGACGCAACAACGCAATGGAGGAACGCATGCGTTTTCTGAAGTCTATCGCGGTCGCTTCGATGATCGCCTTTGCCCCGATCGCCGCAGTGTCGAGCTACGCCGCAAATATCGTCGAGACGGCCGTCAGCGCCGGTTCGTTCAACACGCTGGTCGCCGCGGTCAAGGCCGCGGGCCTTGCCGACACGCTGGCGACCACCCAGAACATCACCGTGTTCGCGCCGACCGATGAAGCCTTCGCCGCCCTGCCCGCCGGCACGGTCGAAGATCTTCTCAAGCCCGAAAACAAGGACAAGCTCGTAGCGATCCTCACCGGTCACGTTCTTGGGGCCAAGGTGATGTCCACAGACCTCAAGGACGGCAGCGTCACGGTCGACACGCTGAACCCGGACATGAAGCTCACCGTGACCAAGTCGATGAGCGGCGTGACCGTCGCGGCCTCGAACACGGCCAATGTCGTGACCCCCGACGTCATGGCGGACAATGGCGTGATCCATGTGATCGACGCGGTGCTGCTGCCCTGACAGCCTGACTGATTGATCTCCCCCAACTGGCCGCGTCCGGCTTTGCCGCGACGCGGCTTCTTTTTTCAGCGCACCAGCAGCAGTCTGGCTGCCAGGATCACGCTGATCGTAATCACCAGCGGACGAATGATGCGCGCGCCGAAACGAATGCCGGTGCGGGCGCCGAGATATCCGCCTGCGACCTGTCCGGCAGCCATGGCGAAGGCGGCCGGCCACAAGACGTCGCCCGTGAAGATGAAGAGCGACAGCGCGGCAAGGTTCGAGGTGAGGTTGAGAAGCTTGGTATGCGCCGAAGCCCTCAGAAGGCCGAGGCCAAACAGGGTTACGAAGCCCATGGTCATGAAGGATCCGGTACCCGGCCCGAAGATGCCGTCATAATAGCCGATGGCAAAGCCCATGACCGGCACGAACCGGGCAAAGGGCAGACGCGCGGCCTTGTCCGCGTCGGTCAGGCGCGGGGCGAACATGAAATAGGCGGCAACCCCGATCAGGGCGACCGGTACGGCAAGACCCAGAACCGAGGTGTCGATGCCCTTCACTGTCATGGCGCCGAGAAAGCTGCCGGCGCCGGTTGCAGCAATGGCGGGAAGCAAGGCCCGGATGCGCACATAGCCGCCGCGCCAGTATGTGAACGCGGCGACTGTGGTGCCGATCGACGATTGCAGCTTGTTGGTGGCCAGCGCGTTGACCGGCGGAACGCCGAAGGACAGAAGTGCGGGCAGCGCGATCAGACCGCCACCGCCCGCTATGGCATCGACGAACCCGGCCGCCAACCCTACGCCGGCCAGTGCCAGCAAAACCGTGAGATCGAGCAATCCCTCACACTCCGCGACGTTCGGGCGCGTTCGCTGGCCGGTCGCCGCGCGGCGCGCCCGCGATCCTGCGCTCGATTATGGGGATGTCGAGCATCGAGGAGAGGAATCCGGACATCATCAACTGCAGGCCCGACACCAGCCCGGTCACCGAGGCGATCATGACACGCATGACGATCTCGTATTCGAGCGGTCCAAAGTTCTGGTTTGCCCACTGCTGGAGCGACCAGACGAAACCGCCAAGTCCACCCACGATCAGGATCAGGGAGAAAAGCAGCACGCGTTCCAGGGTCAGGGCGTCGAGCAGGCCGCCATATTGCTGCGAGCGGGGAATGAAGCCGTAGCGGGTAGCGAACTGCCTTCCGATCAGGGCAAAGGAAATCGCCTGCAGACCTACGATCACGCACATGGCGGAAGCCAGCAGGGTATGGATATCGAGTTCGATATTGGGTCCGATGCGCATTGGTCCGGGCAACAGGAGCATCGAACCAAGCGTTCCCACGACTACCAGCGTCAGGCCGGGATAAAGAAAAAGCCAGCGTGGACTGAACAGCAGCAGGAAGCGCAGGTGACGCCATCCGTCGCGGAACGAGCGCAGGTGCGGGCGGCGCGAGCGCCCGTCAGGCGAAAGCGTGGTCGGCACCTCGGCAATCGGCAGTTCGGCAAGCGTTGCCTTGACCACCATCTCCGAGGCGAATTCCATGCCCGTGGTGCGCAGGTTCAGCGCCAGGATCGCCTCGCGGTCGAAGCCGCGCAAGCCGCAGTGGAAATCGCCGATGCTGGAACGAAAGAACAGCCGGCCGACAAAGGACAGCACCGGGTTGCCGAGATAACGGTGCAGCGGCGGCATGGCGCCCGGCGCGATGCCGCCAGCGAAGCGATTGCCCATCACCAGCTTGTTGCCGGCCCTGAGCGCGGCAATGAAACCGTCGAGATTGGAGAAATCGTACGAGTCGTCAGCGTCGCCCATGATCACGTACCGACCGGCGGCCTCGGCAATGCCCCCGGACAGGGCCGCGCCATAGCCGCGCCCGGAAATCTCGACCACGCGGGCCCCTGCCTCTCGCGCAATATCCTGGCTGCCGTCGGTCGAGCCGTTATCCGCGATCAACACTTCTCCGGAAATGCCGCTACGCGCGAGATAGCCGCGCGCCTTGCCAATGCAGGTGGCAAGGGTCTCAGCCTCATTCAGGCAAGGCATGAGGATGGTCAGCTCGATCTCGGTCTCGGTCATGCGGCCCCCACGGAAGACTGCATCATGCGCCCCTATCCGTTGCCAGCCGGTTTATTCGGCGCGGCGCGGGCGGGACCGCCTCACAGCCCGCCGATCGGATGGGCGTCGATGCGCAGGCGGTGGAACAGGCGGCCCAGCAGGGCCTTGCGGTCGTGATCCCACTCCGCGTTGCGCGACACGATCAGTTGCGCCTCGCTCCTGAGGATCACACCGTCCTCGATGATCCTGAGACCGTTGGCCTGCAGGGTCGAGCCCGACGAAGTTATATCGACGATCAGGTCCGCCGCGCCCGAAGCGGGGGCGGCCTCGGTTGCGCCGAGGCTTTCCACGATACGGTATTCCGCGATGCCATGGCGCGCGAAGTGGCGGCGCGTGAGATTGACGTACTTGGTCGCCACGCGCAGCCAGCGTCCATGACTGTGGCGGAAGTCGGAAGCGACGTCGGACAGGTCGCGCATGTGGGTCACGTCGATCCAGGCATCGGGAATGGCGACAACCGCATCGGCCTGGCCGAACCCCAGCGGCTTGGCGAACAGGACCTGGCGGGGCCCGGCCTCGGCGGCCTCGTGGATGGTGTCCTCGCCTGTCACCCCGACATCGATGCCGCCGCGGATCAGTTCGCGGGCGATTTCGCTGGCAGAGAGAAACCGGACGGTCACCTCGGGCAGTGCATCCATCGATCCCAGGTAGGAACGCGCGCCGCCGGGCCGGTCGATGGGCAGCCCAGCCTCGGCGAAAACCTCCCGGGTGGCGCTTTCGAGCCGCCCCTTGGACGGCACTGCAAGTACGATGCCGGTCACGCCGCCGCCTCCGCTTCAAGCCGTTGCACCCACACAGCGCAGCCCGCGGCGGCGATCCTGCCCTTGGCGCCCAGGCGCTCCAGCAGACGGTCGTACTGGCCGCCTGACGCCAGGACTTCGCCATTGGGCCCGGTCATTTCAAAGACGATACCGGTGTAGTAATCGAGGCGCGGGGAGAAGCCGGCATCGAACACCAGCCGCGACATCGGCCCATTGGCTTCGAGCGCGCCGATATGGCGACGCATGCGTTCCAGGGGCGCCGCGATATCGATCTGCTGATCCCTGGCCAGGGCTTCGACCCGCGACAGGGCCTGGTGCGCCTCACCCGCAATCCCGAGATAGGAACGCAGCAAGACAAGGGTCTCCACCGGCACGCGCGCGGCAGCCAGCGCCTGCTTCTCGAGGTAGCGGTCGGCGATTTCCTGCGGCCGGCGACCCTCGGTCAGGCTCAGCCCGGCGGACAACATCTGGTCGGTAATGCGCTCAACCAACGCCTCGCGCCCGATCGAGAGTGAGCGCGGGCCGCTGCCGTGCGGGTCGGCGAGCCGCTCGAGCAACCGCTGCATCGCTTCGGAATGGCCGAAACGGTGCCGGATACGCGACCGCCACACCGACGGAATATCGGCCCCGCGCAGGATGGCTTCGAACAGCGCCACGCCCCCCAGGCGCACGGCCGGCGCCTCGATGCGATAGATGTCGAGCGCGGCGCGGGCGAATGCGAACACGGTGCGAAGGGCCTCTTCCGCATCGGGCTGGCCGATCAGTTCGAGGCCGGCCTGGTCGAACTCGGTGGGACCGGTATCGCGCTGGCGAAACACCGGCCCGAAATAGCCATATGCCGCCTGCCCGCTCGCGCCATGTGCCAGGTGACCCTTGGCGATGGCGAGCGTGAAGTCCGGCCGCAGGCAGTACTCGAAGCCGTCCGTGCTCTGGGTGAGCACCAGTCGCCGGGCAAACTCCTCACCGGCCAGATCGTAGTAGGGATCGGCGGGCATCAGGATCGGCGGCGAGATCCGCGTCACTCCACTGCCGCCCACAAGGGTGGCCAGTTGGGCACGCCGCTTGGCAGGGGTGCTCATTGGCCGACTTCGAGCAGCCGCCGCACTTCGGCGACAAGGTCGCCGCGCTTCACGGAGAACTGGCCGGGGCGTTCAGCCTTCCACTCGGCATTGTCGGCAATTGCCTGCGCGGCGATCTTGCCCGCCACGAGATCCTTGATCTGGACGATGCCCTCTTCGCGTTCCTGCGAGCCCTCGATGATCACCGCCGGGGCGTCGCGCTTGTCGGCATAGGCGACCTGCTTGCCGAAATTCCTGGTCTGCCCGAGGAACATCTCGGCCCGGATACCGGCCGCGCGCAATTCGGCGACCATCTTCTGGTAGCCCGCGATGTGGTCGCGGTCCATGACCAGCACGACGACCGGCCCCTGCCGCCCGTTCCCGCCGAGATTGCCGGTGAGACGCAGGGCGGTAGCAAGCCTTGAAACGCCGATGGAGAAACCTGTTGCCGGCACCGGCTCCTTGCGGAAGCGCGACACCAGCCCGTCATAGCGCCCGCCGCCGCCGACAGAGCCGAACACGACCTGTTCGCCCTTCTCGTTGGTGACGGGAAAGGTCAGTTCGATCTCGAAGACCGGACCCGTATAGTATTCAAGGCCGCGCACGACGGACGGGTCGATCCTGATGCGGTCGGTCCCATACCCCCCCGCATCGAACAGGGATTTCATGGTGCCCAGTTCCGCCCATCCCTCAGTGTGACGGGCATTGGCGGCCAGCGCGTCGGTCCACTCCCGCACATCCGGATCGCGCGGATTGCCGGCAACATAGGTGTCGCCGCTGATCGCCGCGAGGATGGCATCGGCGGCCTCAGGCGAAAGGCCGGCGCCCTTGGTGAAGTCTCCGCTTTCGTCCTTGCGCCCGTCGCCGAGCAGAAGACGCACGCCGTCGATGCCGAACTTGTCGAGTTTGTCGATGGCGCGCAGGACAATGAGCTTCTGATGGTCCTTGTGGACACCGGCGGTTTCGAGAATGCCGTCGAGCACCTTGCGATTGCTGACCCGCACTACGTATTTGCCCTGAAGCCCGAGCGCGTCCATGGTATCGGCCATCATCATGCACATCTCGGCGTCGGCCTCAGGGCCGGGCGCGCCAACGGTGTCGGCATCGAACTGCATGAACTGGCGGAAGCGGCCGGGGCCGGGCTTTTCGTTGCGGAACACGAAACCGGCGCGATAGGAGCGGAACGGCTTGGGCAGAAACTGGAAATTCTCGGCGAAATAGCGGGCGAGCGGCGCGGTCAGGTCGTATCTGAGGCTCAGCCACTGCTCGTCGTCGTCCTGCAGCGAGAACACGCCCTCGTTGGGCCGGTCGGAATCGGGCAGGAACTTGCCCAATGCCTCGGTGTACTCGAAGAACGGCGTTTCAAGCGGGTCGAAGCCATAGCGTTCGTAGACTTCGCGAATGCGCGCGATCATGGCATCGGTGGCCGCGATGGCGTCCGCGTCGCGATCCTCGAATCCGCGCGGCAAGCGGGGCGAGATCAGCGCATCGTTCCTGGCCATGATCGAAACATCCGGTTTGGTATTGGGGACAGCGCCCCGAAGTGGGGATTCCGGCGAAGTTCCTAGCGGAATGCGCCGGGTGAGACAAGGAGCGCGGCGAACTCGGCGCATATCCGCCCGGACCTGATGGCCCGGGCGGATGATATCCATGTCCGGATCAGCGGACATCCCACCAGCCGCGCAGGGAACGCGCCGCGTCCTCGGGCGGCAACCCGAGATCGCGGCGCAACCAACTCGGAGGGTGCGTTGTGCGGTGGCGCCGGCGAAACAACGCCGACAGTATGGCCGCGAGGGCGGCGATCGTCCCGTTGGACCGAACCTCTCGTTCGGAAAACTCTCGCTGACGACCCGCGTCGCCCTGTTCGATGACGTTCAGACTCATTTCTTCATTTCCGGACGCGCGAAAACGCAATCCGGCTCCGTTCCTTGGGTTGAAAAAGATGATCTGAAACAGCAGACGCAATGCCGCTGGCCAGACCGGTTCAGTCGTTTTTGGAGTGGTGTCCGTTGCCGGTCCGAGGACCGGGTTCGCTCAAGAGGCTAGAGCGCGCAGTGCCGTAAAAAGGCAGAAGCGGTGCACCGATGCGAGACGAAATGCATAGCTGACATGTAGCGCCTCCCTTGGTGCGTGTTACGGACAGACCGGTCTATAGACGCGGTTCGGATTCGTGAAAAGGCCTGCTGCGGCGAGCTGTCGCATCTCTGGCAGAAGTGTTGCGTAATTGCATCACCCGGCGGCAGGGCGCCTGAACGTGCCGCGAATGGCTTCGACCTCGCTGCGGCAGAAGCAGCCCTCGATATGGTCGTTGACCATGCCCATGGCCTGCATGAACGCATAGCAGGTGGTTGGACCCACGAAGCTGAAGCCGCGCTTCTTGAGGTCCCTCGACAGCGCCCGCGATGCATCGGTTTGCGCCAGCGACAAGAGGGTTTCGCGGGTGAGGCGCTGCGGCCGCTCGCCTGCCGGCGGCTCGAAACGCCAGAAATAGGCGGCGAGCGAGCCGAACTCCCGACGGATCTCGATGGCGCGCGCGGCATTGTTGATGGTGGAAACGATCTTTCCCCGATGCCGCACGATCCCCTTGTCGGCCAGCAGACGTTCAACGTCCTTGTCGCCGAACCGGGCAACCTTGTCGAAATCGAATCCGGCGAAGGCGGCGCGGAAGTTCTCGCGCTTTCTCAGGATGGTCAGCCACGACAGCCCGGACTGGAAGCCCTCAAGGCACAGCTTTTCGAAAAGGCGGGTGTCGTCGATGACCGGACGGCCCCACTCGCGGTCGTGATAGGCGCGATAGAGCTCATCGTCACCGGCCCAGAAACACCGCTCGACCCCCGCCTGTTCCATTTCCACTCCAAATCCAGCGAGCCCGCCGCCTTAACCTGTTGGCAACCATGCCGGCGCGGGAATGCTTAACCATGCCGCTTCACCCAATCTTGGGCAATCCGCGCAACACTTGGCTAACGCTAAGCGCAAGTGCCGCAGCGCCGTCGAGTTTCAGATTACCGCGAGTCGCAGCCATGGTCTTCCATTCCAGAACAGTCTCCAGCGCCCTGGTGCTCCTGGCCGCGATCGCCGGGCTCGGCGTTTCCCCGGTCCTGGCCGGTGCTTCAGGCACGGGATATGTGTATCCGCCTCCCGCGGGAATGACGACCACAATGGGCAAGCCGACCAACCGGCTGATGCTGCACATGGCCTATGGGGTGGATCCGCGCTTCCTGCGTCAGGTCGTGCCCTATTCGACCACTGAATCCGCCGGCACCATCGTGGTGGATACCGGACACAAATATCTCTTTCTCGTTCTGGGAGAAGGGCTTGCCATGCGCTACGGCATCGGCGTGGCGCGCACGGGCTTCGAATGGAGCGGAACGCACACGGTGGTCAACAAGCGGGTATGGCCGGACTGGACCCCGCCTGCAGAGATGCTCCAGCGCCAGCCGGGCATACCGACCCACATGGCCGGCGGGCCGGACAATCCGCTTGGCGCCCGGGCACTCTATATCGGCTCGACGCTCTACCGGATTCACGGCACGACCGAACCCTGGACAATCGGGCACAATGTCTCTTCGGGCTGTATCAGGCTGACCAACGAAGATGTGATCGATCTTTACTCCAGGGTCAAAATTGGAACCAAAGTGGTTGTGTTTTGATTACGAATTTCCGGCACACTCATAAGTGGATAACCGGGCATCGCCTCGGCTGACCGGACCAATGGTGTCTGGCTCTGGTGCGTGCCGCAAGCTTGTTCGAGCGTATGCCGCCACCGGTTACTAGCGTAAGGCACGCCCGATCCGGGGGATATTGCACCTTGAACGCATTGCTTGGACTGATCGCGAGATTTGGCCGGGACGACAGGGGGGCGTTTGCCACCCTTTTCGGCATTCTTTCCATCGTGCTGGTCGCGGTGGCAGGCGCAGTCGTCGATTTCACGTCGGTGCAGCAGGCCAGAACGCGGGCCCAGGAAGCGCTGGACTCGGCGGCTCTGTCGCTGCAGCCCGAGATTTACAGCGAGACGGACAGCCAGATCAAGGCGACCGCACAGAAGCTGGTCGTCGAGCGCATCGCCGACAAATCGATAACGGTGAACATTGAAAGCGTCGCTACCAATACGACCGACGGAACACTTCACCTGCAGGCGCAGATCACCGTACCGACCACTTTCGTGGGACTCGTCGGCGTGCCGCAGATCCAGGCGCGCCTCGTCGCCGAGGCAACGCGCAAGAAACTCTATGTCGAAGTGGCGATGGTGCTCGACAATTCCGGTTCCATGGCCAGCTACAGCCGCATGGACAATCTCAAGACGGCGGCCAAGAACGCGACAGATATCCTGTTTTCGAACCAGGACACGCTACCCAACGTCCAAGTCGGCATCGTGCCGTTCACCGAGCTGGTAAACGTAGGCACCGCGAACGCCAACGCGAGCTGGATGGACCGGACCGGGGCCGCCCAGATCACGCGCGACAATTTCGATGACGACGACAATCACACCACGCCGTTCAACGGGCCGGTGGATCGCATCGCGCTGTTCAACAATTTCTCCAATGTCAGCTGGGGCGGCTGCGTTGAAGCGCGCAAATCGCCTTATGACACCACGGACGATCCGCCCGACTCCTCGGTTCCGGACACCCTGTTCACCCCGGCGATGATGCCCGACGCGCCCGATGGCTGGAGCACCGGTTCGGGCGACTATATCAGCGATACGCCCTCGCAGTGCGCCGTGCTCGCTGGTTCGTGCAGTTGCACGACCACTACGGAACCCTACTATGACAGGCGGGGCCGGCTGCGCTACAGAACCTCAACCGATTGCACGAAGACGCTGTTCAGCGGCGGCTCGACAAGCGGATCGAACGTTTGCTCCTGCTCGTCCGGCACGACCACGTCCAGTTCATCGGGTGGCACCACGACCAGCACCATCACCTGCCCTTACTACGATACCGGATCGGATCTGCCCGACCGGGAAAAGCAGGAACGCCTGTGCAAATACGTTCCCGGCGTCACGGTGAACTATAGCGGTTTCTACGGCCCCAACGGCGACTGCCCCTCTGCCGCCATCCTGCCGCTCACCAACCAGCGTTCGCCGGTGAAAAGCGAAATCGACAGCATGGTGGCCAATGGCGGCACGAACATCCATGAGGGCACGATTTGGGGCTGGCGCGTCCTGTCGCCTGGCTCGCCTTTCACGCAGGGCCGCGCCTATGACACTGCAACCTACAAGGTCATCATCATGATGACCGACGGCGAGAACACGTTCTATCCCAACGGCAGCATGAACGGGTCCAGCCTCTACTCGGCCTACGGCTTCCTCTATAACAACCGGCTCGGCAACATGGGGGATTCGACCTCGACGCTGCAGGCGGACATGGACACCAAGACGCTTGCGGCCTGCACGAATGCCAAGAAGGAAGGGGTCGAGATCTATACGATCGGCCTGCAGCCGCCGAATACCAAGACGCAGACCATGCTGACCAACTGCGCCACCGACGCCTCGCACGCCTATTTCCCCAGCGATCCCTCACAGCTTGATGCGGTGTTCCAGGACATCGCAACCAAGATCTCCAGGTTGCGCCTCGCCCAGTAGGGCGGGGCCTCCCGCGCTACCGCCCGGGCCTTAACGCGGCGTTAGGTCTACCGTGAGATCGGGGTCGCGCGTTTACCGGCGTTAACCCACTTTGCGGCTAGGGTCTATTGAAACCGATAGACCATCGGACCTGGATATCGCATTGGGGATCGGGGGCATGCGTCACCAATTCAAGAACGTAATCGGCCGGGGTTTGTTTGCCCTGGCGCTGGCCGGGTTGCCACTCGCCGGCTGCAGCACCGACATGGTCGGCATGAGTACCTATGGCGACAACAGCCTGAAGGTCGCCGACATTTCCAATATCGGCGACTACACGGCCGACCGCGCGCTTTCCGAGGCGCGGGCGCACTTTCGCAACAACGACTTCGGCTATTCCGCTGCGCTCTACAAGCGCGTGGTGGAGCTTTCTCCGAACAATCCCGAGGGCTATGTGGGGCTCGGCGCATCCTATGACCGGTTGCGGCGGTTCGATCTCGCCGACCGTGCCTACGCGGCAATGTTCAAGCTCACCGGCGGCACCCTGCAGTACTACAACAATATCGGCTATTCCTACATGCTGCGCGGCGACCTCAAGTCCGCCTATTCGAGCTTCCGTTCGGCGCAGAAGCTGGATCCGGGCAATGTGGTGGTGGCCAACAACCTGCAACTGCTCAGCAACGTCGCCAGGCAGGCGAGCGCCTGACCTGATTGCCGAAGCCTGAAGGCCTGAAACGATACCGCCCCGGATCGATGATCCGGGGCGGTGTCGTATATTGGGGGCGTCAAGCCGGCCGGGCTGGGCCTCAGGGGGCCGGAGGCGCCGCCGGGGTTGCATCCGGCACGACGATCCCGTCCTTGCCAAGGCCTGAGGTGTCGTTCATCGACCCTTTGGAGGGATTGGCCGTCTCGCGCTCGAGATTGGCCGCCACCGCGTTGCCAGCCGAATAGCTGATCCGGTCCGATCGCTGCATGTAGTCATAGCCGCAGGCGCCAAGCACCAGGGCCGCCGCCGACAGCGCGAGCGCGGCGCGCGCCACGCGGAAGTTCGCAATACTTTTCAACTGCCGCTCCCCGTTCCCAGATCGATAATGTACCCATAGGGCCCCGCAATGCCGGCGCCGGTCTGGGCGTCTTCAAGCATCTTGGATGTGACTTCCATCTTGCCAAGCGCGAAGAATTCCGCGTCGTTGGCCGGCTGGGTTGCATCGAGCGGCGAAGCGACCACCTGTCCCGGCGTACTCGGACGCACCAGGCGCGGGGTAACGATCACGACCAGCTCGGTCTCGTTCTTCTGGTAGCTCGACGACTTGAAAAGCGACCCAAGGATCGGCACGTCCCCGATCCATGGCAACTGGTTCTGGCTGAGACTGGTGCTGTTTTGCAGAAGTCCGGCCACCGAGAAACTTTGCCCGTCACGCAATTCGACGGTGGCGTCGAGCGTACGCGTGTTGAAAATGGGATCATTGTTGGCTGTGAAACCGCCGATGCCGCTCACTTCAGGGGTGAGATGGATCTGGATGCGATCGCCATTGAGCACTTCGGGGGTGAAGACGAGCCGGACGCCGAAGTCGCGATAGGTCAGCGTGGCATTGCCGTTGTTGTCGTTCACCCTGATCGGGATCTGCCCACCTGCGAGGAAGCTGGCGTTGACGCCGGACAACGTGGTCAGGTTCGGTTCGGCCAGGGTACGCACGAGGCCCTTGGTTTCCAGCGCATTGATCGTGGCATTCAGATTCACCCCGCTCACGCCGGACAGCACACTTGTGACAAAGGACGAGAAGGACTTCGCATCGGCGGCCGGATTGTCGGGACCGCCCTGCACGGACGTGGTCACACCGCCGATGCTGCCGCCCCAGGCGATGCCGAGTTCGCGGGCCGCGTTGCGCTGCGCTTCCAGAATGCGCACCTCGAGATTGACCTGCTGGCCACCGGCGAGGGTTACGGTGTTGATCACGGCAGGGCTGCCATATTGGCCGACGACATCGAGCACCTTCTGCATGGCAGTTGCGTCGGTCACGGTTCCCGAGAGCTTCACCCGGCCGTTTATGCTGCCCACCTTCACATTCGACGTGGGAACGGCGGCCCGTATGGAGCGGGCGATGTCGGCGGTATCGGCGCCAACTTCCACGGAAAGCAGGCCGATCGGCTTGCCGTCATCGGTAAACAGGTTGACCGTGGTCGTGCCGAAATTCTTGCCCACAAGGTAGATCGACTGCTCGGTGATCGGTTGCGCGTCGGCGATTGTGGAATCGGCAGAGACGACCTTGGCGACGGCCTGTGTCGTGGTCACCGTGATGGCCTGGGAGACCGGCAGCCTGATGCGCAGGACCGATGTCGTTGAAAGGTCGTAGTTGACGGTCTGGGCCATTGCCGGACCGGAACCCGCCGTCAGCGCCAAGGCGAAGACCAGGGCCGTTGTCCCGGCAACGAAAGCGCGCCGCATGGCGCTGCGGCCAAATCCGACCGCCCTTGCGATCCTTGACTTCGAAATGCCCCCAAGAGCCCTGCCGGTGCGTTTCATGCTGCCCGCCGTCGCTTTGAACCGCATCGCGGTTTCTACCTACCCATTGCCTTGTTTGTACCAGCCCACATTCAACAGCGAATTAACGCCCGGTTCTGCGTTTCAGGTGTTTTGTGCCGGTTCTTCGCTCATTTCGCCCAGAACGGACTGGTCAACCGGATTGCGGCGTTGGCATCGCTGAGGCTCGATGCCGCACCGGCTTGGTCTTCGAGCGATCGCATGACCAGCGACAACTTGCCCATGGCGGACGCCCCCACGATCGCTTCGGCCTGCGAGGGGGTGAGCGCCAGGGTGGCGATGGCCTGGCCCTTGAACGTGTTGCCTGTTTCGACGCTGGCGCTCTCGTCCTTGGGCGCATTGTCCTGTCCGGCGAGCCGGTCGTTGATGGCAAGTACCTTGACGTTCGAGAGCACCGTGAGGGTCTGCATCACGGTGGCATGCGTCTCGTTGTTGTTGACCTGGCGGCTCAGGACCACATCGACATGATCGTCCGGGCTGACGAAACCGCCGGAGGCTGCCTCTGCGTTCACCGTCACCGATACGGCACGCATGCCATCGGGAAGGGTCGCGGCGAGAATGCTTCCGTCGCCCTTGACGAGCTTGTCCTCGCGGATCGGTTCGCCGGGCAGGAATTCATGCCGGGCCACCTGACCGGTGAGTTGCGTCACCGCATCGGGTGCATTGGTCTGATCCAGATAGTCGGGCCGCACCGAGGCTTCGGGCCACTCGGCCCAGCCGATTGCGCTTGCAGTGACCTTGTCGCCAACCCCGATCGGCGCCATGGCGACCAGAACCTGCCTGGTCCTGGCCTTGACGACAGGCGGCGCTTCGGCGACGACGGGCTCTGCTGCGGGGGCGGACTGGCGGTCGCCCTGAACGGCAATGAACGCGGCGAGGCCACCTGCGAACATGGCGACACCGAGCAACGCCAGGCGCGAGGGCTTTATGCCCAGTTTGCGAAACCAGGCGAAACGTCCGCCGCTGGTATCGCGGGCCACGGTCCATTGCACATCGGAACGCAAGGCATCGACACCGCGCCGATCGCCCTGACGCCGGTCGCCCTGGCGGCGATCGCTGGTGCGTCTGTCGCCCTGGCGACGATCTTCCTGCCGATTGTCGTCACGCCAACGATCCATGTCGGCCGCGCCGCCACGCCCGGTGTCGACCGCCACGTCCGGGATCGCAACCCTGGGATGGCGCCGGCGCTCGATGCCGGACGGCTCCTGACGCCCTGCTCCCTGTTCGCCTTCGACCTGTTCGTCGGACACATTGCTCTGGGCAGGTCCAAGCATTTCCGCCTCGCTTCATTCGCGTGTTCTTGGTTGCGGCGGCATGGCTCACCGCGACCGGATCACGAATACCGGAGGCGAATCACCGTTTGGTTCCGAAACTGAATAAAGTTTTATGCAAGGCGGATTGGGCACACTTGCTGCATAACGCGGCCGACAATTACGCCGGTCAGCGCAACGTCACTCAGGTCGCCAGCAATTTGCGCATGAGGGCGCGGTAGCGCTCCTGGCTACCCTCGAGGTGCTTGCGCATCGCCTGACGGGCCGCCGGCCCGTCACTCGCCTGGATCGCCCGGATAATGGCCTCGTGCTCTCGGTCGATCATGGCGATGTAGCTGCCACCCAATGCCTCGTTGAACTCAGGTCTGAGGGCGCGGCGCGGTATCGCATTCTGGCCCAGAAAATTGAGAAACTGCACGAACATCGGGTTGTTCGTAGCTGCGGCAATCGAGAGATGGAAGGTCAGGTCGGCCTCCGATGTTGGGGCGCCCTTGCTTGCCAGTACCGAAACATTGCGCGACGCCTCAAGGATCCGTTCCTCCTGAGCGGGCGAGCGTCGCCGGGCGGCCAGGTCAGCAGCTTCGACTTCTATAGCGGTACGCAATTCGAGCATCTCGATCACCGACGAGATGCGACTCTGATCGATATCACGAAACGGCAAGCCGGTTTCAGGCTCGGCGCGCATGACATAAACCCCGGACCCCTGGCGTGGCTGGACAAGGCCATCAGCCTTCAAGGCCGCGATCGCCTCTCGCACAACCGTCCGGCTGACGCCGTGGGAATCGGCCAGCCGCAGCTCGCTGGGCAGTCGAGAGCCAACGGGAAATCTCTCGTTGAGGATCGCAGCGCGCAGCTCGGCTTCGAGGCTGGCGACAAGACTACCCTTGACTGGATTGGGCTGGCTCACCCTCGTTCTCCTCTGCACTTGGGCCGCGCGGTTCCCCACTCAACGGCTGAATGCGATGTTGCCAATCCACGACTTTGCATCTTCACGTCACCGGCGCGGGATTGAACAGGACGAGGTCATTCTTCAACGCCAAACGCTCGGCCGCACTGCGTTTTCCGCTGGCAACAGCCAGGATTTCCTCAAACATGCGCCAGCCCATCTGTTCAAGCGTCAGCGACCCCGTTGCGACTGGCCCGGCATCGACATCTATCAAGTCATGCCAGCGGCGTGCCAATTCACTTCGCGTGGCAACCTTTATCACGGGCATGGCCGCAAGACCGTATGGGGTCCCGCGACCTGTTGTGAAAACATGGACTGCAGCGCCCGCCGCCAGTTGCAGCGTACCGCAAATGAAATCGGATGCAGGGGTTGCTGCAAACAGCAAACCCTTTTTCATGGCACGATCGCCCGGTGCGATGACGCCGGAAATCGGCGCCGTGCCGGACTTGACGATGGAACCCATCGCCTTCTCGACGATATTGGACAGCCCGCCGGCCTTGTTGCCCGGGGTAGTATTGGACGCTCGATCGGTCGACCACCGGGCGAGATAGGCGTCGTACCAGGCGAGCTGATCAACGATCGCATGTGCCACCTCAGGGGTCGCCGCCCGCGCGGTCAGTTCGGCGACGCCGTCGCGCACCTCTGTCACCTCGGAGAACAACACCGTGCCACCGGCGCGTACGATCAGATCGCTGGCCATTCCAAGGGCGGGATTGGCCGTGACGCCAGAAAATGCGTCCGATCCACCGCATTGTACACCGATCACCAGATCGGAAACCGGACACTCCTCCCTCGTTCTTCGATTGAGCGCCTCAAGGATCGGCGCAGCCTGCGCGACGATTTCGTCGACCATGTCGGAAAACCCCTGGTGATCGGGATTCTGCAGCACAACGGTGGCAGCCTCGGTCAGACCGAGCCGTGCCGGCTGCAGCTTTTCGCAGCCAAGGCTGACCACCAGGGCATGTCCGCCAAAATTGGGATTGCGGGCGATATTGCGCAGGGTCCGGATCGGAATCTCCGCCTCCGGGACATTGATGGCAACGCCGCAGCCATAGGTGTGGTCCAGCGCAACGACACCATCGACATTGGGGAAGACTGGCAGGAGTTCCGCCTCGATGCGGCGGACGGCATGGTCCACAACCCCGGAGACGCACTGGACAGTGGTGGTCACGGCCAGGAGGTTCCGCGTTCCCACCGACCCGTCGGGACTCCTGTACCCTTGGAAGGTGTAACCGTGCAGCGGCGGCAACTGCCGCTCTACCGTCGCCATCGGCAAGTTGTCCAACCGCGGTGGGTCAGGCAGGCGAAGCCGTGCCTCGTTCACCCAACTGCCCGCGGGCAAAGGGGTTGAAGCGTAGCCAATCGTAACACCGTATCGGACGACCGCATCTCCGGGCGCAAGATCGGTCAGAGCAACCTTGTGGGCCTGCGGAACGCGTTCGCGGAGCCGGATATCGCCTTCGACCCGCGTTCCTTCCGGCAGTCCCCCGTCATTGGCAACAATGGCGACATTGTCCTCGGGGCGCATGCGGATCAGGCGCGGATTTTCGGCGTTTGCATCCATGTCAAAACTTTGGTCGTCCAAAAGTCCAGTCAGGCCAGTGTTTCTTCATTTCGGCAGCGTCATCGCGCACCGTGAGCCCGGCGTCGAGATAATTCTGATGCAGACGGGCCAGCGCCGCCCGATCGAGCGTCACGCCAAGTCCCGGGCCATCTGGCACGGCCAGTCTGCCTCGATCGAACTTGAGCTTGCCGCCTTCGATCACCTCGTCCGTCTGCCAGGGATAATGCGTATCGCAGTCATAGGTCAGGTTCGGCGTCGCCGCGGCAAGGTGAGTCATGGCCGCAAGACTGATCCCGAGATGCGAGTTCGAGTGCATGGACAGCCCAAGTCCCCAGATCTCGCAAATCCGACCCAGCTCGCGGCTGGCCAGCAGCCCACCCCAATAGTGATGGTCCGACAGGATCACACGGAAAGCGTCCTTGGAGATGGCCGGCGGCAGGTGCTCCGTGGCCACCACATACATGTTGGTGGCAAGGGGGATGTCCGTCTCTGCCTGGATGGCAGCATTGCCATCGATCCCGACAGTGGGGTCTTCGAGATATTGGACGAGACCCGTCAAGCGCGGCAAAAGGGCCTTTGCAGTCTCCACGGTCCATCCGCCATTCGGGTCGATGCGCAGGGGCGCGTCCGGGAAAGCAGCGCGGAGGGCCTCCAGCCCCGCAAGCTCTTCCTCTGGCGACAAAATTCCGGCCTTGAGCTTGAGTGCACCGAATCCATGTTGGTCGACCATCCGGCGGGCCTCGCCGACCAGTTTCTCCGGCGTGAGCACCTCGCCCCAATCGTCATCACCGGCAGCGCCCGCATGACGGCCGAACTTGTAGAACAGATAAGCTGAGAACGGCACAGACTCGCGCACCTGGCCACCCAGCAATTCCACCAGGGGACGCCCAAGCGTCTTGCCCCAGGCATCCCACATCGCCACTTCGACCGCCGCGACCACGCGCGGCAGCAAGGCCTCGGTTCCGGTGTAGCCATGCATCGCACCACGAACGACTGAGCGGGCCCGCGACCAAAGGCCGTTGAGATCGGTTACCCGCATACCCGTGAGTTGGGGTGCGAGCGCAACGAGTGCGTCGATCAGCGACCTGGTGCCATAGCTTTCGCCAAGGCCGACAATACCCTTCTCGGTTTCGACTTCGATGATCGAGCGAAGTGCGAGGGGCTCGTGGCACCCGCCATTGTTGAGCAAGGGTGGATCGGCAAAGGCAATCGGGGTGATGCGGAGTTCTGCGATGCGGACGTCAGACACGATTGGCCTCGATGAATTCCATGTTCAAATCCTGTCCCAGGCCTGGCTCGTCGCGCAGGTGGACAAAGCCCTCCTCATCCATCTCGTCATCAATGCGGTTCTGGTAGTCGCGCGGCAGGTCGTAGTCGAGGAAGGGGTGCAGCAGTCCGCGCTCGTAGAAGGACGTATTGGGGATGGCTCCAACCACCGCCAGGTTGCCGGCACCTGTTCCATGCACCTCGCAGCTCATGTGGAAACTGTCCGCCAGATGCGCGGTCCGCATGGATGGGAGAATACCCCCGACGTCCCACACGCCGGTGCGCAGCATGTCGCAGGCGCCCTTGGCCGCCCATTCGGCGCGCGTCCAGTGCTTGCCGCTCATCGATTCGGGCCCCAGGATCCTGAGCCGCGGGGTATGCGCCGTCAGCCACTGGTATGAAGATAGGGAAGCCTCCTCCATCATCTCCTCGATCCAGTAGAAGCCGAGTTCCTCCAGCCGCTGGCAAAGCCAGAGCGCGTCGGAGCGAGAATACCAGTGGTTCGGATCCAGCATGAGCGGAATGTCGGGGCCAACTGCCTCGCGCACTGCGGCGCAGGCCGCATAGTCCATCTTGACGTTCGGCGCGCCAGGAATGGGCGGCATCCAAGTGTGTAGCTTGACGGCCTTGTAGCCGCGCTCGCGCACGAGCCACTCTGCAAAACGGCCGTAGTCGTCAGGTGTTGCGAGCCCGCCTTCCATATCATCCCCGCACATGGTCGAACCATAGGCGAGCACCTTGTCGCGATAGCCACCGAGCAGTTTCCATACCGGCTGGCCGGTTGCCTTGCCCATCAGGTCCCACAAGGCGAGTTCGACGGCACACAGCGCCCGGTCGGTGAGCTTCATGTTCGATCCACGCTGCCATTTGTACAAAGCGTTCCACAGCTTCTCGATGCGTAACGGATCCTCCCCGACCAGTACGGGGCGCATGAAGCTTTCGAGCAGGGCCTCTTCGACATCACCGACCGACGCAACCACCTGCCCAATGGTCCCATCGCTGGATTGAATCTGCAGAAGGGCGCTTTGGGTCTGGCGCTCCGGGCCCGGGTGCGAATGGCCATCCGTGTCCTTGACCTGACGGGTCATCGTGCGAAATATGGTGGCCGTTACGCGTTCGATCTTCACGATTTGTTCTCCAGCGAGATGAGAAAGCGGGCGGCCCGGGTCAGCGCCGTCCGCGCCGCCGGCACCAACCGCCCCCGGTTGATGAAGCCGTGGGTTACGCCCTCGACCTCGAGTAATACCGCCCGCCCACCCCTTGCCTGCATCCGTGCGGCGAAAGCTCGGCTGTCATCAGCAAGCACATCCATTTGCGCCGCCACCAGCAGGGCGGGCGAAAGAGCGGACAGGTCGTCTGCAAGGAGTGGCGCGATCAACGGATCGTGGAACCGTCGGTTCTCGGGATCGTATTGCTCGAATAACGCCGCCATGCGGGCTCGGGTCAGCCCGTGGCCGTCCGCGTACGTCTTGTAGCTTGGCGTATCGAGGCTGGCGCCGAAAACACCGTAGAAGAGGATCATTCCCACCAGTGGGCGCACGGGTTCGGCCAGGCTGGTCGCAACCGCGAGATTTGCGCCCGCTGACGCACCGCCGATCGCAATCCGGCTCGAATCCAGTCCGAATGCGGGCCCGTTGAGGTCCAGCCACTCGAGGGCAGCGCGACAATCCTGAAGGCCCGCCGGATAGGGATCGTGCGGGGCAAGGCGATATGAAACGGACAGCACTGACCAGCCGCTCTCCGCGACGAGCGAGCGCACAGCTGGCTCGTTGAGCGCAATGGAGCCGCCGACCCAGCCCCCGCCGTGGATGTAGAGCAGGACCGGAGCCGGACCGGACCGGTCGCCTCGGTAAAGCCTTGCAGCTTGCCTCTGCCCGCCGCCGCCGGTGTAGGCAAGATCCTCCACCGGGATCAAGGGGGCTCCCTGAGCCCAGTAGGTCGCAGCGTCTTCCTCGCGCTCGAACTTGTCGTGGATGCGCATGGCTTGCTTCATGCCTTCGGCGTAGCTCATTCCGTCTCCGGCACGTAGCGGTGACGTTGCCGGGTTCCACGCAATTCGGGGTCCGACAGCGGCACAGAAGACAGCAGCGCCTTGGTATAGGGATGTTGGGGGTCGGTGATGATCTGCTCGGTCTCCCCCACCTCGACGAGACGGCCGCGATACATCACCGCGACACGGTCGCAGAAATAGCGGATCACCGCCATGTCATGTGAGATGAACACAAAACTCAGGCCCATCTCGGCCTGCAAGCGCAGTAGCAGGTCCAGAACCTGGGTTCGGATCGACACATCAAGCGCAGAAGTGGGCTCATCGGCTATGACCAGGCGCGGCTCGAGCGCGATGGCGCGTGCGACCACGATGCGCTGGCGCTGACCGCCCGAGAAGGCATGCGGATAGCGCTCCATCATGCCCGGGTCCAGCCCCACCTCCGTGAGCAGCTTGGCCACGCGACCCTCGAGTTCCTTGCCCTTTGCTATGCCGTTGACCACGAGGGGCTCGGCCACGATCTGCTTGACGGTCATGCGCGGATTGAGCGAGGCAAACGGATCCTGGAAGATCATGCGGATCTGGCGGCGCGACAGCTTGCGCTCCTCGCGTCCGGCATGCGCGATGTCCTTGTCATCGTATAGGATGCGGCCGCCCGTCACGTCGTAGACGCCTGCGATGCAGCGCCCCACGGTGGTCTTGCCGGACCCGGATTCGCCGACGATCCCGAGCGCCTCGCCCTTTCGCACAACCAGATCCACCCCATCAACTGCCTTGGTCGTTTCTCCGCCGCCGCCGAAGAACCCGGCCCGCTTGGTGAAATGCAGCTTCAGGCCCTCGACCTTGAGGATCGGCGGCGCATCGGCCTCGACCCGAACCTTGGCTTCGGCTGGCTTTTCCAGCCGCCTCACCGCGCCGAGCAGACGCTGGGTATATGGGTGCGCAGGAGCGGCGAATATCTGATGCACGCCGCCCTTTTCGACCACGTGCCCCTTTTCCATGACCACCACTTCGTCGGCTATTTCCGCGACCACCCCCATGTCGTGGGTGATAAACATGATCGCGGTGTCGAAGTCGCGCTGCAGCGCGCGCATGAGTTCGAGGATTTCGGCCTGGGTCGTGACGTCGAGCGCGGTCGTGGGTTCGTCCGCGATCAGGACGTCCGGCCGGCACGAGAGTGCCATGGCAATCATCGCGCGCTGGCGCATACCTCCCGAAAACTCGAATGCATAGCGGTCGAGCGCCTTTTCCGGATTGGGGATTTCCACTTGCGCGAGGAGATCGGCGGCCATCTTCCGCGCTTCCTTCTTGTGCACCTGGCGGTGCAGCAGGATCGCTTCGATGATCTGGTTGCCGATGGTGTGAACGGGAGACAGCGAACTCATCGGTTCCTGAAAGATCATGCCAATGCGACCGCCGCGGATCGCGCGGATTTCCTTGCCGCGCGGATCAAGACTGGCGAGATCCCGAGGGCCGTTGCCGTCCGGATCGAACATGATCTGTCCGCCGTTGATCACCCCCGGCCGCGGCACCATGTTGAGTATCGCACGGGCGGTGACGGACTTGCCGGAACCGGACTCCCCTACAACGCAGGTTGTCTTACCGCGATGCAGGTCGAAGCTGACACCGTGCAATACGTCGAATACGCCCTGGCGCATCGAGAAGCCGATCGTGAGGTCTTTGACCGAAAGGATGGGCGTGTTCATCTCAGTGTTCATAGGGGTCGGCCGCGTCTCGGATGCCATCGCCAAGGAAGTTGAATGCCAGTACGGCGACCACCACGAAGCCGCCGGGAATGAACAGCCACGGCGCCTGGCTGATCGAACGGATGTTCTGCGCCTCCTTGAGAAGTACGCCCCAGCTGATTGCCGGCGGCTGCAGTCCCAGACCGAGGAAAGACAGGCTCGTTTCGGCCAGGATCATCAGTGGGATCGCAAGGGTCAGCGAGGCGATGATGTGGCTGGTCAGCGAGGGCAGCATGTGGCGAAATATGATGCGTGGCTCGGACGCGCCGTCGAGCCGGGCCGCGACCACGAAGTCATCATTCTTGAGGGCGAGGAAACGCCCACGCACCACGCGCCCCAATTCCGTCCAGCCCACAAGGCTGATGATCAGGGTGATCGCGAAATACTGCTGGTAGATCGGCCAACTGGACGGCAAGGCTGCGGCGAGAGCGAGCCATACCGGGATTGTGGGAAGGCTCAGGATGAATTCAATCAGGCGCTGGATCGCCATGTCGATCCTACCACCATAATATCCAGAAATGCCGCCCAGCGTGACACCGAGCAAAAGGCTGATCGTCACGCCCACCAGGCCAATCGACATGGAGATGCGCGTCCCGTAGACGACGCGACTGAACATGTCGCGCCCCAGCCTGTCCGCCCCGAACAAGAACACCCTGTCCCTGGGATTCTCGGTTGCGAGCAGATGGATATTGCCCGGCAACATGCCCCAGAACTTGTAGGCCGCGCCCTTGCCGAACACCTGCAGATAGACCTTCCTGTCGGAGGGCGTATAGGTCACTGCAAGGCTCACCGGATCGCGGTGGCGTTCCATCGCATAGACGTAGGGACGCAAGGCAAAACCGCCATCGGTCCGATCGATGAAATGAATGGCCTGCGGTGGCTGGAAGACCGCCCGACGATCCTGATCATTGGGGTCTTCGGGGGCGATGATTTCGGCGAAGATTCCAACCAGGTAGAGTATCGCGATGACCACAAGGCCGACCTGGGCGAGCTTATGACGCCGAAAAGCCCACCAGACGAGTTGCGACTGCGATGCAATCGCGACGCGATCGGATGCCGATGCCGGTGAATTGGTCACATCACTCATAGCGCACCCTCGGATCCAGCAGGACGAGAAGAATGTCCGAGATCAGCATCCCGATCACGGTGAGAGAGGACAAAAGGAGCACGAAGGCTCCGGCCAGAAACATGTCCTGGCTCATCAGGGCCTGCAGCATCAGCGGTCCGGCGGTGGGCAGAGAAAGAACGATCGCGGTGACCACCGCCCCGGACACCAGATTGGGCAATACCCAGCCGATGGTGGACACGAATGGATTGAGCGCCACCCGAACCGGATATTTCATGATCAGGCGGAATTCGGACAGGCCCTTGGCCCGTGCGGTGTCGACATAGGGCCTGTTGAGCTCGTCTAGAAGATTGGCCCGCATGATGCGGATCAGGCTGGCGGTCGCCCCGGTGCCGAGAACCAGCACGGGAAGCCAGAGGTGCGTCATAAGATCAAGGACCCTCGCCCACGACCAGGGCGCGTTCTTGAACTGGTCCGAGAAAAGACCGCCCACATCCCCGCCGAAATAGACCACTCCGATATACATGAGGATCAGGGCAAGCAGAAAATTGGGGGTCGCAAGACCGAGAAAGCCCAGCGTGGTGGCGATGTAGTCACCGATCGAATATTTGCGTACCGCAGAATAGACGCCGATGGGAAAGGCGACGGCCCAGGTGAACAGCAGCGTTGCCATGGATAATAGCAGGGTCAGCCCCATCCGCTCCCAGATCAGGTCACCAACCGGCTGACGCCACTCGAAAGACATTCCGAAATCGCCGTGGAACACGATGTTCGAAATCCATTTCCAGTACTGGACATAGATGGGCTGATCGAGACCGAAGCGTTCGCGCAGATTATCAATCGAGGCCTGGTCCAGCACTTCGTTGGATTCTGCCAGTTTTGCGATGTAGGTGGTCAGATAGTCACCCGGCGGGGCCTGGATCAGAAGGAACGCCACCATGGAGACGGCGATCAGGAAAGGTATCATCCAGAGGATGCGCTTGAGGATGAACCGCAGGATCATCGGGAACCTCGCCGAGGGTTGTGTGGTGTGCCGGCCCGCAACGGGGCCGGCACGGAGGGCGTTTCAGCAGGTTACTTTGCCCAGTAGTAGGTCTGGGGCAGCGTCGGGGCCGGATCGGGATACATCCACGACGCGGGGATCACGTCCGGCACGTTGCGCAGCTTCTTGTTGACCACGCCATAGAGCGGGGGCGCCGAGGAAATACCCACGATCTCGAACTGGTCGGCAGCGATCTGGAGGATCTTGCCGAAGATCTCCTTCTGCTTGGCCGGATCGGCGGTCTGCTTGAACTGGTCGTACAGAGCCAGACGTTCCTTGTTCGAGGCGTTGGGCTCCTCGCCTTCCTTGCCGCCGGACAGGTACCACTTTGCCCAGGGGATCGCCTGCCAGCTACCCTGCGGATGGATGGGGAAATAGTCCCGCGGATCGAAATAGCTGTCGAGACCGCCGGGAGAGCCCCAGACCATGAAGTCATAATCGTTAGCTTCGCCGCGCGAGTAGTAGATGGAGCGCTCGACCGAGGTCGCGTTCAGTTCTACGCCGATCTGCTTCCACTGTTCCTTGATGATCTCGAGTGCGTCGCCCCAATCGGGCTGTTCGATACCAGTGTAGTTCACGTTGAACGTGAACCGGCGACCATCGGGCATAAGGCGGTAGCCATCGGAGTCACGCTTGTCGAGGCCTTCGGCGTCGAGCATGGCGTTGGCCTTGTCCGGATCGTACTCGGTGAACTGGTGAGCCAACTGGTCATTGTAGAGCGGGCTCGTCTTTTTCGGCCCGATCTGCCACGGCTCGCCGGTTCCCTGGTAGACGATGTCGATGATCTCGGCCCTGTCGATCCCCAGCGAAAGCGCGATCCGAACGTTCTTGTCGTTCAGAAGCTTGTTCATCACCGGATCCTTGTCGGTGAGATTGAAGTGGATCGCCATGGTATTGGAGGCCGAGTTGTCCAGGGTGAAGAACTTGTAGCCACCCTTGTCGGCATTCTCGGCGAGCACCGGCTTGTTGGCCAATGCGTCGAGCTTGCGGCGCTGCATGTCCACGTGCCCCGCCGCCGCCTCAAGCACCACCGCCTGGTTGTCGCCGGCAACACCCATGGTCAGTGTGTCGATGTAGGGCAGCTGGTTCCCCTTGTCATCGACTTCCCAGAAATAGGGATTGCGCGCCATCACGACCCGGGTTGCACCTGCGACATAGGCTTCCTTGGTCGTCACCCACGGATCGAGCGTGGGCCGGTCGGGATTACCCCAGCGCGTCGGGCTTTCCACTTCACCGCACTTCAGGCGGAACAGCGACGGCCAATCCTCGACGCCGGGGGTGGCATCGATCATCTTCTGAACGTCAGGATTGTACTTGGGCAGGAACTGCTTGCAGTAGTGCTTCGCCCACAGAACCGGCTCTTGCGCCAGAGGCGTTGCGAGCATTTGCAGGAACAGCCCGTAGGGCGCGGCGAACTTGAACTTGACCGTCTCGTCGTCGATCTTCTCCGCCGTCATCCGCTGGCCATCGACAACATAGTTGCCGGGCGCACTGGGATAGAACTCCTTGTCATTCAACAAGTCGTTGACGAAGAACATAATGTCGTCGGCGGTGAAAGGTACACCGTCTGACCACTTCATGCCCTTGCGAAGGTGGAAGGTGAATTCGGTCGAATCCGCATTCGCCTCCCAACTCTCGGCGACATTGGGAACGACCTCAGAGAAGTCCGGCTTCCAGCGCGTAAGGCCCTGTGGCCCCACAATGCGCAGGATCGAGTTGTGGTCGTTCGAACCGCCGAGCATGCGGCGGAGAGTTCCCCCGTAAGTCCCCACGGAGTCGATCGGCGTCACCACATCCGGATTGTCCGGCAGGCGTTGATCGACGGGCGGTAATTTGCCGGATGCCACATCGGCATCGAGCATCGGCGCCTGCTGGTAGGCCCAAGCGGACATCGGCGCCAGGACGGCGGCCGTTGCCAGCGAGAGCATCAAAGCGCGGCTCTTGCGCCAAGCGAAAACCATATCTGTCTCCTCCCTATTTGCGGACTCTCCCCGTCCGCGGCAAAAACGTCGCAAACCCTCAACAATCTGTCAAACAAATAATTGACAGTTCCTCCAAGTTGTCCGATGACTTTTGGACAAGGTGCCGTCGAGACATGAGACGCACATGCCGCAAGACCATCGCGGGAAAGACAAGAAAGTCGCTTGGGGGGAGAGTGGAATGAGAATCGAAAGTGTGAGCTCACTCGCAGACAGACTCGGCGAGGGCGCCGTATGGGACGAACGCGACCAGGCGCTGTGGTGGGTCGACATTCCTGCCGGCGGAATTCGCAGACTATCGCCTGGAAGCGGGGACTACAGCGCATGGGAATTCGGCGAGCCCGTGGGCTGCCTGGCGCTGAGGGAGGCCGGGGGACTGGTGGTCGCGACCAGGTCCGGCTTCTGGTTCTTCGATCCCGCAACCGGCGAGCGCCGCCATATCGCCGATCCGGAAGCGCGACTGCCCGACAACCGGTTCAATGACGGCACAACCGACATGCAGGGGCGGCTGTGGGCCGGGACGATGAAGGACGGTGGAGAACCGGAAAAGCGGGGCCGTTTCTATCGGCTCGACCCGGATCTCCAGGTCACCCCGTGGCGCGATGGCATCTTCACCACGAATGGCCTCGCCTTCTCCCCTGACGGAAGAACGATGTATTTCTCGGACAGCAATCCGGCGGTCCGCACCATCTGGCGTTGCGACTATGACACGGGGACCGGCATCCCGTCCGAGCCCGAGGTCTTCTTCGACACGCGTTCGGTTGCCGGACGGCCGGACGGCGGCACCGTCGATTCCGACGGCTGCTACTGGATGGCAGGCGTCGGTGGCTGGCAAGTCTATCGGATCACGCCGGACGGGCGTGTGGACCGGACGATCGACGTGCCGGTTGAGCGCCCGACCAAGCCAATGTTCGGCGGGCGCAATCTCGACGTGCTCTACCTCACCTCGATCGGTGCGCCCCTGATTGCCGACACCACCAATCAACCGCTGGCAGGGCAACTGCTCGCGATCACCGGCCTTGGCGTGACGGGCGTGCCGCAGGCGCGTTTCGCGGGTTGAGCAAAAGGATTTGAATATGAAGATCACTGGCTTGCGCACATTCATGACCCGCGACCGCGACCGACCGCGGCTGATCGTGGCCATCGATACGGACCAAGGAATTACCGGTTGGGGCGAATGCTATAATCACGGTCCCGACAAGGCACTTGCACCGCTGCTCGACTACTTGTTCGTGCAATTGCAGGGCGAAGATCCGCGCCGAATCGAGCGGATCATGCTCAAGCTGCTTCAGCAGAGCCGTTTCCCGCCCGGCGCGATCGGACTTGCCGCCATGTCGGGCATCGACCACGCACTCTGGGATATCTCGGCCAAGGCGCTGGGCGTTCCTGTCTACCAGTTGCTTGGCGGAAACGTCCGCGACAAGGTCCAGGTCTATCTCGGCGTCTATTCGGCTCCCGAGCCGGAAGACATCCGGGACTACACGGCAGCCATGACGGAACGTTGGGGCTTTACAGCCTTCAAGCTGTCGCCCTTCCGCACGGACCTGAATTCGGTGCCGTGGGGGCGCGTTCTCAAGAACACCGGCGACTGGGTGGAGCGGACGATGACGCTTTGCCCCGACGCCGAATTCGCGTTCGACGCCCATGCAAGAATCTACGAGCCCTGGCAGGCGGTTCAACTTGGCAATCTACTCGCCCAGTTCAATCCGCTCTTCTATGAAGAGCCGATGCGGCCAGAGAACATCGAGGCCTGGGGTCGCCTGAAGGCGCAACTCCACGTCCCGCTGGCAACCGGCGAAAGCCTTTATTCGCGCTTCGAGTTCCTGCGTCTGCTGCAAGTTGCTGGCGCCGACATCATCCAGCCTGACATCTGCGTGGTGGGCGGACTGCTGGAGATGCGCAAGATCGCCGCCCTGGCAGAGGCGTTCTACGTGCCCGTGGCACCCCACAACCCGATGGGTCCGCTTGCGACAGCCGTCAACCTGCACTTCTCCGCTGCGTGCCCCAATTTCAAGATTCTCGAATACAGACTCCCCACAGGGGCAGCCTATCACTCCGATGGCATGAATGTGGCCGAGGAAGCCGTGGTCTATGTGAAAGACCCCTACCTGCCCGTCGGCGGCTATCTTGAGTTGCGCCCGGATCGCCCTGGTTGGGGCGTCGAGATTGACGAAGACTATCTCAAGACCGACCGCTACGTACATTGGGAACGCCGACTCCCGATCCGTCCCGATGGTTCGACCGGGTATTGCTGAGATGGACGGTTTGCGCGCCCGGCTATTTGATCTGCTCGGCCTGTCTCCGGAACGACCGGAGCCGGCGCGCGCTGTCGTAGTTTCCGAAAAATCGGTTGCAGGGGGCAAGGTGATCGAGCTGCAGATCGACGGTCGGCCCGCCACTTTCCTGACGCCCGGGGGCAACCCACCTGCCCTGCTCTATTGCCACGCTCATGGCGGACAGTACGAATTGGGCCGTCGGGAGTTGATGCATGGCGCGAGTTGGCTGAGTGCCCCTTGGGGCGAAGAGCTGTTGGCCGCCGGCTTCGCCGCCCTCTGTGTCGACATGCCGGGCTTTGGCGATCGGATCTGCGAGGGACGCGAATCCGCGCTGGCCAAAGCCGGGCTCTGGAGAGGGCGGCCGCTTTTTGGGCAGATGATCGGCGACTTGCAGCTGGCGCTGGGCTGGCTCGTCGAATCGGAAATGGTTGACGTCGGCCGTATCGCAGCAATGGGCGTTTCAATGGGCGCCGCCCACGCCTTCTGGCTAGCGGCGCTTGACGACCGGGTCGGCGCGGTCCTGCAATTCTGCGTCCTTTCGGACGTCGCCACCATGATCGATAGCGGTGCGCACGACCGTCACGGCCTCTACCTGGTCGTACCCGGACTCCTCGAATGCGCCGATATGGGCGACGTCGCCGCGAGAGTCGCACCGCGCCCGCAACTGATCGCCTACGGTGAACAGGACATTCTCACCCCGCAGTGCGCCCGGGATCGGGCCCTTGCGCGTGTCCGGCGCGCCTACAGACGGTCAGCCGCCCTGCGGGTCGTCGCCGACCCCGAGGTCGGACATCACGAGACTCCCCCGATGCGCCGCGCCGCATTTTCGTTTCTGTCAGATTGGGTCAATGGCGCGTTTGCCGGCCCCGAACTTCGAGGAATACCTTCATGAAACGCCTGCTCATGACTGGCGCCGCCGGCAATCTCGGCAAGGCGATGCGCACGCGGATCGGTAATCTGGCCGACGCGTTGAGGCTGTCCGACATCGCCCCTACCAGCGATCTCACCGATACCGAGGAATTCGTCGCCTGTGACCTTGCGGACGCGTCGGCAGTCGATGCGCTGGTCAGGGACTGTGACGGCATCGTGCATTTTGGCGGGCGATCGGTCGAGGATGACTGGCAGACCATTCGCAGCGCCAATATCGACGGCTGCTTCAATATCTACGAAGCCGCCCGCAAGCACGGCATCGGCCGCATCTTCTATGCCAGTTCCAACCACGTGACAGGCTTCTACAGGCCCGGCGAACGGCTGGACGGCAACACCGCGCCGCGACCGGACAGTCTTTATGGTCTCTCGAAGGCGTTCGGGGAAGACCTCGCCCGGCTCTACTGGGACAAGTTCGGCATTGAATCGGTGTGCGCCCGCATCGGCTCGTCGTTTCCAAGACCGACAAACCACCGCATGCTTTCCACCTGGCTTTCCCACGATGATCTCGGACGGCTGATCGAGCGAACCTTTGCCGCGAAACGCGTCGGCTGGACCGTCGTCTACGGCGCTTCGGCAAACCAGGCCGGCTGGTGGGACAACACCCCCGCCGCGCATCTGGGCTGGGCGCCCCAGGACACTGCCGAAACCTACCGCGCCGAGGTCGAAGCGGCCGGCAATCCGCCCGGCCCAGAAGCACCCGAAAGCCGCTGGCAGGGTGCCACCTTCGCTGCGCAATCCATCATCGAACGTTGAAAAGCCTCTTTTATCGAAAGTCGTTTCCATGATACAGCCCGACGCTCTTCGTGACATTATCCGCTCCGGACTTCTTTCATTTCCGGTCACGCCTTTCGATGCCGAGGACAATTTCAACCCCGGCGCCTTCCGCTCACATCTGGAATGGCTGTCCGAGTACAAGGTTGCCGGCCTGATCGTTGCTGGCGGCACCGGCGAACTCTTCTCGCTCACCCCTACCGAGATCATAGAGGTTACCCGCACTGCCAAGGCCGCCCAGCCAGATGCGCCAATCCTGGCAGGGTGCGGATACGGTACGAAACTCGCATGCGAGATCGCACAAGGCATCGAGGAAGCTGGCGGCGACGGCATCCTCTTGCTGCCTCACTACCTGATCAACGCCCCGCAGGAAGGTATAGCCAATCACATCCGCGCAGTGTGCCAGTCCACCAACATGGGTGTGATCGTCTACAATCGCGACAATTCGCGTGTCACCGCGGCGACACTTGAGGCCCTGGCTGCCGAGTGCCCCAACCTGATCGGTTTCAAGGACGGTACGGGCGACATTGATACGGTTCGACGCATTACAGCGCAGATCGGCGACCGGCTCGCCTATATTGGCGGCATGCCCACCCACGAACTTTTTGCGCAAGCCTATCGTGGTGCCGGCGTGGACACCTATTCTTCAGCGGTGTTCAATTTCGTGCCCGAAACCGCGCTCCAGTTCTTCGAAGCTTTTTCGGCAGGCGACGACGCAACCTGCACAGCCATGCTGAAGGACTTCTATTATCCCTTCGCACAAATCCGCGACCGCCAGATCGGATACGCGGTTTCGGCCATCAAGGCAGGGGTTTCGCTACGCGGATTTGCCACGGGCAGCGTCCGGTCTCCTTTGACGGATCTTACCGAGCAGGAACGCGGCATGCTTGCCCAACTCATCGATAACCGGCGCTAGGTCCAGCGAGGGGATGAAGCGCCGGCTGGAGAAAGGAAGGGGCTTGTGAGCCAGATGCAGCGCAAATCACCATCCGGGTTCCGCTCCGCACGCTGGTTTGCGCCCGACGATCTTCGCAGCTTCGGCCATCGCAGCCGAATGATGCAATTGGGCTATGCCGAAGAAGACTTCATGGGGAAGCCGATCATCGGCATCCTCTCGACCTGGTCCGAACTCAACACCTGTCACGCGCACTTTCCCGAACGCGTCGAGGACATTCGACGTGGCGTCGTCCAGGCCGGGGGGTTCGCGGTAGAACTGCCGGCCCTGTCGGTGGACGAGACCTTCACCAAACCCACCTCGATGCTCTATCGCAACTTGCTCGCCATGGAGACCGAAGAGCAGATCCGCTCGCATCCCATTGACGGTGTGGTGCTGATGGGTGGGTGCGACAAGACAACGCCGGGCCTTGTCATGGGCGCCATCTCGGCGGGCGTGCCGATGATCTACGTGCCGGCCGGACCCATGCTGCGCGGCAATTTCGAGGGTCGCACGCTCGGCTCGGGTTCGGATGCCTGGAAATACTGGGACGAGCGGCGGGCGGGCAATGTGAGCGACGCGGAATGGCTCGGCCTCCAAGGTGGCATCGCCCGGTCGGCCGGCACCTGCATGACCATGGGCACTGCGGCGACCATGATGTCGATTGCCGAGGCCCTGGGGCTCACCCTGCCCGGGGCGTCGTCGATCCCCGCCGTCGACAGCGGGCATCAGCGCATGGCATCGGGCAGCGGGCGGCGGATCGTGGAGATGGTCTTCGAGGACCTCACGCCCGACCGGATCGTCACCGCAACCGCCGTGCGCAATGCCGCCACGGTTGCCGTTGCCACCGGGTGCTCGACCAACGCGGTGGTCCATCTGATCGCCATGGCGCGGCGCGCCGGTATCGATTTCGGGCTCGATGATTTCGACCGGCTGGGGCGCGATGTCCCCGTGATCGCCAATATCCGTCCCTCGGGCGACAAGTATCTGATGGAGGACTTCCATTACGCCGGAGGGTTACCCGCGTTGATGCGCGAACTGGGGGACCGGCTTGATCGGTCGGCGCTCACCATAACCGGTGAGCCACTGGGCAAGGCCATTGGCGACGCCGAAGTCTGGAATGCCGACGTCATCCGCCCCTTGTCCAATCCGGTCTATCCGGAAGGCTCGATTGCCGTCCTGCGCGGCAACCTCTGCCCCGACGGCGCGGTGATGAAGCCCGCCGCGGCGGACCCCAGGTTCCATCGGCATACGGGCCCGGCCATGGTGTTCGACAGCTATCCCGAATTGAAGGCCGCAGTGGACGACGAGAGGCTCGAAGTGACGCCGGACCACGTCCTGGTGTTGCGCAACGCGGGCCCCCAGGGCGGACCGGGTTTTCCCGAATGGGGCATGCTCCCCATTCCAAGGGCCCTGATCCGGCAGGGGTATCGGGACATGCTGCGCATATCGGATGCCCGAATGTCGGGCACATCCTACGGGGCCTGCATCCTGCACGTGGCGCCCGAAGCCTTTGTGGGAGGCCCCCTCGCCCTTTTGCGCGCCGGCGACATGATCGTTCTCGACCTGCCGGCCCGGCGCCTCGACATGCTTGTGGACAAGGAAGAACTCGCCCGGCGCAGGGCGGCATGGACCGCCCCGCCACCGCGCTACGCGCGTGGCTGGGGATGGCTCTATACCTCGCAGGTAACCCAGGCCGACAAGGGCTGCGACTTCGCCTTTCTCGAACGCGACTTCGGCCAGGCGGCCGGGGAGCCCGACATCTTCTGAACAGGAATCCACATGCTCGACGAAAAACTGGCCGGGATATCCGGCATATTGGTGACGCCCTATGACGACGCAGGGGAGATCGCCCCCGCCCGCTTGGCGCCGATCATCGACCGCGCACTCGACGCCGGGATGCACTTGCCGGTCGTCAATGGCAATACCGGGGAATTCTACGCGCTGACCACGAACGAAGCCGAAACCATGGCGCGCGAGGTCATAGCGCTGGTTGACGGGCGCGCGCCAGTCATTGCCGGCGTTGGACGTGGCATCCGGGATGCGACGCGCCTGGCGCGCTTCTCGGCCGAGGCGGGAGCCGCTGCGCTCATGGTGCACCAGCCCCCCGACCCGTTCGTTTCGCCGCGCGGGTTGATCGACTATGTCAAGGCAGTGGCGGACGCGGGCGATGGCCTGCCCCTGATGCTCTACTTGCGAAACGACGGAATCGGAACAAGGGCCATCGCGGATCTTTGCGCAATACCGGGTGTAAAAGGCGTGAAATGGGCGACGCCAAACCCCCAGAAGCTGGCACAGGCGATGGATGCGACGGACCCATCGATCATCTGGGTCGGCGGCTTGGCGGAAGTGTGGGCGCCGGCCTTCTATGCGGTCGGGGCGCGCGGATTCACCTCAGGCCTGATCAATGTGTGGCCTGAACGTTCGATCGCCATCCATCGGGCGCTCGAAGCGGAGCGTTATGCTGAGGCGAACCGGCTGATCGCAGGCATGCGGGCCTTCGAAGACATACGGGCCGAGGAAATGGGCGGAACAAATGTGACCGGGGTCAAATCGGCGCTGATCGCGATGGGGATCGATTGCGGTCCGACGCGGCCACCGTCGGCCTGGCCGCTGACCCAAGACCAGCAGAAGCGCATGAATGCCTTCCTCTCGGCAAATGACCTGATCTGATCAAACCGGAGACGTTGTCATGGATGAACAATTACATGCCAAACTGATGGGCGTATCGGTCGCCACACTGGCCACCCTGCTGTTCAAGCGCGGGCTTCGCAACCAGGTAATCCAGGAGGTGCATCCCGTCAGGCAGAAGGGAAAGAACATGGTGGGACCAGCATACACCATGCGCTATATCCCGGCGCGAGAGGACCGCAACCAGGTCACCGAATTCCTCAAGCCAACCCATCCGCAGCGCGTTGCAGTGGAAACCTGCCCGGCCGGCCACGTGCTGGTAATCGATAGTCGCAAGGACCCGCGTGCAGCTTCGGCAGGTGACATCCTGCTAACACGCCTGCAAGTGCGCGGCGTCGCTGGCGTGGTCACCGATGGCGGGTTCAGGGACGCGGCGACTATTGCCGATCTCGATATCCACGCCTATCACGTCCGCCCTTCAAGCCCGACGAATGTCACCCTTCACGAGGCGCTCGACCTGAATGTGCCGATCGGATGCGGCGACGTGGCGGTTTTCCCCGGCGACATCATTGTGGGCGACGACGACTGCGTGATCGTCATCCCTCAGGAGATCGCCGAGGAAGTCGCTGCGGATGCCGTCGAAATGACCGCCTACGAAGATTTTGTCGTCGAACGCGTCAAGGACGGCGTTTCCGTGATCGGTCTTTATCCGCGCACCATGGAAGAGCATCGCATCGATTTCGAGCGCTGGCGCAAGGAAAAGGGACGCTGAGAGCAGCGAGCCGACGCTGTCGGACCACCGCCATCACCCGTGATTGATCATGACGTGGCGCACGGTCGTATAGTCCTCGAGGGCATATTGCGACATGTCCTTGCCATAGCCCGACTGCTTCATTCCCCCGTGCGGCATTTCGTTGGCGAGCATGAAATGGGTGTTCACCCAGGTGCAGCCGTAGCGCAGTTCGGCCGCGGCCTGCATCGCCTTGCCGATATCTCGCGTCCACACCGACGAGGCCAGCCCATAGTCGGAATCGTTGGCCCAGGCGATCACGTCGTCGCCCTCATCGAACGGGGTGATCGAAACCACCGGCCCGAACACCTCGCGCCGCACGATCTCGTCGTCCTGGCGAGCACCTGCGACCACCGTGGGCTGGAAGAAGAAACCGTTTCCCTCCATCGGCTTGCCGCCGGCGGTGATCTCGACGTGGCTGAGTTCGGCGGCGCGCTGAACGAAAGCGGCAACGCGGTCGCGCTGGCGCTGTGATATCAACGGCCCGATCTCGTTCTGGCTGTCGTCGTCCTCGCCATAGCGAATACCCGAAACCGCCGCGGACAGATCGGCGACGAAGCGGTCGTAGATCTTGCGCCCGGCATAGATGCGGCAGGCCGCCGTGCAGTCCTGGCCCGCATTGTAGTAGCCGAAGGTTCGGATGCCCTCCACCGTGGCGGCGATGTCGGCATCGTCATAGACGATCACCGGCGCCTTGCCGCCCAGTTCGAGATGGGTGCGCTTCACCGAACGCGCCGCCGCCTGCATGATCTTCTTGCCGGTCGCCACGTCGCCGGTGATCGAGATCATGTTGACAAGGTTGTGGTTGATCAGCGCATTGCCGACAGTCTCCCCGCGCCCCAGCACGACATTGACCACGCCCTCGGGCAGGATCTCCGAGAATATCCGCGCCAGCTTCAGCGCGGTCAGCGGCGTCTGCTCCGAAGGCTTGAACACGACGGTGTTGCCGCCCGCGATCGCGGGTGCAACCTTCCAGGCCATCATCATGAGAGGGTAATTCCACGGCGCGATCGAGGCGACGATACCCACCGGATCACGCCGGATCATGGAGGTGTGGCCCTTGATGTATTCGCCCGCAGCACTGCCCGGCGCCGACCGCGCCGCGCCCGCGAAAAAGCGATAGCAATCGACGATGGCGGGTATTTCGTCGTTGAGAACCGCATTAACCGGCTTGCCGCAGTTGAGGGCTTCGAGTGCAGCGAAACCTTCGGCCTCGGCCTCGATGCGGTCGGCGATCTTGAGAAGATAGCCGGCACGCTCGGCCGGGGTGGTACGAGACCACGTGCGAAACGCCTTGTCGGCGGCCATCATCGCTGCGTCGATCTGGGCCTGCGAGGCTTCGGGGATTTCAAGGATCGCCTCGCCGGTCCGCGGGTTCAGGATGGTCTCGGCAGCATCTTCGCCCCTGGTCAGGTTCGAGCCGATCAGCATTTGCGTGTCCATAGCGGTGTCCACCTCGCGTTTGTTCATTTGCCCTGGCCGGCGACCTGGTCGCCCTCCCGAGTCAGGTAATAGGCAGCCAGAATCGGCAGGAAGGTCACCACAACCACGACCATCGCCACCACGTTGGTGACCGGGCGTTGCCGTGGCCGCACCAGTTCCTGCAGCATCCAGATCGGGAGCGTCTGCTGCTGGCCGGCGGTGAAGGTCGTCACGATCACCTCGTCGAACGAAAGCGCGAACGCGAGCATGCCGCCCGCGAGAAGCGCGGTGCCGATATTGGGCAGGACGACGTGGCGAAAGGTCTGGAAGCCGTCGGCGCCAAGGTCCATCGATGCCTCGATGAGCGAGCCGCTCATGCGCCGGAAGCGAGCCACCGCGTTGTTGTAGACGGTGACGATGCAGAAGGTGGCGTGGCCCAGAACGATCGTCCAGAACGAGAACGGGATGTCGGCGATGTTGAATGCCGACCGAAGCGCGATGCCGGTGATGATGCCCGGCAGCGCGATGGGCAGGATGATGAACAGCGAGATCGTCTCGCGCCCGAAGAACTGGGTGCGCGAAACAGCGGCGGCCGCCAGCGTACCAAGAACCAGGGCAACCAATGTCGAAACGCTGGCGACCTGAAGCGACAGCCCAAGCGCCTGCCACACATCCGGGCGGTTCCAGGTGACCGTGAGCCAGTCGAGCGTGAAGCCGGGCGGCGGCCACTGGTAACTCTTGTCCTCGGTGGTGAAGGCGTAGACGAAAATCAGCAGGATGGGCAGATGCAGGAACAATAGTCCCGCGACGGCCGCGATTTTCAGGCTCAGGGGCGCGCGGTCTTCAGAGTGCATCGAAGGCCCCCGCGCGTTTGGCGCCCCACAGATAGAGCCCCATGATGACGATCGGTACGACCGAGAAGGCCGCAGCGAGCGGAATATTGCCCGCCGTGCCCTGCTGGGCGTAGACCGCCTGCCCGATGAACAGGCGGGACGTGCCCACGATCTGGGGAATGATGTAGTCGCCAAGGGTCAGCGAAAAGGTAAATATGGACCCCGCGACCACTCCCGGCATGGCCAGTGGCAGCACCACGAAGCGGAATGTCCGGGCGGGATTGGCGCCCAGATCGTAGGATGCCTCGAGCAGACTGGATGGAACGCGCTCGAGCGCGGCCTGCACGGGCAGGATCATGAACGGCAGCCACACGTAGACAAATACAATGAACGTGCCCAGATTGCTCACCGAGATCGAATTCCCTCCGATCACCGGCAAGGCAAGTATCGCGTCCAGCACGAACGAGATATGCAGCTTGCCGAAGATCCAGGTGAGAATGCCTTCCTTGGCGAGGATCAGCTTCCAGGCATAGATCTTGACCAGATAGCTCGACCAGAGCGGCAGCATCACCGCGAGATAGAAAAAGGCTTTCCATTTTCCCCGCGCATACCGTGCGGCGAAAAAGGCGATCGGGAAGCCGATCAACGCCGCCATGACCGAAACGCATGCCGTCATGACGACCGAGCGGACGACGATGTCCGCGTTCGCGGGCCTGAGCAGTTCGGCGTATGTCTTGAGCGTGAGCTGGTGCTTGATGACCCCGGTGAACTCGTCGATCGAGAAGAAGCTTTGCGCAAGAAGCGCAAGAAGCGAGCCGAGATAGACGACGCCGAGCCACAGAACGGGCGGCGCCAGAAGGATGACCAGCAACACCGTGGGACGCCGCCAGAACAGGTCGGACAAAAGCCCGGCCCAGTTGCGCCCCGTGGGCAGTTCCTGGATCGCGGGAGAACTCACGACGCATCATCCATCAGGTGCAGGTCGTCGGCGCTCCAGGCGAGCCCGACCTCGGTGCCGACCCCGGGAAGGGTCCGGCTTGCCGGCACCAGCGCATGCAGGCGCCTTCCTTCCACATCGATGGCAAGGCGCCGCGAAGCGCCAAGGAAGCTTTCGACCGAAACGCGGCCGGTGACCGCGGCCCTGGCGTCATCCGCCGCCACCACCTCGATTGCCTCGGGCCTCAGGCTCGCCCACCGGCCACTTGCGCCCAACCGGGTGACGAATTCGGGCGGAAGCACGTTCGACGACCCCACGAAATCCGCAACAAAGCGGCTCCGGGGTCTCTGGTAGATCTCCTGCGGCGTTCCGACCTGCATGATGCGGCCCTGATTGAACACCGCCACGCGATCGGCCATCGACAGCGCTTCGCCCTGATCGTGAGTAACCAGGATGAAAGTGATCCCCAGGGCCTTCTGCAAGGACTTGAGTTCCTCCTGCATCTGCTCGCGCAGCTTGAGGTCAAGCGCGCCGAGCGGCTCGTCGAGCAGGAGAACCCTTGGCTTGTTGACCAGCGCCCGCGCGAGCGCCACGCGCTGACGCTGGCCACCGGACAACTGACCCGGCCGCCGGTCGCCGAATTCGGGAAGCTGCACCATTTGCAGCGCCTCTTCCGCGGCCATCTTGCGCTCGGCCTTGCCGACGCCGCGTATCATCAGCCCATAAGCGACATTGTCGAGCACATTGAGGTGCGGGAAAAGCGCGTAGTCCTGGAAGACGGTATTGACGTTGCGCCGGTATGGCGGAACCCCCTCGACCGTCTGGCCAAGGATTTCGATGTGCCCGGCGGTGGGCATCTGGAAGCCGGCAACCAGTCTCAGACAGGTCGTCTTTCCGGAGCCGGACGGGCCGAGCATGGCGAAGAACTCGCCCTCCGCGATATCGAGATCGATATTGTCGACCGCACGAACTTGGCCGAAATGCTTGGACAGGCTTTTGAGGGTAACCGCGGTCATGACAAATCACGTTTGAAGTTGCCCACCCGGCAAGGCGGGTGGGCATTGGGCCCGACGCGCGGGCGGAGCGATCAGCGGCCGCCGATGACGCCGATGAAGTCCGACACCCAGCGGTAATAGGGTACGCAACCGCCTTCGGCAGAGCACTGGGAAACCGGGGTCTTCCAGAACCTGATCTTGTCGAAATCGTCGAAGCCGTTGGTCTTGCAGCCCTCGTCGGTGAGCAGTTCGTTGCCCTTGCAGGCGGCAGGAACCACGGGGACAGAACCGAACCAGGCGGCGACATCGCCCTGCACCTTGGGCGAGAGCGAATGCTCAAGCCACATGTAGGCGCAATTGGGGTGGGCGGCGTCCGCCTCCATCATGGTGGTATCCGCCCAACCGGTCGCGCCCTCCTCGGGAATGGTCGAGGCGATCGGCTGGCCATCATAGGCGAGCAGATTTACCTGGAACGGCCAGGAGCCGGATGCGACGACGCCCTCGTTCTTGAAGTCGTCGACCTGGATCATCGCATCGTGCCAATAGCGCCCGATCAGGGTGCGCTGCACCCGCAACAGGTCGAGAGCGGCCTTGTACTGGTCCTCGCTGAGCTCATAGGGATCGGTGATGCCGAGGTCGGGATTGTGAGCCATCAGATAAAGGGCGGCATCGGCAATATAGATTGGGCCGTCATAGGCCTGGATGCGCCCCTTGTTGGACTTTCCGTCCGGCAGGGTCATTTCCTCGAAGACGACATTCCAGCTCGTGGGCGCCTGCTTGAACACCTCGGTATTGTACATGAGCACGTTGGGGCCCCACTGATACGGTACGCCGTAATGGGTACCGTCGACCGTGTACCAGGGTGCATTCTTGAGCCGGTCGTCGAGCGTGTTCCAGCTCGGAACCAGATCGATATTGATCGGCTGAACGCGCTTGCCCGCAACAAGGCGCAACGAGGCGTCGCCCGACGCGGTGACAAGGTCGAACCCGCCCTCGTTCATGAGCGCGACCATTTCATCGGAAGTGGCGGCGGTCTTCACATTGACCTTGCAGCCGGTTTCCTTTTCGAACCCGGTCACCCAGTCATAGGCCGCGTCGGTTTCCCCGCGCTCGATATAACCGGGCCAGGCCACGATATTGAGCTGGCCTTCGCCGGGGCCGATCTGGGTCATCATCTCCGCCGCGAACCCCTGTCCTGCCATGGCAAAGCCGGCAACCAGAGCCGTCGACGTCCTGAGTAGGCTTTTCATTTGTCCCTCCAAAGCAAATGGAACCGCACGTCATTCGGTAGACTTTGGAGGAACTGTAGCGACCCGTAAGGAATTCGCAATTTCATTTATCAGATTTAAGTATTCGGAATTTCCGATATCATTGTGCGCATCCACTACCTGAGGCGCGGAGCGCGCTGCGACTGGGCCAAGGATATGAAGTCGCGCGCCGCCTGCGTCAGCCCAAGGCCCCGGCGCCACGCAATGCCGACCTGGACGACCGGCAAGGCGCCAGCGACATCGCGGGACTCGATCCTGTCACCTTCGAGCGACCACGGCCGATAGACGAGATCAGGCAGCAACGCCACGCCCGCGCCGGTTGCCACCAGGCTTCTGACTGCCTCCACGGAACGGGTGCGAAATGCGATGTGCGGCCGGGCGCCGAAGGCAGCGAGCAGCTTGCCGGTGCTCTCCTCGATCTCGTCGATGGTCAGCATGATCAGCGGCTGGTCGGTGAGATCGAGCATGTCGATGCTCTCCGCGCCGGCGAGCGGATGCCCCGAGGGCAGCCAGAGCCGGTAGGGCGAAACTTCCAGGATCTCGGATTGCAACGCCAGCCGGTCCCTCAGATTGGAAATGACCATGACGGCGACATCGACTTCCCCACCGACCAGGAGGTGTTCGAGATATTCGCCATTGTCTTCGAGCGCGGTCACCTCGATGGCGGGAAAGGCGCGCCGATACCGCGCCAGAAGGTCCGAGAGGACATAACCGGCGACAAGGGAGGTCACCCCGATATGGAGCTTTCCAGGGATGCTTTGCGCGCTGTCCTCGGAAAACTGGCGGGCGCCGGCCACATCAGACAGTATCTTGGTGGCGTGGCGCAGGAACTGGTGACCCTTGTGTGTCACGTTCAGGCCGCGCGAATGGCGCACGAACAGCTCCACGCCCAGGTCCTGCTCCAGATCCTTGATCGCCTCGGTAATGGAAGATTGCGAGATCGACAGGACATGGGCCGCCCCGGTCACCGTGCCTTGCTCGGCGACCGCAACGAAATACTGCAGCTGCTTGATCGTGAACGCCATGCCGCCACATATAGCGCACCAGCGTTCCGCCTGAAATGGACCCTGGCTCTCGCGCTCATGCCGCAGGGAAGAGCGTAACCACTACCCAAATCGGCACGCACTCAAGGGGCGGCGGCTTGCCTGCAGATGTCCTCTACGGTTTCGGCATGTCCTTCAGCTTCGGATCTGCGAAGCGCGACTCCGGCATCACGGCATACCATGCTGGACGGCCAGGGTCCCGGTCATAGGGATATCCGCCGAGTTCCTTGTAGAGTTCGGCATATCTGGCCAACTTCTCGCGGTCGATCTCGACGCCAAGTCCGGGAGCCTTGGGCACATCGATCATGCCGTCGCGATACCGCATCTTGCCGCCAACGATAATGTCGTCAGTGAGGTGGTGGTAATGCGCATCACCAGCAAAGCGCAGGTTTGGCAGGCTTGCGCCGAGGTGCAGCATCGACGCCAGCTGGATGCCGAGTTCGCCCGAAGAGTGGACGGATGCCCCGAACTGGAAGGTTTCGAGGACATTGCCCGCCTTGTAGGCCTGGCGCAGGCCACCCCAGAATGTCGTGTCTAGCAGGACGACATCTACTGCCGTCTGCCTGATGGCCGCGGCGAGTTGCTCGAAATTCACCACAACCGTGTTGGTTGCCGTGGGGATACGGATGAAGTCGCGCAGGCGCCGCATCCCCTCGAGCCCATAGGTAGGGTCTTCGAGATAGTCGTTGTTGAGATCCTCGATAGCATGCGCGACGCGCACGGACTCCTCCACCGTCCACGCCGCATTCGGGTCGAGCCGAACGCCCTCACCCGGAAAGGCTTCGGCGATGGCGCGAAACACCTCGATGTCATGATCGGGCGCGAAGTGTCCGCCCTTGAGCTTGTGCGCGGTAAATCCGTGTTCGGCTTTCAGCGCCTTGGCGTGGGCGACAAGTTCGTCCGCCATGGTTTCCCCGCCGCGTCCGGTAACCGGATCGCGATAGCGATAAAACAGGTAGCTGGCGAAAGGGACTCGCTCGCGCAGGGCTCCGCCCAACAGATCGCAAGCCCTCACGCCCAGACGCTTTCCGGCAAGGTCCAGGCACGCCATCTCGATGGCGGCATGCAACTGCATCCGGTTGTTGTAAAGGCTCGCCGTCGGATTCATGATCTTCCAGCGCAACTGCTCCAGTTGCAGCGGATCGTGCCCCTTCAGATAGGGAAGCAAACCCAGGATCGCCGCCTCGGCGCTCTGCCCTCCGCCCCCCATTTCGCCGAAGCCGCTCAGGCCGTCGTCCTCGATGACCTCGACGATGGTGCGCACGAAGCGGCCCCAGTGCACGCCGTTGGCGTGCCGGAGCGGCGCCTCAAGCGGCACGGTCACCGTCGTGGCCCGGATGTCTGCGATGGCCAATTCATTCTCCCTTTCGAGATGGGGTCAGGTTAGTCGTTGAAGCGGAAACGCGGTTCTCGCAGGCCCGCCACGCCCGGGCGAACGGCAAAGACCGCGCCCTCCTGGGGATTGGCCTGCAGGTGTTCGGCAGTCATTGTGAAGCGCGCGGATGTGACGAAAAGCGTGTCGAGGTTCGGGCCGCCGAAGGTGCAACTGGTCGGCCAGGAGCAATCCAGTTCGACAACGCGGTCGACCGTCCCGTCCATCAGGGTGCGCGTCAGGCAACTGCCGCCCACCACCCGGCAGGTCCAGATGCCCCCCTCGCTATCGAGGCACGAGCCGTCGGGAAGGCCGCGTTCAAAGGGCTGGCCGAACGCCTGCCTGTCAGACAGGGCCAGTCTGTCAGGCGATACCCGGTATCTGTAGAGGGCGTTCTCGGTCGTGTCGGCGGTGATGAAAACGCCGTCCTGCGCCCAAATCATCGTATTGGTGATGCCGAACGCATCGGCGCAAAGCCGTGTCACTGCGCCTGTGCCGTCCACACGATAATAGTATCCCGATTTCGGCCCTTGATCCTTCGGTTCCCCGCTTTCCGTCAGGTTCGAGGACATGGTTCCGACCCAGAAGGAACCGTCCGGCGCGACCCGCCCCTCGTTGAGCCGGTTATCGGGCATGTTGGGCTCCGGAATGGCTAAAGTCCGGAAATCGCCGTCGAAATCCCACAATGCGACGCGCCGCGTCATGCCCAGTATCGCGCCGCCATCTTCCCGCAAGCCGATCGAGGTGGGAAACTCCGGCGCGGGCCAAGTCTTGTGCTCGCCGCTTTGGGGATCAAGCCGGTGGATGCGTTTGCCGCCGATATCGACCCAATAGAGAACCTGCCGCCGGTCGTCCCACACGATGCTCTCGCCGACGATATCGTCCGCGTTGAGGACCAGGGTGCATTCCACGGCTTCGGGCATGATTTTCTCCGGGATTCTCAAGGGGTCAGGCGAGCGGCTCGGGGCTGAACCTGGTCCAGGTTTCAAGGGCATCGCCCGGCGCCAGTATCGCCAGACCGGTTTGCGCGCCCTTGTCCATGTTGTGGGCATCGACGGGATGGGTCACCGGCTCGAAGCAGAAGAAGTCCGCGTCCCGATCGGGCGAATAGACGATGCAGGTTGAAAGCGCCTGTGAACTTTCAACACCCAGCGCGAGCGCCCTGTCCCGCCAAACGATGCGCGCGGTTCGATCCCAGCCACTGAAGGCATTGTTGATCCAATTCGAAGGCAGGGGCCGGCTCTTGCCAAATTCCCATAGTGGGGCGGCGGCGATCGGGATGTGCCCGCTGGGCAGATGGCTGTCGTCCTCGAGCCAGACGCCCTCCGCGTCGAACTGCAACTCCGTCTCCGGGGTCCGGGGGAGCCACGGGTGGACGCCAAGGCCGAAGGGCAGATCGCGTTCAGCCCGGTTGACGATGCCAAGCGCGACGGTGAGAGCGCCGCCCTCAAGCCGATAGTTCAGCTTCGCAGTATAGCGAAACTCCCCCGGTCCATCGGAGTCGAGCGAGAGTGAAGCCGAACTGGCCGTTACTTCGTCAACAGTCCAGGCGCACTGGAAAGCATTGCCGTGTATGGGGAATGTCTCGCCCGGACGGTTCGGGGTGAGCGCAACGAACCGATCGGCATGGAAGAAACCGCCGCCGCTGATACGGTTTGACCAGGGCGCGAGCACGATGCAGGCAACGTCCATGGCGTCTGGCCCTGTACCAAAGGGCGTTGCCAGGAAGATCGGAACGGGCGACTTGCCCCGCACCCAGTCATATCTCGCAAGCGCGGCGCCCTTGCCAGGAACGATATCGAGTTCCGAAAACCCGTCGGCGAGGGTGATCCTTGCAGCTTCCGCGTGCCCCGGCATGGACGCCCCCTTCCCGCCTACCAGCCGCCATCTATGCCGATATTCTGGCCGCTGATCATGTCGGATGCGTGCGAGGCGAGAAACACCGACAACGCGGCGACGTCCGCCGGTTCGATTCTGGTCTTCAGGCTCTGGTTTTCCAGAATCCAGGAGTTGTACTCGGCCAGTCGGTCGCCGAAGACGCGTTCCTCGGCCTCGGAGACCACCGCGCCGGGGGAGATCGCGTTGACGCAAATTCCATGCGGTCCGAGTTCGCGCGCCAGTCCCTTGGTCAGGCCGAGCATGGCGCCCTTTGACACCACGTAGGGGACGTAGCCGTCCCAGCGGCCATTGAGCGTGAGCGAGCAGAAGTTGATGATCTTGCCATACTTCTTGCGTTTCATGCCCGGAGCCAGCGCGCGGGCCATCGCCAGCGCCGCCGCGGCGTTCACCCGTAGTTGCTCGTCATATTCGGCGACCGAGAATTCCTCGAACGGCCGGTTGATGATCAACGCGGCGTTGTTGACCAGAATGTCGATCCCGCCGAATTGCTCGGAAAGCGCGTGCCCTCTGGCCTCCGTCGCCTCGAGATCTGACAGGTCGTGGCCCACATAAGTGGTTTCGACGCCATGCTTTTTGGCCAGTTCCGAAGCAAACGCTGCCCCGTTCTCGTTGTCCGGACGGTCGAGCAGGATGACCCGGGCACCAGCGGCGGCGTAAGCCTCCGACTGTGCGCGGCCGAGCGATCCCAGCGCGCCGGTGACCAAGGCGGTCTTGTCATCAAGTCGCAGTTGCACTGTGATTCCCCATTTCCTGTTTCGTCATGTTGTGGCCAAGGCCGAAGATTCCCGATCGCTCCCTGCCCCTGCGGCGCCCCAACGCCACCTGGGGCGCATGTCAGAGAACGTCGAGCACTTCATCCATGTTCGTTTCGCTGGCGGGCTTGTCGAGAACGATCTCGCCGCGCGCCATGGCGACGATCCTGTCGCAGCATTCGAACACGTGATGAATGTTGTGGCTGATGAAGATGCTGGTGATCCCCTGCTCCTTGAGCGACTGCACGAACCCCAGAACCTTGTTGGTTTCCTTGACCGACAGGTGGTTGGTGGGCTCGTCGAGGATCATGAGCTTCGACTTGAAGTACATGGCGCGGGCGATGGCCACGCCCTGGCGCTGACCGCCCGAGAGTTCGCCGACAAGCGCGTCCGGCGTCCTGAGGTGGAGGTCGACATCGGCGATGGCGCGGACGCTCTCCTGACGCATCTTCTTCAGGTCGATCAATCCAAAGCCCATGACGCCGAGCCGCAATGGCTCGCGCCCGATGAACAGATTGCGGGCAATCGACATGCTCGGGACCATCGAATTGTACTGGTAGATCGTCTCGATGCCGAGATCCATGGCATCGCGCGGCGACCTGATGGAAACCGGCCGCCCTTCGAAGTGGACCTCACCCGCGTCTGCCGTCTGCACACCGGAAATGATGTTGATCAGCGTGGACTTGCCGGCACCGTTGTCGCCCACAAGGCCCACGGCTTCGCCCGGAACGATGTCGAGCGACACCTGCTTGAGCGCGTGAACGCCTGAGTACCATTTCTCGATCTTCTGGCAGGAGATAATCGGACTGGTCATGACGAGATCTCCACCTTGATCCGCTTCGCGCGGGCCCTGAGCCATGCATTGGCGACCACCGCGAAAATCGTGAGAAAGCCGACCGCGAACTTGAACCAGTTTGCGTCGACCTGAGTGAGAACCAGGCCGTTGTCGATGACACGGATCAGCAAGGCGCCAAGCACCCCGCCAAGGATGGTGCCGATGCCACCGGTCAGTGCGGTACCTCCGATCACGGCAGCGGCGACCGCCTGCAATTCAAGCCCCTCGCCGATTGAAGGCAAGGGCGAGCCGAGGCGAAACACCTGGATCATGCCGGCGAATCCGGCCAGCACCGAGCAGAGCATGAAGCTGACCATCTTCACCCGCTTCACGGGAATGCCCGTTGCCGCGGCGGCCTGCTGGAACCCGCCGACAGCGGTGATCCAGTTGCCGAAATTGGTACGTGCCAGGAGCAGGCCGGCGAGAATGCCGACAACCAGGAACCACAGGAACGACATCCGGAACAACTCGCCGGGCCCCACGTAGGACGTGAACAGCCAGGTTGGAATGTCGCTCGACAGAAGCGGCGGAAACCCGCCGGAGATGACGACCGTCATCGAGCGGGCCATGAACAACATCCCCAGCGTGGTGATGAAGCTGGGAATATTGAACGTGAGCGTGATGTAGCCGTTGATGAAGCCAATGGCGAGACAGACCGCGAAGCCGAGCATCATCGCCGGTACGAATGGCACGCCATGGGTCATCGCGATCGCCATTGACATGGGCATGAGCGCGAAGACCGAACCGACCGAGAGGTCGAATTCGCCGCTGATCATGAGCAGGGTTACGCCGATGGCAATCAACCCGGTCTCGGGAAGCAGGCCCAGAATGCCACGCAGATTCTGCTGGCCGAGGAATATGCCGTCCGACTTGACCTGGAATACCGCGATCAGGATGACCAGCAGCACCAGGCCCGCGAGCTCGGGTTTTTCGAGATAGATCTTGAGCAGTCTTTTCATCGCCGGTCTGCACCATTCATGAAAGCCGGGTGAGAGATTGCCGGGGCGGCACAGGGCCGCCCCAACGTGGATTGTCGCCTAGCGGAGACCTTCCGACGACAGCTTCATCACGCTGTCGACCTGGTCGGGGGTCACGATGGCATTGCCGGTATTGATATCCGCTGGCGCCAGTCCGACGGTCTTGGCAAGGTAGATTTCCATGACCGGCATGAAGCCCTGCTCATAGGGCTGCTGGTCGACGAGGGCCTGGACGTAGCCCGCCTTCATCTGCTGCAGCACTTCGGGGACCAGGTCGAAACCGCCCATGAGAACCTTGCCTGGCTCGACGCCACGATCCTTGAGCACACGGGCTACCGAGGCACACCAGAAACCGGTGTCGAAATAGGCCGTTGTGTCCGGATGCGCGGAAAGATAGGCGCCCACGCGGTCGGCAGTGGTGGCCAGGTCGGTCCCGGAATCGATCTTGTCCCAGCTCACGTCGCGGTCCGGATGAGCCTTCTTGTAGTCTTCCATGAAGTTGATCACGCCCTGGGCGCGCTGTTCGGACCAGTTCTGGCCCGGCGCTGAAACGCCCACCAGCACTTTGATCGGGCCGCTCTCGGGGAAGTGCTTGGCGATGGCCGCGCCGAGCGAATGGCCGGCGGGGATGAAGTTCTGGCCAATGAACGCCTGGCGGGCATTGCCGGCAGCGCCCTGGGAGTCATCAACGTTTGCCGCAATCACCACGACGCCCTGGGCGCGGGCATCCGCAATCGTCTGGTCGAACGCATTGTCGTCCACGATCGACGTGATCAATCCGTCGGGCTTGCGCGCCAGGGCCGCCTGCATGTTGGCCTGCTGCTGTTCGACGGAACCCTCGGTCTGGGTAAAGACCATCTGGCAATCGGCCTGGATTCTGGCGCAGGCATCGTCGAAGCCCTTCTTGACCGCCTGCCAGAACGTGTTGGAGGCCGAAGAGTGGTGCGTGAAGACGATCTTCAGCGGGTCTGCGGCCTGCGCGCCGGTCAGGGTCGCAAGGCCCATCGCGGCCGCAAGGGCAATGCTACTGATCTTGTTGGTCATGGTTTTCCTCCCTTTGGGGTTGGTCTGTTTACAGCGACGCAGCATCTGTCACCACGCGCACCGTGGTGAACCGCTTGTCGATGTCCGGTGATAGTTCGAGGCCGAGCCCGGGGCCGGGCGGGATCGTGATCATGCCGTTGGCGATGGGCGGCAGTTCGGTCACGAGGTCGCGGTACCAGGTGCGGTAGAACGCGCGAACACTCTCCTGAATCAGCGCATTCGGGGCGCTGAGGGACAAATGGGTCGAGGCCGCCAGCGTGACGGGCCCGGTGCAGTCGTGGGGAGCCACCGGCAATTGCCAGGTATCGGCCATCGCCGCGATCTTGTTGGCCTCGGTCAGCCCGCCGCACCAGGTCAGGTCGAGATTGAGGATGCCCGCAGCGCCCGTCTCCAGCAGATCCCGAAACCCGGACCGGCCCGCCAGGGACTCCGAGGCGCATACAGGCGCCCGCGAGGCAGCGGCATAGCGCTTGAGATCGGACAGGCAGTCGATGCGGATCGGGTCTTCGTGCCAGTAGGTATTGAAGGGTTCGAGCGCGCGCGCCAGTTCGATGGCCGGCAGCAACTGCCACATGGAATGGAATTCCACCATGATGTCCATGCGGTCGCCGACGGCCTGCCTGATCTTCTCGAACGGCACGAGCGCCGCCTTGAGTTCTGTCACCGGGATGTGCCGCCCGTCGGTCCGCTCGGCGGCCAGGTCGAATGGCCAGATCTTCATGCCGGTTATGCCTTCGGACAGGAGGTCCTCGGCAAGCTCGCCCGCGTCGGTGAGAAAGGCATTCAGGTCATCGTACTGTCCGCGCTTGCCGCCGACGATGTCATAGTTGGCGGTCGTCTGGCCCTTGGCATTGCGCATATAGGCGGTGCCGGCGCAGGTGTTGTACGTCGCGATTTCGCGGCGTGCGAAGCCGCCCAGCAACTGGGCGACCGGCTGGTTGGTGACCTTGCCGAACAGGTCCCACAACGCCACGTCGAACGCGGAATTGCCGCGGGTTTCCACACCCGTCGACCGATATCCCACATAGGGCCGGACCAGCCGCCCGAGCCGCTCGATGTCGAGCGGGTTCTCGCCGATCACGCGCGGAGCGATCTGGTCGTGGACATAGGTCTCCACGGTTCGTGCCATGAAGAAGGTTTCGCCAAGGCCGGTGATCCCCTCGTCGGTCATGACCCTGACCCAGAGGAGATTGGCGTTTTCCTCGATGCGTACCGTTTCGATGCCGGTGATCTTCATTTCCTGCCCGCCACCCTTCAGATCAAACCGGCCGAAATGAGCGCCTTGACGCTCTTGTCGAAGTGCTCGGCCATGGCGACCTGCGCCGCCGACGCATCGCCCGCGGCAATGGCGCTGGCTATTTCCTCATGAGACTCAATGCTCTCCATGCGCTGCCGATCATCGGCCCGACTGCGCCATCCGATCGGCCAGGTCTTGGTCATCACCTGCTTGAACCCGCCCAGGACGAGCGAGAATGCCGGATTGCGGGCCGCCAGAGTGATGGCCTCGTGGAAGGCGATATCGTGCGCCATGACCTTTTCCGCGTCAGCAAAATCCGCGCGCATCGCGGCGGCAAGATCGCTGATGGCCCTTGCCTCCTTCTCCAGACGCCGAAGGGCGGCGAGCGCGACAGTGCGCGCCTCCAGCGTACGGCGCAGGTCATAGATCTGCTGGATCGACATCTGTTCGACGTGCACGGCGTGGTCGATGATTGTGGCAAGCACATCACTGTCTATTGCCGCAACGCGCGCGCGCCGGCCGTTGCCGACATCGATCAGGCCAAGGGCGGCAAGCGAGCGATAGGCCTCTCGCATGACGACCCGCGAGACCCCGAATTGCTCGGCGAACGCGCCCTCGCTCGGCAGCAGGTCGCCAACCATCAGCCCGTTGTCCCGAATATGGGCGTTGACGCCAGCGATGACCGCCGACACCAAGCCGCCTTTGGCATCGGCATCGCTTGAACTCACGAGCGTTATCGTTGCAGAAGTCATAGGATCGGTTCCGATCAACCTATAATATAGCTTTTGACAAACTATGTGCTAGTTGGTTATCGAAATCGAGTCAAGGCACATTTCCACTCGCCGCGGCAACCTGTGGTAGAACCCCGTGCCACGGATGCAGAATCTTGACCGGACGCACTGGCTGGCCTCTGCCCAGCCGCTGGAACCTGGCGCGACGCACTGGCGTGGCGGCCGACAAGGGAGACCCTGAAATGACTGAAATACTTGACCATTCCGCAAGCGAGGGCCTTCTTGTTGGACGCGTGTGGCGCCCGGATATCGACGGGCCTTCGGTGGTGGCGATCCGGGATGGCCGCGTGATCGACATCACGAGTCGGGACATCCCCACCGTGCGCGACCTGCTCGAGACAGACGATCCGGCGCGCGTGCTCACCGAGGCGGCGGGCGAGGATATCGGGGGCCTTGATGAAGTCGTTGCCAATACGGGCGCGGATGATGACGCCAAGTCAGGGACAAGGCTTCTGGCGCCGTGCGACCTGCAGGCGATCAAGGCGTGCGGAGTGACCTTCGCCAGCAGCCTGATCGAGCGGGTGATCGAGGAGAAGGCGGCCGGCGACCCGGGGCGGGCGGCGTCGATCCGGGCACGGGTGAGCAATTTGATCGGCGGCAGCCTCGCCAATGTGCGTCCGGGCACAGAGGCAGCGGGCGAGCTCAAGGCGGCGCTGATCGCCGAAGGGATGTGGTCGCAATATCTCGAAGTGGGGATCGGCCCGGATGCCGAAGTCTTCACCAAGGCTCAGGTATTGTCCTCGGTGGGTTGGGGCGACCGGGTGGGGCTTCATCCGAAGTCGGGCTGGAACAACCCCGAGCCGGAAATCGTGCTGGCAGTCGACAGCCGGGGGCGGGTGAAGGGCGCCACGCTGGGCAATGACGTCAACCTGCGCGATATCGAGGGGCGGTCCGCGCTGCTGCTCGGCAAGGCGAAGGACAACAATGCCTCTTGCGCCATCGGTCCGTTCATCCGCCTGTTCGATGACAGTTTCGGGATCGACGACGTGCGCGTGGCCGAACTCGAACTCGTGATTGAAGGGCGCGACGGATTCGTGCTCAGGGGGCATTCGCGCATGGCCGAGATCAGCCGCGACCCGCTTGACCTGGTCGCCCAGACAATCGGGCCGCATCATCAATATCCGGACGGGTTCATGCTGTTTCTTGGTACGCTGTTTGCGCCGGTGCAGGACCGCGATGCGCCGGGCCAGGGGTTCACCCACAAGATCGGCGACGTGGTGCGGATTCGCGCGGACGGCCTGGGCACGCTGGAAAACACGGTAGACGGGAGCACGCAATGCCCACCCTGGACGTTTGGAGCATCGGCCCTGATGCGCAATCTGGCGGCTCGCAAACTGATCTGAACGTGAACGGCAGGTTCGGCGCAAGAACTAGGCCACGCATTCAGGCCTCGGGGCGCAAAGGTCAGCCTGACCGGGGCGGTTCCGTAATGGACGGAAGAGGGGTGGTACCGCCTCCCCGGATCGAACGGGGGACCTCTAGATCCACAATCTAGCGCTCTAACCGACTGAGCTAAGGCGGCTCACACGGACAGGCGCGGCCTGTCCGGCCCTGGGGAACCAAGGCACAAGCCCCGGCAGTGGCGCGAAGCATGCACCCACCCCAGCGGCGCGGAACATAGGTCGAGATTTCGCGGGTGACAAGCCCGGATTT
>DATCMU010000050.1:0-216746 GCA_036563245.1 Devosiaceae bacterium | reverse complement strand
AGGCGAATGCATTCGAGCAGAAGATCGCCGAAATCCGCCGCGTTCAGGTCTTTCAGGCGTTGCTGGTAGTCCTTGTAGATCTTTGCGGCGCGCCCGTTGGCGAACATGCCCGCCTCGGCGGGGCCGATGTCCTTTGGCAGCAACCCCTTGTTCTTCCAGCCATCCATGAGGCCGGCGAACTGGCGGGCCGGCCAGCGCTTCTCGTCGATGTTCTCGACCTCGAACAATTGCTTGATGAGGCGGATCTGGTCGTCCGTATCGAGGATGGTGAACCCGGACTTCAGGCCCACGAGTTCGGCGTGCTGGCGCAGGATGCGCGCGCCGATGGAGTGGAACGTGCCCAGCCAGGGCATGCCCTCGACACTTGCGCCGACCAGCTTGCCGATGCGCTCCTTCATCTCGCGGGCCGCCTTGTTGGTGAAGGTCACCGCAAGGATCTGGCTGCCGCGCGCCTTGCCGGTGGCAAGGATATGGGCAATGCGGGTGGTCAGTACGCGGGTCTTGCCGGTGCCGGCCCCGGCGAGCACCAGAAGCGGTCCGTCGATGGAGACGACGGCGTCGCGCTGTTCCTCGTTGAGGCCATCGAGATAGTCCGGGCCCCGGCGGCCGAGCTGACCTGTGATCGGGCCGCTTCCACGTGCGGGCAGGGGATCTTGCTCAGCGCTCATGGGCAGGGGTCCGTTTCGAGAGGTGCGAATCCGGCATGTCGCCGGCCGGCAGCGTTGCCCGTGCCGTGATCGAATCTCTTTTTGTTCTCATCGGCGCAATATAGGCATCGCTTGGGCAAATGTATATCGGGGCCCGTCAAGTGTTCGCAGGGTGCGGACCTGACCTGCCAGGCTGCGCCATTTCGTCGCAGGCGCTTGACGCGAGCCGGTATGGGATGCAGGACACAGGCACCCGCCGCCCCCGAAAGCAAGATGACCGAAAATCAAGCCACACAGGCCCCTGGCGCCGAACCAGTCGTTTCTGCCATCGAATCCCGCACCCTTTCCATCCCCACGCTCAGCGTTCTGGCGTTTCTTGTGGGCGTTGTGGCGGCGATGGGGGCGGCGCTGTTTCGATACATGATCGCGGCCGTCCACAACCTGTTTTTCCTGGGCAAGTTCTCCTTCTTCTACGACGCCAACCAATTCGATCCGCCCGGACCCTTCGGCCCGTTCATCATCCTGGCGCCGGTGATCGGCGGCCTGGTGGTGGTGTGGCTGGTGCAGACCTTCGCGCCCGAGGCCAAGGGCCACGGCGTGCCGGAGGTGATGGACGCGATCTATCACAAGAAGGGTAATGTCCGCGGCATCGTTGCCGTGGTGAAGTCGCTGGCCTCGGCGATTTCCATCGGCTCCGGCGCCTCGGTGGGGCGCGAAGGGCCGATCATCCAGATTGGCGCCTCGTTCGGCTCGACCATGGCGCGGCTTTTGAACCTGGCGCGCTGGCAAAAGATCACCCTTCTCGCCGCCGGCGCGGGAGCAGGGATCGCTGCGACGTTCAACACCCCGCTCGGGGGCGTACTGTTCGCGGTGGAACTCTTGTTGCCCGAGGTGTCGAACCGCACCTTCCTGCCGGTGGTGGTGGCGACGGCGACCGCCACGTCCATTGCCCGTTTCATCTTCGGGCTCGATCCGGCCTTCATGGTTCCCGTGGCCGCGCTGCCGCCACGCGCCGCATTCGATCCGATCGAACTGATGTGGTTCGCCATTCTCGGCATCGCGGCGGGGATCGCATCCTGGGCCTTCATTCGCCTGCTTGCCTGGTGCGAGGACGTGTTTCCCGCCATGCCGGGCAATGCCTATACCCAGAACATCGTCGGCATGCTGATGATCGGGGTGATCGCCTATGCCTTCCAGGTGACCACGGGTCAATTGCATACCGCCGGTGTCGGCTATGCCACCGTGCAGACCATCCTGAACGGCAACATGTCGCTGGTCTGGCTGTTCCTGGCGCTGCTGGCGGGCAAGGTGGTCGCCACCTCGATCAGCCTTGGCTCGGGCGCGTCGGGCGGGGTGTTCTCGCCCTCGCTGTTCGTCGGCGCCACGCTCGGGGGCGTCGTGGGGGCGCTGGCGATACAGATGTTCCCGCAGGAGCATTTCACCATCGTGGAATTCGCCGTGGTCGGCATGGGCGCGATCGTGGGGGCCGCCACGGGCGCCTCGATGACCGCCATCGTGATGATCTTCGAGATGACACGTGACTACAATGTCATCGTGCCGCTGGTGCTGGCGGTGGCCATCGCGGTGGGGATCCGGCGCGCGCTGGTGACCGAGAACATCTACACGATCAAGCTCAGGCATCGCGGGCGGGCCATCCCGACCATCCGGCACACCAACATGTACCTGGTGCGCCAGGCGCGCGAGGTGATGAGCAAGGATTTCGTCGTTCTTCCCATCGATACGCTGGTGGTTTCGGCGCTGGCGGAACTGGCCGAGCGCGGCGCGCGGCACATCATCGTTGCCGATAGCGACCGGATCGCCGGTTTCGCCCGCATCAGCTCGGGCTATACGCCGGATCGCTATGCGGGCGAAACGCTGAGGGCGGTTCTCGCCGACGACTTCGTCATCGCGCCGGCGACCAGCATCCTCAACACCATCATTTCGCGCATGAACCAGCGCCAGCGCAGCCTTGCCATCGTGCTCGGACACCAGGGCGGCGTGCCACGGGCCGATGATGTGGTCGGCATCATCGATGCGCCCGAAATTGCCAATGCGGTGATCTCCAACCACTATGCATGAGGCCGGCGGTCGTACGGGATATCGCAAGCCGGGCGTATTGGGATTTGTGTGCGCCTCTTGCCTATTCTATTGATATTGCGCGTGATCCGCTTATCACAGCCGGAGCGCACTTTCGAACGCGGCGCATGAGGCAAGGCGGTCCGTGCTGAATCGGTTGTACATCGTTGTCGGAATCATCGCGATCCTGGTGCTCGCGGCGGCTTTCGTGGTCCCGCGATTCATCGACTGGGACGGCTATCGTCCGCGCATGGAAGCGATCGTCGCCGAGGCCCTGGGCACCGATGTCGCCATCAAGGGGCCCATCGATTTCTCCTTGTTGCCGCAGCCGCGCCTGCGCCTGCATGACGTGGTCGTGGGGCCAGAGGGGCAGCCGTTCGTCAAGCTGGCGGGGGTGAACGCCGAGTTCTCGCTGGTCGACTTCCTGCGCGATCGCTACGTGGTGACCAGCCTTGTTCTCGACCGCCCGGCGATCAACCTGCATATCGATGCCGAGGGGCGGCTCGATACCCCGATCAGCCTTCCCGAAAAGGTCAGCGCCTCCAATATCGCCGTTGCCGACGCCACCGTCGTGGGCGGCGCGATCACGCTTTCGGATGGACGCAGCAACAAGACGTATTCGGTTACCGCCATTTCGGCCGACCTGCGCATGTCGAACCTGCGCGGGCCGTTCTCGGTGCAGGGCACGGGGACTTTCGACAGCGCGCCCTATGCCCTCAAGGTGACCGCCAATGAGCTCGATGCGGACGGCAAGACGCGGGTATCCCTGTTTATCAGGCCCGAAAGCGGTCGTTTCTCGCTTTCGACCGAGGGGTTGCTGGCGACCGGTGCGCGGCCGGATTTCAGCGGCGACCTGACCCTGCGCCAGACCCCGCAGGCGGGCGATGCGGCGCGCGGCGACATGGTATTGCAGGGCAAGCTGGCGCTTGGTCCCGACAAGCTGGTGCTTTCCGACTATACCCTGGAGCCGGACGAGAACCGGGCCGGAACCCGGTTGACCGGCGCGGCCTCCATCACTTTTGGTGCGGCGCCGAAGTTCGACGCGGTCGTTTCTGGCGGGGTGGTGGGCCTGGCGCCGCGCAGCGCCAGCGAGCAGGCGCAAGAGAACGCGCCCTACGAACTGGTGCGACTGCTCGAGGAGGCACCGAAGGTGCCGCTGCCGCCCATGCCGGGCAAGATCGGCATCGATATCGCCGAACTCGATCTCAGGGCCGTGTCGTTGCGCGATCTAAGAGCCGACCTCAGGGCCGATGGCAAGGGCTGGACCCTGGATACCCTTGAGGCGACCCTGCCCGGCGACACCGATTTCCGGCTCAGGGGCAGGCTGGAAAACGATGGCGAACGCCCCGCATTCGCAGGGAATGTAGCGATGTCCACGGACCGGCTCGATGCGCTGGCCCTGAACTGGCGCAAGCCGGCTCCGGACAATCCCCTGTTCGACATGCCGGGCAGGTATTCGGCCCGGGTGACCCTGACCCGCGATGCGCTGCGGCTCGATGACGGGCAATTCGATCTTGATGGCGTCGCCCACAAGGTCTCGGGTGAAATCGGCATCGGCAAGGCGGGATCGCTTTCCCTCACGGCGAGCCTTGGCGAACTCTCGCCAGAAGACAGCGCGGCGCTTCTCGCCCTTCTGCCCGATATCGCGCCGGGCGGGAGCTTCGGTTCGAGCTTTCCTTCCGGCAAGATCAGGATATCCGCGCCACGGGCCGAGATATTCGATCTTGCGCTCAGCGACGGGATCGTCGAGGGCAGCTGGAGCCAGGGCGAACTTACGCTCGACCGGCTGGCCGCAAAGGATCTGGGCGGCATCGGCTTCGACCTGACCGGGTCGGTCTCGGGTACCCTGTCGGCGCCGGTAATCGCCGGGAACGGCTCGGTCTCCCTCGATGCCTCGCACGACGCGGCGCTTGCCGCGATATACGGGCGATTCAACATTGCGCAGCCGGTACGAGAATTCCTCTCGCGCTCGCTTCCAGCCAGGCTCAACGTCGACCTGGGCGCGCCCGACGACAAGGGTGCGCAGGCACTGGGAATCAGCGGTTCGGCGGGGGCCGCCGCGGTCCATTTCGACGCCAATCTCTCGCAGGGGATCGGCAAGGCGCTTTCGGCGCCGCTGACGGTGGTCGCCACGATCAACGCGGATGATCCGACCGCGCTGACCGCGCAACTGGGTCTTGGCGGACGGAGCCTTGTGCCGGAGGGCGGGCCGATGAGCATTGCCGTGACCGCCGACGGGGCGCCAGGCAACAGTCTCGACACGCGGCTGTCGATCGGCGGCAGTGGCGACGAACTGGATTTCTCGGGCAACCTGATCGTCAGCGATCCTGGCCGGCTGCGGGGCAAGGGCAAGGTTAATTTCACCCTGTCCGATGGCAGCCTGCTCGCGGAACTCGCTGGTGCGGGTGGTGTGTATGTGCCTCGGCTGGATGGATCGGCGGATATCAGCTTCATCGGCGCCGAGAGTGTTTCGCTTTCAAATATCGGCGGCAAGGCCGGAGGGGCCAATATCGGCGGCGACCTCACCTATACCGTTGCGGGCGGGCAGGGCACGGTAGCCGGGGCACTGCGCCTCGGCTCGATCGATGCGACCACGCTTCTTGCGCTCATGGGCGGGCCCACGGCGACGCTGGGCGGCGATAGCCGCTGGCCGGACGGACCATTTTCGATCGGCGATGGACCGCGGCGCACCCAGGGGCGGATCGGGGTGACAACGCCTGCGATCCGGCTTGGCGATACTGCGGCGCTGGAAGATGCCGGCTTCGATTTTGTCTGGGACGACAAGGCGCTACATCTTCGCGGCTTCGAGGCGCGCCTTTCGGACGGTACGGTCGATATCGATGCAAATCTTTGCTGTTCGGGAGCGCTTGGCGACAAGCAGGCGAGCGGCCGGGTCTCGCTCAAGGGCGTTCCGCTTTCGGCGCTGCTGCCAAAGGCGTCAGCGCAGGCGATCTCGGGCACGCTCGATGCCAGCGGGCAATACAATGCGACAGGCGATAGCCTTGCCAAGCTGATCGCGACGCTTTCAGGCGATGGCAGCTTCACGCTTTCGGACCTGTCGGTGGCCCGTTTCGATCCGGCGGCCTTCAGCGCCGCGGCCTCGGTCGACAACATCATCGATCTCGACGCGGACGCGCTGCGCAAGATCGTCGTCGATGCGCTCGACAAGGGAACCTTTGCCGCGCCACGGGCGGCCGGGGTGTTCACCCTGGCCGGCGGGGTCTTCAGGACCGCCAATGTCGCCGCCGACGCCGGCAACGCGCGACTGTTCGGCGGTGGCAGTCTCGACCTTTCCGATCTTGGCATTGGCGGGCGTTGGGAAATGACTCCGACGACCTCGCCCGGCGGCAATGGCCTGATCGATGCCACCACGGCGGATGTCGCGGCCCTGCTCTCGGGCACGCTCGATGCGCCGCAGCGCGAACTCGACCTTGGCGGGCTGGTCGATACGATCAAGATGAAGGCCTATGAGGCCGAGGTACAGCGCCTTGAAAAGCTCAAGGCAGAGGAAGATGCGCGCGCCAAGGCAGCCGCCGAGGAAGCGGCGCGGCAGGCGGAGGCCGCGGCGGCCGCGGCCAGGAAAGCCGCGGACGAGGCCGCAGCCAAAAAGGCGGCAGAAGAAGCGGCGGCCCAAAAGGCGGCGCAGGATGCGGCTGCGGCGCCCGCGCCGACACCGACACCGCCGCCATCGGATACGCAAAACGGCACGCCCTTGCCCGATCTGGGACCGGTGCAGGAAATCCCGCCAATCACGATTGTGCCCCCCGACACGGTGCCGCCGTCGGTCACGACGCTGCCACCACCGACGACCGATCCCATCAACCTGCTATAGCCGGACAGTCTTTCAGCTGGACGGACCGTTTCCGTGGCTGGCAAGGCTCCATTGGAGCGCGGCGACCCTGAGCGCCGACGTCAGGTTGGGGACGTCCCGGCTTTCGTCGACTTCGGCCACAAGCGCGGAGAGGCTGAGGCCGCGCTCTCTGGCGATGCGTTCCAGCACGTCCCAGAACTCGGGCTCCAGCGCCAGGCTTGTGGGGTGTCCGGCAATGCTCAGCGAGCGCTTCTGCATCGCAAGGGGTGCGCTCAGGGCTTCTTGCGGAACTGGTCGAGGCTGACCACCTTGTCGCCCGAGCCGGAGGGCGCAGGCAACTCTGCGGTTTCGCCATCCTCGTTGTCGCTGATGGCCTCGTCGTCTTCGTCTTCGGGTTGCTCGGCGTCCGAATCGACATCAGCGACATCGAACTGCAGGCCGAACTGCACGGAGGGGTCGAAGAAGCCCTTGATCGCGGCGAAGGGGATATGCAGCATTTCCCCCTGGCCGTCGAAGCTCAGGCCAACCTCGAATGCGACGTCGGTTACCTTGAGGTCCCAGAACTGGTTCTGCAGGACGATGGTCATTTCCTTGTCGTACTGGGACAGGAGCCGTTCCGACATGCGCACGCCGGGCGCCCTGGTCACGAAGGAAATGAAGAAGTGGTGTTCGCCGGGCAGCCCTGTCCGCGCGACCTCCGCGAGCACCTTGCGCACAACGCCACGGAGCGCGTCCTGTGCGAGAATGTCGTAACGGATCTGGTCTTCGGCCATATGGGTTGTGCTCCCGGTCCCTTTGTCGTGTGCCCGCCCCGTTCCATAACAGCCCCAGTTCGCGGCGGATTTCAAGCGTCATCGCGTCGCGTGCGACGCGGTTGCTGGATTGCCACGGGTGAATGGAGAAATCAAAGGCCAATTGAGGGAAATGCAGGCTTCTGTTGCCAGGTGCCTGCGGACCCCGCCTTGTCCCTGCTAGAGGATAAGGGCTTTCAATTCGAGGCTTCGCGCCGCATTACGCAGCGAGAGCGACCTCAGCATAGTTGTCGTTGGCAACTATAAATGTGGTCCGATATCGGCGGTACCATGCCGAGCGAAAGCAAATACCCTTTACGCCCTCGTCGATCCTGTTTCGCCCCCATAGGATCCCGCCAGCAGGCGGGAGATTGGTGGAGGCGCCGGGTACTGCCCCCGGGTCCGATGGGTTTATTACGATAGCCATTTATCGCCATAGCCGTTGCCGGCAGGCTCAATATAGGCAATGCGAGGCGGCCTGCAAAGGGGGCGCCGCCCCAAACATGTTGCAAAGGCCGGTCGTGCGCGCCGCGCCACAGCAGGAAGGGCGCGCCGGAAATGAGAATCGTATAGTATCCGGGCCATGCAGACCTATCTCGACTTCCTGTCCCATGTGCTCGAAAACGGTGTTGATCGCGGCGACCGCACCGGAACCGGCACGCGCTCGGTGTTCGGCTACCAGATGCGCTTCGACCTGTCGGCGGGGTTCCCCCTTCTGACCACGAAGAAGCTGTTCACCAAGGCGATCGTCTATGAACTGCTCTGGTTCCTCAGCGGCGGCACCAATGTGCGCTGGCTGCAGGAACGCGGGGTCACGATCTGGGACGAGTGGGCGGACGAGAATGGCGATCTGGGACCGGTCTACGGCTCGCAATGGCGTTCGTGGCCGGATGGCAAGGGCGGGCATATCGACCAGATCGCCAATGTCGTGCACTCGATCCGCACCAATCCCAATTCGCGCCGGCACATCGTTTCTGCCTGGAATCCGGCGGAAGTCGACGACATGGCGCTGCCGCCATGCCATTGCCTTTTCCAGTTCTACGTGGCGAACGGCAAGTTGAGCTGCCAGCTCTATCAGCGCTCGGCCGACATCTTCCTGGGCGTGCCGTTCAATATCGCGTCCTACGCGCTGCTCACCCACATGGTGGCGCAGGTCACCGCGCTGGAGGTGGGGGAGTTCGTGCACACCTTCGGCGACGCGCACCTTTATTCGAACCATTTCGAGCAGGCCCGGGTTCAATTGGGCCGGGAGCCGCGCCCATTGCCAACCCTGCGCCTCAATTCGGACAAGACCGACATCTTCTCCTTCGACTACGAGGATTTCGAAATTGTCGGATACGATCCGCATCCGCGCATCGTGGCGGATATCGCGGTATGAGCCGGACCCTTTCCGGGCTCGCCGGCGGCATCTGGCAGGTGGGTGAATTCCATAGACATTGAATCCGCCATTGAACGCAAGTGGCTCAAATATCTCGATAAACAGGACGATCAATTGACCCTCAACATCCGCCGTGCCGAAAGGACGGATGCCGCGACCGTTTTCCGATTCATCCGGGCGCTGGCCGAATACGAGAAACTCCTCGACAAGGTTGACGCACGCGAGGAGGACATCCTGCGCGACCTGTTCGGGCCTGAACCGCGCGTGTTCTGCGAGATCGCGGAATGGGAGGGCCAGCCGGTGGGCTTTGCTCTCTGGTTCTATACCTATTCGACCTTTCGCGGCCGGCACGGGATCTGGCTTGAGGACCTGTTCGTCCAGCCCGAGTATCGCGGCAAGGGCATCGGCAAGGCGTTGATGATCGAACTGGCGCGGCGCTGCGCCGAGGAAGGGTTGCCGCGCTTTGCGTGGTGGGTGCTGAACTGGAACCAGCCGTCCATCGATTTCTACAAGGCGATGGGCGCGGTCATGCTGGACGAATGGACCGTGTGCCGCGTCGAGGGAGAGGCGTTGACCGCGCTCGCCGCGCGATGAAGGTGAAGGTTTCCCTCATCGCCGCGGTGGCGGACAATGGCGTGATCGGGGCAGACAACGCGCTGATTTGGCGGTTGCCCTCGGATTTCGCCTTTTTCAAGCGTACCACCATGGGCAAGCCCATCGTCATGGGACGCAATACGTTTGAAAGTATCGGCAAGCCGTTGCCGGGCCGGGTCAATATCGTTGTGTCGCGCAAGAGCGGCTACCAGCCAGACGGCGTGATTGTGATTTCCGATCTCGATGCGGCGCTCGAACACGCCAGAACCATGGCGGAAGCCGATGGATTGGACGAGATCATGGTGATCGGTGGCGGCGCGATCTACGCGGCGGCCATGCCGGTCGCCGACCGGCTCTATGTCACGCATGTCCATCTTCATCCTGAGGGCGACACCCATTTCCCCGAAATCGACCCGGCGCAATGGATCGAGGTGGATCGCGAAGAGGTCGCGCGCGGCGAAAGGGACAGCGCGGACTTCGATATCGTTATCTACGAAAGGCGCGCAACCGAAGCGTCGCATTGATCGGCCAGCAGGGCTCTCCTATATAGGCGCAATGCTTTGGCCGGAAAACGACCGAAAGGACATCCATGCCCTGGGATAACAATACAGGCGGCGGCGGACGCGGCGGCAACGGAGGCCCATGGGGCCAGGCACCGCAAGGTGGCGGCCCGCGTCGCGGCGGCGGCGGAACGCCAAATCTGGAAGAGATCCTCAATCGCGGGCGCGACAGCCTGCAGGGCGGGCTTCCCGGCGGCCGATGGGCCATCGTGGGCGGTGTGCTCGTCCTGGTGGTTCTCTGGCTCACGCAGTGCGTTTATGTGGTTCAGCCGCAGGAAGCAGGCGTTGAGACGGTGTTCGGCAAGCCCAAGGAACAATTGAGCGAGCAGGGCCTGCATTTCATGTTCTGGCCCATCGAGCAGGTCGAAAAGGTCAACCTGACCGAAAACCAGACGGAAATCAGTTCGGTCAATTCCGGCGCCTCGCGCAATGAGGGCCTGATGCTGACCGGCGACCAGAACATTGTCGACGTCAGCTTCTCGGTGCTGTGGCGCGTGGCCACCCCACCGGACTTCCTGTTCAACGTGCGCGATCCGCAGGACATGGTGCGCCGCACAGCCGAGAGCGCGATGCGCGAGGTGGTTGGCCGGCGACCGGCCCAGGACATTTTCCGCGACAATCGCGCCAGCATCGCCATTGAGGTGCAAAAGATCACCCAGCAGATTCTCGATTCCTACGGGACGGGCGTGAACGTCAACCAGATATCGATCAAGCAGGTGGCCCCGCCCGCCGAAGTGGCCGATGCGTTCGACGAGGTCCAGCGCGCCGAGCAGGACCAGACCCGGTTCCAGGAGGAGGCGCGTCAGTACGCCAATACCAAGCTTGGCGATGCCCGCGGCCAGGCCGCCCAGGTTCGCGAAGAGGCGGCCGCCTACAAGGATCGCGTGGTCAAGGATGCGGAAGGCCAGACGGCGCGCTTCAACTCGATCTACAATGAGTACATCAAGGCGCCCGAGGTTACGCGCAAGCGGCTTTATCTGGAAACCATGGAGCAGGTTCTGGGCGATTCCAACAAGCTTGTGGTCGAGAAGGGGGCCAGTGGCTCGGGGGTCATTCCCTATCTGCCGCTGCCTGAACTCAAGGGCACTTCCACTTCGTCCGGCGCGCCCTCGTCGCTGGTCAATACCAACCAGGGGAGCGGGCAATGAACAGGCTGGTCGCATTCGGCGTCGTACTCGCCATAGCCGCGTATCTGCTGTTCTCGTCGGTCTTCGTGGTCGACCCAAGACAGCAGGCCATCGTCACCCGCTTCGGGCAGATCACGCGCGTGGTCGAGGAGCCGGGGCTCTATTTCAAGTTGCCCACCAGCATGGTGGAACAGGTGCAGTTCATCGACAAGCGGCTGCTGCGCTATGACCTGAACAACATCACCTTGCAGGTCAAGGACGGCCGTTTCTACAATGTGGACGCGTTCATCGCCTACAAGATCGACAATCCCCGCCTGTTCCGCGAACGCCTTTCGGGCAGTCTCACGGTGGCCGAACAGCGCCTGAATACGCGCTTTGAATCGGCGCTCCGGCAGGTCTATGGCCTGCGCGGATTCGAGGAGGCCCTGTCCAAGCAGCGCAATGCGATGATGAACGAGGCCCAGCAGTTGATCAAGGCGGAGACCGACCAGCTCGGCATCAACGTCGTCGACGTGCGCATTCTTCGCACCGATCTCACCGACCAGGTGCTGGCCCAGACCTATGATCGCATGAAGGCGGAACGTCTGGCCGAGGCCGCGCAGCTTCGCGCCGTGGGCAAACAGCAGGCGCAGACCATTCGCGCGGTGGCGGACCGTCAGGCAATCGGCATCGTGGCCGATGCAACCCGGGACAGCGAAATCCTTCGCGGCCAGGGCGACGGAACGCGTTCGGCCATCTTTGCCGAAGCCTATGACCGGGATCCCTCGTTCTTTGCGTTCTATCGGTCGCTGCAGTCCTACCGGAGTTCGCTCGAAGGCAAGAACACCACCCTGGTGCTTTCGCCCGACAGCGAGTTCTTCAAGTTCTTCGGGGATGATGGCGCGGCGACGGCGGTGGTGCCGCCGGATGCCAAGCCGGTGCCGGTGCCCGACGTGAAGGTGGTGCCGCCCGAGGCAGGTGTGGATGTGCAACTCGAACCGAACACCTCGATGAGTCCGGTGTCGGGTTCTGATGCGGCACCTGCTCCGGCCGCTGATGGCACCGCGGCTCCGGCCGCCGGTCAGTGACGGACTTCTTTGCCGCACTGGCCCTGGCGATCGTCATCGAAGGGCTGCTCTATGCAGCCTTTCCCGAGCAGATGAAGCGGATGATCGCCGTGGTGCTCGAAACGTCCAATTCAATAATCCGTGTCGCCGCGCTGACAAGCGCGGCGGCGGGCCTTATTGTGCTGTGGCTGATCCGGGGCTGAGTCCCAAGTGTAGCCATAGTCGGATCTGATCGCGCCTCCAACCTGGAGGCGTCGGCGTTTGGCAGGCTGGCCATGGCCCGACTGCCGGGGAGGAAGTTGCGAATGCGTTCGGTACCGGGATTGCGGCTGCTGGTGGCGATCTTTCTGGCCATGCCCATTGCAGGTGCGGTCGGCTTTCCGCCTGTCCTGGCCCAGGGGCCGATCTCGGTTGCCCCACTGGCACGGGAACTTTCGCCGGCCGTGGTCAATATCTCGACCACGCGGAAGGTGCCGAGCGGCGCGGGCGTACCGTTTCCTAAGGGCCCCGAAGGTTCCGATCTCAACGACCTCTTGAAGAATCTCAATCCCAATCAGGGGCTCGATGACGAAACCATGCAGGAGGCCCGCAGCCTCGGGTCAGGGTTCGTCGTGGCCGCCGATGGCACGATCGTCACAAACAACCATGTGATCGAAGGCGCCGACGAGGTTCTGGTCTATTTCACCGACGGCACGCGGCTGCCGGCCAAGGTGCTGGGAAGCGACCAGAAGACCGATCTCGCGGTGCTCAAGGTCGATGCCGGCCACGATCTGCCCTTTGTCAGCTTCGGGGACAGCGATCATGCCGAGGTGGGTGACTGGGTCATGGCCATCGGCAATCCGTTCGGGCTGGGCGGCTCGGTTTCCCTGGGCATCGTGTCGGCCCGCAACCGCGACATCAATTCGGGCCCCTACGACGCCTTCATCCAGACCGATGCGGCGATCAACCAGGGCAATTCTGGCGGTCCGCTGTTCGACATGGATGGCAAGGTCATCGGCATCAACACCGCCATCGTGGCACAAGGCGGCAGTTCCTTGGGTATCGGCTTTGCCGTGCCGTCCAACCTGGCGCAGCCAGTCGTGGACCAGTTGCGCCAATTTGGCGAAACGCGGCGCGGCTGGCTCGGCGTCGGTATCCAGGACGTGACCGACGATATCGCGGCCAGCATGGGGCGCACGGACACCCATGGCGCGCTGGTGGTCGAGGTGACCAAGGGCGGGCCGTCTGATGGGATCCTGGCGGATGGCGACCTGATCCTGTCGTTCGACGGGCGGGCAATCGACCAGATGCATGACCTGCCAAGGATCGTTGCCACCACCCCGATCGGCAAGTCGGTGACGGTGACGGTGTTGCGCGGCGGGCAGCAGAAGCAGTTCGATATCCGGCTCGGGCGCCTTGAAGACGGCGAAAAGCTGATCGCCAAACTCGATGCTGAATCGGCCCCGCCGCCGCCGGCCGACAGTTCGAACGACGCCGCGAGCCTGGAAACCGCGCCCTCGCACGAGCTTTCCAAGATCGTTGGCTTCGACATCGGACCGCTGACCGCCAAGGCCCGCTCCGAGTTCGCCATCTCCTCGAGCGTCAATGGCGTGCTGATCACCGATGTGGTCGCCGGTACGGACGCGGCGGAGAAGGGCCTGATACCGGGCTACGTGATCGAGGAGATCAACCAGAAGCGGGTGGCGAGCGCCACCGAGGTCGCGGACCTGATCGGCGGCGCGCGGGAGGCGGGCCGGCCGGCGGTGTTGCTCAAGATCGTCGATCCCACCGGCACCAAGCGCTTCATTGCGGTGAAGCTGGACTGAAGCCGATTCGCTCTGCTCCCAGTCGCTCAACGGTTCCAGGGCGTTGAATGGCCGCGCTTTCGAACCGGAAGATCGGTACCCGCTTGTCCTGAAAGCGACCTATTTCAGCGGATTGGCAATCCGATACAGGACGTGCGGGCGCAAGCGGTGGCCTCTGGGTACCAGGGGATGGTCGAAATCACCGTCAGGATCGCGGGTCATGCCGATCTTTTCCATGACCCGGCGCGAGGGATGGTTGCCGCGATAGGTGAAGGCGACCACCTCGTTCAGGCCCAGCACCTGCCAGGCATGGTCGAGGCAGGCCCGCGCGCCTTCGGGTGCATAGCCGTTTCCCCAATATGGCCGGCCGACCAGCCAGCCCATTTCCACTTCGGGCCTGCCCGGGATTTCGTAATCCATGCGGGCAAGCCCCACGTCGCCCACCAGCACGCCGTCGGCCTTTCGCTCCATGGCGAGATAGTGAAAGCCGTTGCGTTCCAGCTTGACCTGCCAGCCATCGATCATGCGATTGGCCGCGTCGGCATCGAGGGTGTCGGGATAGAAACGCCTGACTTCGGGATCGGCGACGAAGGCCGCATAGGGCGCGCGGTCGCGGTCCTCGAATGGCCTCAGGATCAGACGTTCGGTCTCCAGCCTCACCGGATGAACTCGTTCTCCGAATAACCCTGCAGATAGAGCAGCGCCGTCAGGTCGCCGTGATCGATCCGGACATGCGCCTCGGCGGCGACGGCGGGCTTGGCATGCAGGGCAACCCCCATGCCGGCGGCACGGATCATGTCGAGATCGTTTGCGCCGTCGCCCACGGCCATGGTCTGGTCGGGCTGCAGGCCCATTTCCTCGGCCAGCGTCGTCAACCGGTTGAGCTTGGCGGTGCGCCCGATAATGGGGGGCGCCACGGTTCCGGTCAGCCGGTCGCCGTCGAAATCGAGCACATTGGCCATGAATTCATCGAAACCGATGCGCTTGGCGAAATGTTCGGCGAAATAGGTGAAGCCGCCCGAAACCAGCGCGGTATAGGCCCCATGGGTGCGCATGGTCTGCACCAGCGCCCGCCCGCCAGGGGCTAGGGTGATCCGTTCGCGCCGCACCTCTTCCATCGCCTTGCGTTCAAGGCCCCTGAGCAGTTGCACGCGGGTCTTGAGGGCGCCCTCGAAGTCGAGTTCGCCGCGCATGGCGCGGGCGGTGATGTCGGCGACTTCGGCCTTGATGCCCAATGCATCGGCAAGCTCGTCGATGCACTCCTGCTCGATCATGGTGGAATCCATGTCCGCGATCAGCAGCTTCTTGCGGCGATGGGCTGCGGGGACCAGGGCGACGTCGATCGGTTCGGCCCCGACAAGGGTGCGGGCGATGCCCACCGGATCTGTTGACTTCGGGCCCGCGATCTCGCAGGCAATGGGCTGCGCCAGCCAGTTGATCTCGCCACCGATCTCGCGGTGGATGGCTTCCACCAGGCGCGGGGTCAGCGCGGGTTCGGCTGGGTTGGCGATCAGGCACAGAAACGACATGGGGTTTCCCGGACGAGAATGGCAGGGGACAGAAGAGCGGTCTTGATAGCCGGACCAACGGCAAGCGGCAAGTCGGCGCATGCGTTGACGCTTGCGCGCCAGTCCGGCGCGCCGATCATCAATGCCGACAGCATGCAGGTCTATTCGGTTCTTCGCGTGCTTACGGCCCGGCCCGGACCCGGCGATCTCGTCGCGGCCCAGCACATGCTCTATGGCTATGTCGACCCCTCGGTGCGCTTTTCGACCGGCCAGTGGGCCGCCGATGTGGGTCGTCTGCTCGCTGGAGAACTGGCCAAGGCGGAAACGGTCATTTTCGCCGGTGGAACAGGGCTTTATTTCGAGGCGCTCACAAAGGGATTCGCCAGCGTGCCCGAGGTGCCGGACGAGGTCGTGGCGCGGATCGACCGGCAGGTCGCCGCGCTCGACCGCGAGGGGCGGGGCCGACTGCTCGCCGCTCGCGATCCGGCCATGGCGAGGCGAATCCGTGAGCCTGATCCACAAAGGGTGACGCGGGCGCTCGCCGTTCTCGAGGCCACGGGCAAATCGCTCGCCGAATACCAGCAGGCGGACCAGCCGGCCTTGCTTCAGGGTTTCGAGATCGAAAAATACGTGATCGATCCTGGCCGCGAGATCTCGAACGAACGCATAGCGCGCCGTTTCAAGGCCATGCTGGAAGAAGGCGCGGTCGAGGAGGTGAGGGACCTGCTGGCCCGCAATCTGGATCCCAGCCTGCCGGCGATGAAGGCCATTGGGGTGCGCGAGATTGCGTTGTGGCTCGAGGGCAAGATGAGCGCGGGGGAAGTGGTGGAACGCACCATCATCGCCACGCGCCAATACGCCAAGCGCCAGCGCACGTGGTTCCGCAACCGGATGGGGGACTGGACCTGGATTTCGGGCTAGAGCTGCTTCGCATTTCTCCGAATCACTCAATGGTTCCAGATCGTTGAATGGTCGCGGTTTCGAACCGGAACACCGTTTCCGCTTTTCCTGAAAGCGTTCGAACTCCGATCAGGTGACATCGAGGACCTGGGCGCTGGTGCAGCGCACCAGTTCGGCCGGCGCGATCTCGAACACGGCCCTTGGCGCGCCAGCGGCCGCCCAGACCGTCTCGTGGGCGAAAAGGGTCTCGTCGAACACGGTAGCAAGCGCCACCGGATGCCCGAACGGCGACACGCCGCCGATGGCGAAGCCGGTCGCATCGCGTACGAAATCGGCGTCGGCACGTTCCAGCTTCTCGCCCAGCAGTCGCCCGACGCGTTTCTCGTGCACCCGGTTCGAGCCGGAAACCAGCAGCAGGTAGGGCTGGCCGCTTTCGGCGCCGCGAAAGACCAGCGACTTCACGATGCGGGCCACTTCGATATTGAGGGCATCGGCAGCCATCTGCGCGGTGGCGCCTGATGTCTCGAGCAGCACGATGCTGGCGCCAAGGCCGTGCGCTGCGAGGGCTTCGGCAACGCGTTGTTCTGAAGAGGAAAGCCTGGTCATGGGTTGGCTGGGTTCCCTTGATTGCGAGTTGGAGGTCGGCACCGCATTGAACCGCGCCGCCGTGTCCGCTAACACTTAGGGCGCAAGCGGGCAGGGGCAAGGGTCGAGGGCGCATGGTCACACGCACCGATATCGCGCGGCGGGTATACAACCATACCTGGAAGCTCGATCCCATTGTTCGCAGCCTGCTGGACACCGATTTCTACAAGCTGATGATGCTGCAGATGATCTGGGCGTTGCATCGCGACGTCGAGGTCACGTTTTCACTGATCAACCGCACGAGCAGGGTGAGGCTGGCCGACGAGATCGACGAGGGCGAGTTGCGGGCCCAGCTCGACCACGCCCGCTCCGTCAGGTTTTCCAAGAAGGAAATGATCTGGCTGGCGGGCAATACCTTCTACGGCCGCAAGCAGATCTTCGCGCCAGAATTCCTGGCGTGGCTGGCCGATTTCGCACTGCCGGAATACGAGCTGAGCCGCCGGGACGGCCAGTACGAACTGCATTTCCACGGTCCCTGGACCCACACCACCATGTGGGAGATCCCCGCCCTCGCCATCATCAATGAACTGCGGTCGCGCGCCGCGATGCGCAATCTGGGGCCCTTCGCGCTCGATGTGCTCTACGCCCGCGCCAAGGCCCGGATGTGGAGCAAGGTCGAGCGGCTCAAGCAGCTGCCGGACATTCGGATTTCCGATTTCGGGACACGGCGGCGCCACTCGTTTCTCTGGCAGCGCTGGTGCGTGGAAGCGCTCAAGGAGGGGATCGGCGCGCGTCTTTCGGGCACCTCGAACGTGCTGCTGGCCATGGATACCGATCTGGAGGCGGTGGGCACCAATGCGCACGAACTGCCCATGGTGGCTGCGGCGCTTGCCCAAAGCGACGAGGAGATTCGGCAATCCAACTACAAGGTTCTGGAGGACTGGAAGCGGCTCTATTTCGGCAACCTGCTGATCGTTCTGCCCGATACGTTCGGTACCGCCGCCTTCCTGCGCGATGCGCCGGACTGGGTGGCCGACTGGACCGGGTTCCGGCCCGACAGCGCGCCGCCCATCGAGGGCGGTGACAAGATCATCGAATGGTGGAAGTCCAAGGGCCGCGACCCGACGCAGAAATTGCTGATCTTTTCGGATGCGCTGGATGTCGACACCATCGAGAAGGTCTACCGCCACTTCCATGGCCGGGTGCGGATGAGCTTTGGCTGGGGCACCAATCTCACCAATGACTTCACCGGCTGCGCGCCGGTGGGCATCGATGGTCTGAACGCGATTTCCCTGGTGTGCAAGGTGACCGAGGCCAATGGCCGCCCGGCGGTGAAACTCTCGGACAATCCGCTCAAGGCCACCGGGCCGCGCGACGAGGTCGAGCGATACCTGCGCATTTTCGGCTCGGAAGAGCGCGAGGCGCATCCGGTTCTGGTCTGATCCGGCGAATCAGGTTCCCGCAGCGATTGCCGGGGCACTGCCGCTGCGCAGCAGTCGGGCAAATCGCGCACCCAGCACAAGGGCCACGAAGGCCAGTCCGCTCGCCAGGCCCAACCAGACGCCGGTGCCCCGCATGCCCAGCGGGAAACCGAGGAGCAGCGCGACCGGCAGGCCGACGAGCCAATACCCGCATATCGCCACATACATGGGCACCCGGGTGTCCGACATGCCCCGCAAGGTTCCGGCCAGTACCACCTGCGCGCCATCCACGAGCTGAAAAAGCCCGGCGACCGCCAGATAGGCCGCGGCCAGCGAGATCACCGCGGCATTGGCCGGGTTTGCCGGATCGAGATAGAAATGGATCAGGGGCAGGGGCGCGAAGACGAACAGCAGCGCCGTCGACGACATGAACGCGCTGCCCAGTACCAGTGCCGCCACGCCTGCGCGTCCGATATCGGCCGTCAGGCGGCGTCCGAAGGCGATCCCGGCCCGCACTGTCGCCGCCTGGCTGAGCCCGAGCGGCACCATGAAGGCGATGGACGCGCACTGCAGCGCCACTGCGTGCGCCGCCAGTTCCGCGGTGCCCAGCCACCCCATCAGGATCGAGGAGACGGCGAACAGCCCGACTTCAGCGAGCAGCATCAGGCCGATCGGCAAGCCAACGCGCAGGATTTCCCGGAAGCGATGCCAGTCAGGGCGCCAGAAGCGGCCAAGGATGACATAGCGGCGATAGCGCCGATGGCGCAGCACATAGGCCAGGAGCAGCGCGAACATGACGGTGTTGACCACGACGGTCGATATCCCCGCGCCGGTGAGTTCGAGGCGCGGGAAACCGAAATTGCCGAACATCAGCGCATAGTCGCCAAAGGCATTGACGAAAACGCCGATCACCGTGACCCAGAGGATCACCGACGTATTGCCGTGGGCCGACAGGAACGAGCGCAGCACGATGATGAGCAAGGCGGGAATAAAGAGCCAGACAGCGGCGTGAATATAGGTTTCCGCCAGGGTGACGAGCGCCGGGTCCTGCCCAAGCAGGGTCAGTACCGGACGAACCTGCAGGATGATCGGAATAAGCAGGGCGGACGCCGCCAGCGCCACCCAGAAGCCCTGGCGGGTGGAGCGGCGAACGGAACGGAAATCCCGCGCGCCGATGGCCTGCGCCACCATGGGCACCACGGCCGAAAGCAGTCCCACGCCAAACAGGAGCAGCGAGGTAAGGAAGGAGGACGCGAGGGTGCCGGCCGCCAATTCGTCCGGCCCGAGCCAGCCCATCATGATCACGTCGGTTGTGACCAGTGCCATCTGCGCCAGTTGGGCAATAACCAGCGGCCACGCCAGACCAAGTGTCTGGGTGAATTCCGTGATCCACAACTGCCGAACCGACGTGCTCTCGCCCACGCCCAAACTCCGCAAACAGGCGGAGGCGCGACATGGCGACATCCGCCTGCCGGTTCTTGGTCGATCACGGCGGTTTTGTCGAGCAATTTTGACCGGAAGATAAAAAAAGGCGGCCGGATGAACCGGCCGCCGATACGGTCTGACTTGCGCTTGCGCCCGGTATCAGGCGACCTTTTGAAGTGCCTGCTCGATATCGGCGATGATGTCGTCGATGTGCTCGATGCCGATGGAAAGCCGAACCAGATCCTCGGATACGCCGGCTTTGGCCAGTTCCTCGGGGCCGAGCTGGCGGTGAGTGGTGGTTGCGGGGTGGCAGGCAAGGGTCTTGGCGTCGCCGATATTGACGAGGCGATAGATCATCTGCAGCGCGTCGATGAACTGCGCGCCGGCCTCGCGGCCGCCCTTGATACCAAAGGACAGGATGCCGGAGGCGCGTCCCCCCGCGATCTTCCGGGCCACGGCATTGTACTTGTCATCCGGCAGGCCGGCATAGTTCACCCAACTCACCTTTGGGTGGCTCTTGAGATAGGTGGCAACGGCGAGGGCGTTCTCGCAATGCCGGTCCATGCGCAGGCCAAGGGTTTCCAGCCCCTGCAGGAACAGGAACGCGTTGAACGGGGAAAGCGCGGCGCCGGTATTGCGCAGCGGCACCACGCGGCAGCGGCCGATGAAGGCGGCCGGTCCGAGCGCCTCGGTGTAGACGACCCCGTGATAGGAGGGATCGGGCTCGTTGAGCATGGGGAAGCGCGCCTTGTTGGCAACCCAGTCGAACTTGCCCGAATCCACCACCACGCCGCCGATGGAGGTGCCATGACCGCCGATATACTTGGTCAGGGCATGCACCACGATATCCGCACCCAGCTCGATGGGGCGGCACAGGTAGGGGGTGGCCACGGTATTGTCGACGATGAGCGGAACGCCGTGCTTGTGGGCGATCTCGGCGAGGCGCGCAACATCGACCACATTGCCCGCCGGGTTGCCGATGGACTCGCAGAAGACCGCGCGCGTCTTGTCGTCGATCAGGCTGTCGATCGCATCGAAATCGTCGGCCTTGGCGACCCGCACGTCGATCCCCTGGCGCGGGAAGGTGTGCATGAACAGGTTATATGTGCCACCATAGAGCTGGCTGGTGGACACGATATTGTCCCCGGCCTGGGCGATGGTCTGGATGGCATAGGTGATCGCCGACATGCCGGAGGCGAGAGCCAGGCCCGCGATTCCGCCTTCCATCTCGGCCACGCGCTGTTCGAGAACCGCGGTAGTGGGGTTCATGATGCGCGTGTAGATATTGCCCTCGACCTTGAGGTCGAACAGGTCGGCGCCATGCTGGGTGTCGTCGAACACATAGGATGTGGTCTGATAGATCGGCACGGCGGCTGCCTTGGTGGTTGCCTCGGGCGTATAGCCGTGGTGTAGCGCGATGGTTTCCAGTTTCACGGGAGTTCTCCTTGTGGATGCGGGCGTGACCCGGCCGCGGGCGCGGCGGGCACGAAAAAACACGTCGGGCCTGTTTCATCATGACCGGCCCCGCCAGACAAGGCGTCACGGGGAAAAGGATTTGTCGGCCTGCCGGACACGGCGCAACCCTGTTGCTTATCGCTTGCCGGCGGCGCAACAATCCGCTGGTCGCGGCTTTCCTCAAAGGCAATGGACATGTGGGACGAACGTTACGCCACCAGCGAGTATGTGTTCGGCAAGGCGCCGAGCGCATTCATCGTGGCGCACAAGGATTGGCTGAAACCGGGACAGACCGCGCTGGCGGTCGCCGATGGCGAGGGCAGGAACGGCGTCTACATGGCGGCGCAGGGACTCGATGTCCATGCGGTGGATGGCTCACCCAATGCGATCGCCAAGGCGCGCGCGTTGGCGGCCGAACATGGCGTGACCATGCGTCATGAACAGGTCGACCTGTTGGCATGGGACTGGCCGGAAGCGGAATACGACCTGGTTGTCGGCATCTTCATCCAGTTCACCGGTCCGGCTGACCGGGAAACAATGTTCGAGGGGATGAAGAAGGCGCTGAAGCCGGGCGGGATCATGCTGCTGCACGGCTACACGCCAAGGCAGATCGAATACAAGACCGGTGGGCCGCCATTTGTGGAGAACATGTATACCGGCGACTTGCTGCGTTCCGCCTTTTCCGATTTCGATATCCTTGAAATCGAGGAATACGAGGCCGTGATCAACGAGGGCCGGGGACATTCGGGCAAGTCGGCGCTGGTCGACATGGTGGCGCGCAAACCCACCTGATCGCGGCGAGTTTTGTTGCCAGCGGGCCGAGGCCGCACGATACTCGCAAGGATGCAGCGCAACCTCACCATCGCCGCCCGGGTTCTGGCAGTGGCCGCCATTGCGTTCATTGCAAGTTTCGCGCTCGACTCCTTCGGGCCCGGACGCCCCTTGCCGCAAGCGGTCGTGGCGTTCATCGTGCACCTCGTCCCGGCCTATGTGCTTGCGGGCATCCTGATCCTCGCGTGGATCTGGCCGATGGCCGGGGGCGTGCTGTTTCTCGTCGTTTCGATCGTGCCGTTCCTGCTGCTCGACGGCAATCCGTTGTGGGTGAATGCCCTGCTGGGCGTACCATTTGCGCTTGTGGGGGCACTGTTCCTGCTCGCGGACTGGTTCGGGCGGCGCCCGGACGCCTAGACCATGTCACGTCTTGATGGACGCAAGACGCATGGTCCAGGTCATTGAATCGTCGCATGTTCGAACCGGAACACGGTATCCACTTTTTGCGGAACACGCTCTGGCGGCGCGGGCCATTGGCTGGGACCTGGCGGCTGCGACAGCTAAACCCTTGCCGCGGGTGAGGGACTCCGCGATGATCTGTGCGGGGAGGGTATCCTGAAAGGATTCACGGCATGAATGCTCCCGAAGACAAGATCTCCCGGAAGGCTTACGAAATCTGGGAAGCCGAGGGCAGGCCCCATGGGCGTGACCGGGACCACTGGCACAAGGCCGAGGCTGAACTTGCCGGCGAACCAGTGAAGCCCAAGGCGAAGCGCGCTGCGGCCAAGACCGGGGCCGCGGCCGGACCGGACAAGCCGAAACGCGCAGCCAGGAAGCCTGCAACGGCCGGCGCCAAGGCAAAACCGAAGGGCGGCAAGGCCTAGGGCTTCGCGGATCTGCCAGGGAATGTTTGGGGGTACGGCGCTCTACGCCGGGGGGTGGTGCGCGCCCAAAATTCGGGGCCAGGGCCAGCAAGAGCCCAAAAAAAAACAGGGCCGCCCGAAGGCGGCCCTGTCAGAAACTCGTTCAGTCAGCGAGCTGAAGGTTGGTCGCGGACGACTTGCCGTCGCGGCCCTTCTCCAGTTCGTAGCTGACCTTCTGGCCTTCGGCGAGGCCGGACAGGCCGGAACGCTCGACCGCGGAGATGTGGACGAACGCGTCCTTGCTGCCATCCTCGGGGGTGATGAAGCCGAAGCCCTTGGTGGTGTTGAAGAATTTAACGGTGCCGGTGATCATGGCATTACCTTGTCTTGTGAAGTCCGTTGCCTTGCAGGCATCTGGACGGAAGTTGCCCGGGCGCAACATGCACACGGGTCCTAAACGTTCGCAAAATCAGGGGTATCCAAGCAGGCCGGCGAGCCGGACGATCAGTTAGCCAATGACCATCGAAAACGTATGGGGGTCATATGGACGCATATTGCGCCGAAATCAAGGCCCGGGACGAATCTATTCCTAGCCGGCCAGGGCGGAGAAATGGGCGCCGATATAGTAGGGCCAGATCAATATGCCCAATACGCCCTGCCAGAAACCGAGCTTGAGATAGCCTATGGTGAACAGCCAGCCCACGCACCACAGCGCGCCGAGCGAACTGTGCTGGGTGATTTGCACCTTGTCTGCCATGCGATTTCTCCCCGTTTCCCGCGCGCATCATAGCGCAGGTTGCCCTGCCCGTCTTGATCTGGCGCAAGGTGCCGGCGCGGCTCAGTATTCGAGTTCGTAGAACACGCCGCCCTTGGTCTCGCCACTGTCGCTTGCCTCGCCGCGCAGTTTCAGGCCTTTGCCGATATTGAGGTCGATGGTGGCCTTTGTGTCGCCAGTCGTGGTGTCCTTCTGGACGCCGACATAGGTGTTGTCGTTCAGGTACTTGCCGACGGATACGGATGTGTCGCCCGTGGTCGGGTCGGTAACTATGTCGAGGTTGTCCACCCCGATCTGGTTCTGCAATTGCTGCAACAGCGAGGTGCTGCCGCCGACCCCGGCCAGTTGCGCGGCGGCACCGGCAAGCTGCGCGATCTGCAAGGGCGAAAGGGAAGAAAGCGACTGCCCGAACACGAGCTGGGCGAGAACTTCGTCTTCGGGAAGCGTGGGATCGGAGGAGAACGAGAATTCAGGGCTGGTCGCCGGACCCGTGACGCGGACGGTGACCGTCGTTGTTGACGTCGTGGTTTGGGCCGTCATGTCGAGATCGGGGATCAGCGAGCCGGTGAAGCCGACGGTGCCGGACGTGAATGTCAGGCGCCGGTTGAGAATGTCGAGACGGCCACGCTGCAGGGTGAAGGCACCCACCGCCACCGGAGCGCTGGCGGTGCCGGTCAGCCGGAGGCTGCCGCCGAGTTCGGCGTCGAGCCCGCGTCCCTGCACGAAGATCTGGCGCGGCGCGTCCAGGGTCAGGTCGAGCCGGACGTTGCTGGATGATCCGTCGCCGGCGCTGGGCGCGAGTTGCGCGGCCTGCTCGTTGACGGCGGCGGAGGCGTTGCGGTGCTTGACATCGAGATTGGCCAGGGAAGGGGGGAGCCGGTCGGGAACCGTGATGACCGTGCGTCCCAGCCCGATACGCCCGCCGATGGTCGGGGTCGCGATCAGCGGGCCCGTGATCTTGAGGTCGGCGTCGAGATTGGCGGTTACGGTCGTGCCGTCGGTATAGCGGCCATTGGCGATGCGGATTGCAAGGTCGGGGGGGAAATCGCCGCCCGGCGAGATGCCGATTGTGCCGCTTCCATTCACCGTGCCGCCCGAAGAGAGCTGGCCGGTCAGCGTGCTGATGGTCGCGACCTGTCCGGACATGGCAATCTCGCCCGCGAGATCGGTGATGGCGATCCCGGCGCTTGCGTCGACGAATCGCGATCCCTTGGTGGTGATCGTGCCGGTGATGTCGGGGGCGGAGGCGGTTCCCCCGATCGTCAGGTTGAGGCCCGCGTCGCCGTTCAGCGCCATGCCCTGCGCCGCCAGCCTTGCGGCGAGCAACGAGAATGGGGCCGTGCCATCGACCTTGATGGAAAGGGCCTGTGGCGCACTCACCCCGACCCGCCCGCTGGCTGTGAAACCGAGCCCGTCCGCGCCGCTGCCCTTGGATGTAACGTCCACGCTGCCGCCGGAATATCTGCCGCTTGCCGCAATATCGAGCGCGGACAGGCCCGCGTCGCGGCTCTGGCTGACCGCGGCGTTCTTCCAGGCGAGATCGTAGGTGGCCTCGGGGGCGGCGGCGGTGCCGGTTACTGCGATCCGCCCGGAAATCGTACCCTGGGCGCCAAGATCGGGCGCGACAGCGCCAAGTGCCCGGGCATCGATGCCGGCCAGCGTGGCGGAAAGGTCGAGCGACTGGCCGGCGGTTCCCGTGACGGTCGCGCTTCCGCCGCCGAGATCGAGCGTCGCCCCGTCGAGTTGGACGGTATTGTCCTTGATCCGGATCTCGGTCGGGGCGGCGAGGGTGGCCTTGAGGTCCTTGAAGGTCGCGTTAGCGTCCTGGAGCGCCAGGCCGATGCCGCTTTGGTCGAAGCGGGCGGCGCCGGCGGCGTGCAGCGGCATGCCCTGGTATCTAGCGGCGACGTCGAAGCCGGTTGCGTCGCCCTGGGCGGTCAGTTTGGCCGTCAGGTTGTCGATGCGCGTCGTGCCGCTGGTCAGGTCTGCAGCGCTGACCGTTCCCGAAATCACGGGGGCCGACAGGTAGTTGCGCGCGCTGCCCTCGACCCTTACGCCGCCGACCTGGATATCGCCCTGCGCCAGCGAGCCCTGCAGGGAAACACTGACGGCGGGTCCCCCGGCCTCGCGGGTGAAATCGAGCGTTCCGTCGAGATTGCCGCTGGCCTGCTGCAAGGCCAGTGCGGCCAGCGGGGCAATGTCGGGCAGGTGAACCGTGACCTTGCCAGCCGGCACGAACGCGTCGTCGAGCAGCAGGTTGCCGGTTACCGCGTTGTCGGCCAGTGTCAGCCGAAAATTGTCCACCCGGCGCTGGCCATCGGCAGTCATCAGCCGGGCTGAGCCCGACAGCGCCTGTTCGCCGACCCGGCCGCTGAGATCGACATCTGCCGACGGCGCGGCGGGGTCTGCAGTGCCTTTGCCCTTGAGCAGCAGGTCGGTGATTTCCTGCCCTGCGGCGCGGATCGACCTGGAGCCAAGTTCGAACGTGAACCGGGGCGCGCCCAGGTCACCGGTGAGCGTAGCAGAGAACTGCGCGGCGCCGGTCGCCGCCGGTTCCATCTGGGCCAGATCGCCGATATTTCCGTTCAGCCTGGCGTCGATCGCGTCCTTCTCGACAGAACCTTGACCGGCGATCTGAAGTGCGCCCGAAGAAATGGCAAGATCGGTGAATTCGAGCCGGCCCGAGGCATTGCGCGCGATCGTTGCCGATATTCCGGTTCTGGCCGCGAGCGGGGCGCGCAGCGCCGCCGGCAAGGCCGTCGAATTGAGGTCCGCGTCCGCCTTCAAGGAGAAGGTCGACAGGTCGCGGGCCAATTCGCCGCTTGCCTTCGCAGTGCCAGCGCCACCATTGAGGGTGAGATTTGCCACTTCGATCCTTTCGGGGGAAACCGTCAGGTCTGCGCTTGCGCGAACCGGACCGGCAAGGAGCGGGGCAATGTCGGCATTGTCGCTTGCGCCAGAGGTGGCAGTCGCGGTCAGCGAAAGGGGGCCTGTCAGGTTGCGCAGGTCGAAGCCGGCGGAATTCAGGGTCGCATCGATGCCGGTTAGCGCCAGGCCGCGGATCGCAAGGTTTCCGAGCGATGCCCTGGCGGAAAGCGCCGGCTTGTCCCCGTCGCCGGAAATCCGGATGGAGGCGGACCTGAGCGCAAGTGTTGCGTCGCCGAGGGCGAGGGGCAGGGCGTCGCCGCGCGCGTTCACATCGGTCGTCAACTCACTGCGGCCCTGCGGATTCCACGTGCCCTTTCCCGACGCATCAATGCTTTGGGACTGCAGATCGAACCGGTCGAGGTTCAGCCCACCCTCTGGCAGAAGCGTTGCGGCGAAGTCGAACCGGGTCGAGCCCCTGGCCAGATCGCGCAGGCCTTCGGGCAGGAAATGGGCGAAGTCGCCATCGCCCGTCGCCGTGATGCGGTCGCCGTCGGGCCCCGATTTTCGGGTGGCGGCCAGCGTCGTGACCACCTTGCTGTCCAGCGACAGCGAACCATTGCCCGCCCAGTCGCCAAGCGGCCCGCCGCCTTTGGCCTTGATGGCGACCGCAGGCAGGCCGGGAAGCTGCAGGAGGTGCGCGAGCAGGCCGCCGGCCGGCTCGTTCATGTCGACGCTGAGGTCGAGTTGTTCGGTGCCCGGCTGGAAGGTGATTTTCGCCAGAAGTTGCCCCGGCCTGCCATCGGCCCGGGTGACGTTGATGTCGGTGCCGATGCGCAGCGGGCTTCCGCCGGCTGCTACCGATCCGGTAGCCGACAGGGTTGCTGGTCCGCCGGCGATCTGTTCCCCCAGCGCCACCACGGGCAGGTCGAGGCGAGCGATATCGATGGCAAGCGGCAGGGCGGGGGAACCGCCCGCGGCGGCATCGCCCTGCTGCGGCGCGCGCGCGATCTCGATGCGGTCGGCATGCACAAGGCTGGCCTCGAAACGTCCGGAAAACAGTGCGAAGGGCGACCAGTCGATGGCCACGCCTCGCAGCCCCAGCCACGGACCGGAACGATCGGAAACGACAAGGTCGGACACGCTCAGATGCCCGCCCCAGATGCCGTCGATGCCCTTGATGGTTACCTTGCTGTCCGGGCTGGAAAGCGTCGACGAGACGAATTGCGCAAGGCGCGCCTTGCCCGGCGCTGTCAGCGTGAAGGCAGCCGCGAGGCCGGCCACCAGCACGAGCAGGATGGCCAGAAAAATGCCCAGGATGCGCAGGGGCTTGTTCATCGTCAGTTGGGTCCGATCAGAATGACTGGCCGATTCCGGCATAAATACCATAGGCCGGGTCGCCCGGGCGGCGGTTCAAGGGCACCGCAACGTCCACCCGAAGCGGGCCGAAATCGGTCAGGTAGCGCAGGCCAACGCCCGCGCCGAAGCGCAAGGCGCCGAAATCGGGGGTTTGCGATGCCGACACGCTGCCCGCGTCGATGAAGGGCACCACCCCGATCGTATCGGTCACCCGCACCCGCAGTTCCGCCGAGGCTTCGATCAGCGAGCGACCGCCCGTGGGCGTGTTGGAGCCGTCGCGCGGCCCGATGCCCTGGTAGGCATAGCCGCGCACCGAGCCGCCGCCACCAGCATAGTAGCGCTGGTCGGCGGGGATATCGGCGAGCGCGGCGCCCGCGATGCTGCCGGCCTTGAAGCGTCCGGCCAGCACATAGTCTGCGTTGGCGTCGAGGGAATGATAGGCGGAGGCTTCGCCGGAGAACTTGAGGAAGGCAATACCGGTCTTCAGGTCGTAGGCGGGCTGGGCGAAGGCGACCAGGCGATAGCCCGTCGTGGGGTCGAGGGTGCTGTCTCGGGAGTCGTAGACATATTGGAGCGGCACCGAAGCGAGCAGGTGGCGCGATGTACCGAACGCGTCCGTGATCTCGGACCAGTCGAGGTGCAGTTCGCCGGAAACCGTCTGCTGCTTGTCGATGGCGCGGCTGAGCCCGACATTCGCGCCGACCGAGAAGCGGTCATAGGCGTCGGGGTGCTCGAACGTTGCCGAAAGGCCCGCGGTCAGCTTCGATCCCGGTCCGAATATGCCCGGCTTGCCGTAGACCAGCGCGGCCGTGTAGTTCAGCCGCCCCAGGTCGGAGCCGTTGCCGATGCCGGTGATCCCTCCGTCGAACCTGAGGCTTTCACCCTGCCCGAACAGGTTGCGATGCCCCCAATAGCCCTCGATGCCGAGCCCCTCGGTGTTGGAAATCGTCGCGCCGATTCCGAGTACGTGCTGTTTGCGCTCCGCTACCTTGATCACCACCGGTACGGTGCCATCCGCCGCTAGACTGCCGGCTGGCTTGATCGATACCGACGAGAACAGGCCCAGATCGAGAAGGTTGCTGCGCGCCTCGCTGAGCGCGACGGGCGTGAAGCGCTTGCCGGTGGGGATATTCGCCATGCGGGCTATGAAGCCGGGATCGACGGTTTGCGCGCCTTCGACGTTGGCCTGGCCGAAATTGGCCACCGGTCCAGCCGCGAATGTCAGGGTGACGTCCACGGCCGCGCGGGCGTGATCGGCGACAATGGAGCGGTCGGAGATGCGGGCATAAGGATGCCCTGCCTCGCGCAGCGCCCGCACGAGCGACGATTCGGCATTCAATATGGTCGTGGAGGCGGCGTCGCCACCGGCGACCAGTCCATACCCGCCTGCATCGAGGCCGCCGGACTGGCCAAGAAGGGTCACCTTGCCGATGTGGAACACCTTGCCCGGATGCACCGCGATCGCCACCGGCACCGGTCCCGAGCCGGAAAACGCGGTATCCGGGGGCAGGGTGTCGAGATCGCGTCCATCAATGAGTATCGAGACGGTGCCGTCGTAGCGGGCAAGCTCATAGAGCGCGGCCACGAGGCGTTGCCGGTCGTCGCGCGCCTTGGCGATCAGCCCCAGCGAACCGCTGGCCGGACGCCCGGCGTCGGCGACGAGGCCCGAGGCGGCGTTCATCGCATCAAGCACGGTTGGGTTGTCGGGATCGACCTTGATCGAAACGGAGTAGTCGAGCGGGTCGACGATGCCGAGATCCTTCGCATCGGGCTCGAACAGCTTGAGGCCGAACAGATCGAATGCCTGAGCCGGAATTGGCGCCGCCACCGCCAGCAGTCCGGCCGCCAGCAGCGGGACCGCCCATGGGGCGTTCACCTTTGTCCGGCGGTTGGGTGTCGACACAGGCAAGTCTCCGGATTTCTCGTTCTGCGACCAAGTGTTGAACAGCAGCCTAGGGCACAAAGATAACCATAGTCTGATCAGGCACGATTTTGTGGCGATAACTGTACGAGGCGCGTTCGGTCAATGCGCGCGACCGGGCGCCGACCGCGATTCGGCGACGGTACTTGACACCCCGCGGGCTTGCTCCTATGCCTAGCGCCGAAGTTTTTCAGGAGAAGTCCCCCGTGCGGACATCGATTCTTGTAGTAGGACGGCGCACCCGCGACGCAGGCTAGTCAGGCCGGCGATCGATGGTGCGCGCACAAGGCTCCACTCAGGGGCCTTTTTTATTGTCCGCGATTCCGGCAATGCGCCGAAACCGGGGACGGGTATGAAGCAGAGCGTGGCCTGTTTGCCAATGCCGTCCGCCAGGGCGCAGGGCAGGCAGGAGCAGAGGACGAGGAGACGGGCCGATGGCCGAACAGATGACCGGCGCTGAAATGGTGATACAGGCGCTGCAGGACCAGGGTGTGGAACACATCTTCGGGTATCCCGGCGGCGCCGTGCTGCCGATGTATGACGCCATCTTCCAGCAGGACAAGATCCAGCACATCCTTGTGCGCCACGAGCAGGGCGCAACCCACATGGCCGAGGGCTATGCGCGCTCCACGGGCAAGCCGGGCGTGGTGCTGGTCACCTCGGGGCCGGGCGCCACCAACGCGGTGACCGGCCTGACCGACGCGCTGATGGATTCGATCCCGATGGTGTGCATCACCGGTCAGGTTGCCACGACGCTGATCGGATCCGACGCCTTCCAGGAATGCGACACCGTGGGCATCACCCGCAGCTGCACCAAGCACAACTACCTGGTCAAGCGGGTCGAGGATCTGCCGCGTGTCCTGCACGAGGCCTTCATGATCGCCACCACCGGGCGGCCAGGGCCCGTTGTCATCGATATTCCCAAGGATGTGCAGTTCGCGCTCGGCACCTATGCCAAGCCCTCGTTCGGCGGGCAGCACACTTCGTACAATCCCGCGCGCGAGGGTGACATCGAAGCGATCCGCGCCGCGGTGGACATGATGCTCAAGGCGGAGCGTCCGGTTTTTTACACTGGCGGCGGCGTCATCAATTCCGGTCCCGAGGCATCCGAGAACCTGCGCGAACTGGCGGAATTGACCGGCTTTCCGGTCACTTCCACGCTGATGGGGCTCGGCGCCTTTCCCGCATCGAGCGGGCAATGGCTGGGGATGCTGGGCATGCACGGCACCTATGAAGCCAACATGGCCATGCACGATTGCGACCTGATGATCTGCATCGGGGCGCGGTTCGATGACCGGATCACCGGCCGGATCGACGCGTTCTCTCCGGGCAGCCGCAAGATCCACGTCGATATCGACCTGGCGTCGATCAACAAGAACATCATGGTCGATCTGCCCATCGTGGGCGACAGCGGACTGGTGATGGAGGAGATGATCCGCATCTGGCGCACCCGCACCAACGAGCCGCGTACCGAGGCGATCCGTCCCTGGCTCGCGCAGATCGACAAGTGGCGGGCGGTGAACTCGCTGGCGTTCACCAATTCCGACACCGTGATCAAACCGCAATTCGCCATCCAGCGGCTCTATCAGGCGGTCAGGGACCGCGACGTCTACATCACCACCGAGGTCGGCCAGCACCAGATGTGGGCGGCCCAGCATTTCCACTTCGACAAGCCCAATCGCTGGATGACCTCGGGCGGACTGGGCACGATGGGATACGGGCTGCCGGCGGCCGTCGGCGTGCAGGTTGCGCATCCCGATGCCCTGGTCATCGACATTGCCGGCGAGGCCAGCGTGCAGATGACCATGCAGGAAATGTCGACGGCGGTGCAGTACAACCTGCCGATCAAGGTCTTCATCCTGAACAACGAATACATGGGCATGGTGCGCCAGTGGCAGGAACTCCTGCACGGCGGGCGCTACGCGCATTCCTATTCCGAAAGCCTGCCCGATTTCGTCAAGCTGGCGGAAGCCTTCGGCGGCAAGGGCATCCGCTGCTCGGATCCGGCCGCACTCGACGGCGCCATCCAGGAGATGCTGGATTATGACGGACCGGTGCTGTTCGATTGCCGCGTTTCAAGGGAAGAGAACTGCTTCCCGATGATTCCCTCGGGCAAGGCGCATAACGAGATGATCCTGCCCGACACGGCGGACATCGGGAATATCATCGACGAACAGGGCAAGATGCTCGTCTAGGGCGTGGGGAGTAAGAGAAATGAAGGCAAACCTGCAACCGAGTGGATCGGTCTATTTCGCTCCGCCCGAATCCGGCGCGCCGGAGCGGCACACCCTGACCGTGCTCGTGGAAAACGAGCCGGGCATACTCGCGCGCATCGCGGGGCTATTCTCGGCGCGCGGCTACAACATCGACAGCCTGACAGTGTCGGAAACCGAGCATGACCGGCACCGCTCGCGCATTACCATCGTCACCATCGCCTCGCCCAAGGTCCTGCAGCAGATCAAGCTGCAACTGGAGCGGCTGGTTCCGGTGCACCGCGTGCACGACCTGACCGAGGAGGGCAAGTCGCTCGAGCGCGAACTCGCGCTGGTCAAGGTATCGGGGAAAGGCGACGCCCGGATCGAAACCCTGCGCCTGGCCGATGCCTTCCGCGCCCAGGTCGTGGATGCCTCCACGGAGAGCTTCGTGTTCGAGGTGACCGGCAAGCCCGCCAAGATCGAGCAGTTCATCGCCCTGATGGCCCCGCTGGGGCTTGTCGAGGTGGTGCGCACGGGCGTCGCCGCGATCTCGCGCGGCGCCGAGGGGATGTAGAAGACCGGTCGGTTTCCGCCCCGCTGCGGGCCCTTGACCTGGGTCAAGGGCCGATCCGCCAATCCATGAGAGTGTTTCCAGCGGTTTCCTGGAGATAACTCTCATGGACGATCGGCTTTTCGTGATCCTGTTCTTTCCCAGCTTCTTCATAAGCCTCGGGGTGTTTCTCGCCTGCTGCGGCTTGCTGTGGTGGATTTCGATCCAGAACAGGGAATTCAAGCGCAAGGCCGAACGCCAGGACTAGGATGCGAGGAGGCGGCAATGGAGGGCGCAGGGCGACAGGCATCAAGGGCGCGGGTCGTCGGTGTCCTGTTCATCGTTGCGACGCTTATGGGGATCGCCAGTGGTGGCGTGATGGCGCCGGTTACGGCCGGCGGGGACGTCCTTGCCGGCTACGCCGCGAGCGCGGGCACAGTGGCAATCGCTGCCCTGCTCAACGTCGTCATGGCCACGTCGGTGGTGGCGATTGCCGTGGCAATGTACCCGGTGTTGAGGCAGGGCACCGACACGCTTGCCGCCGGATACCTTGCCGCGCGTACCGTTGAAGGTGCGCTCCTGCTCGCGGCCACGGCCATCTGGCCGGCGCTGGTCGTGCTTGGAATGCGCCATATGGATGCGTCCGTGGGCGAACCGGCCTTGCTGCAGGCTGTCGCGGATGCGCTGGGCACGTTGGCGGGTACTCTGTTCACCCTTGCCGTGATGTTCGCGTTCGGGGCCAGCGCGGTCATGCTCAATCTCGCCTTTTTGCGGTTGCGGCTGGTGCCAGGCTGGATCGCCTGGTGGGGCCTGGTCGGTGGAGGATTGCTGGTCGTTTCGGGGGTGCTCACGCTTGCAGGCCAGCGTTCCGACATGATGGAGATGGTCCTGTCCCTGCCGGTCGCAATAAACGAGATGGTGCTGGCGGTGTGGCTGATCGTCAGGGGCTTCGACTTTTCCTCAAGCGAGGCCGGTCAGGGTTGACCGTCGAAGATGGCGCACCGGACATTTGCCCTTTGCGTTGAGGGCGCGGCGCGGTAATTGAGGGCCATATCTGATGTGCCCTACCCCGGAGCGATTTCTTGATCCACCTTTCGGTCAATCTCAATGCCGTCGCCATGCTTCGCAACCGGCGCGATGTGGGCTGGCCGAGCGTCACCGGCATCGCCAGGGTGGTGCTGGACGCGGGCGCGGACGGAATCACCGTGCACCCGCGGCCGGACGAGCGGCATATCCGGCGCAGCGATGTGTTCGAGCTTGAGGCGCTGATCCGCGGCAGCTATCCGCATGCCGAGTACAATATCGAAGGATATCCCAGCCCTGAATTCCTCGATCTGGTCGAAGAGGTCGAGCCCGACCAGGTCACGTTCGTGCCGGACGATCCGGCGCAATCGACCTCCGATCACGGCTGGGATGTGGCGGCGAATGCCTCGATGCTGCGCGCGACTGCGCAGCGCATGAAAGCCTCGGGCATTCGCGTCTCGCTGTTCGTCGATGAAGATCCGGCCCAGCCCGAAGCGGCGGCAGAAGTAGGGGCTGACCGCGTCGAACTCTATACCGGCCCCTATGGGGCGACGTTCCTCATGCCAGACGGCGCAAGGCATCTCGAACGCCTCGCGGCGACGGCGCGCGCGGCGGGGCAGCAGGGGCTGATGGTCAATGCCGGACACGACCTGACGCTAGAGAACCTGCCGCAATTCATCGCCGCGGTCCCAAATGTCGTTGAGGTGTCCATCGGCCACGGCATCACGGCGGATGCGCTGGTGATGGGTTTCCCCGAGGCGGTGCGGCGCTACAAGGCCGCAATCGGGGGCTGAACCGATCGGCGGTTGGGGCATCTTGACGCAACCTCGTGTCCCGGCGACATTGCACGCAGAAAAACAACAAGAACAGGATGAAGGCGCCTGCCGCAATTCCTGCTGCATAGGCGTTTTCCCGGATCGACGGAGTAGAGTGCGATGCGCGATCTGCGTGCCGCAATGGCATTGCCGGGGCTGCGCCGGCTTCTTGTTGCCCAGGTCCCGGCCGATTTCGCCGACTGGCTGGACTTCGTCGCCGTTGGGGCGCTGATCGTCTACGGGTGGAGCCTTGGGGCGGAAGCGCTGGCCTTCATGACCCTCGCCATGGGCCTGCCCTATGTGCTGGTCGGGCCGGTTGCGGGCGCAATGGTCGATCGCACCGATTTGCGCCTGGCACTGGTGGCGAGCAATCTTGGCCGGTCGGTGGCCACCCTGTCGCTCGCCTTTGCCGGCAATATCGGGGTGTTGCTGGTCCTTCTGTTCGTCCGGTCCACCGCCGATGCGTTCTTCACGCCGGCAAAGCAATCCGCGATCCAGGCTGTGACGCCGCGCGACATGTTGGTTCCGGCCAATGGCATCAGTCACTCGATCAACCAGGTATCAAAGGTGGCCGGGCCGGCGGTGGGCGGGCTGTTGCTGGCCTTTCTGCACCCCAGCCAGGTGTTTTTCGTCAACGCACTGCTCTCGGCCTCCGCAGCATTGTTGCTGATGGGAATGAGGTTCGAGCGGCATCCCGAGGTCGGGGGCGAGGGATCCTCGCTCCTGCAGGACTGGCGGAGCGGCATTTCCGAATTCCGCGACAAACCGATCCTGGGGCTGGCGTTGATCCTTATGGGGACGGGTATGTTCTTCGCCTTCCTCTATGACGCGCTGATCCCGCTATTGGCCAAGGCGCTGTCGTTCGACCAGTCGGTATTCGGCTTCGCCATCGCCGCTGCCGGCGCCGGCGGCGTGCTGGGCGGGCTGGCGATCGGCAGCCTGGGAAACAGACTGCCGCCCCTGGTGGTGATGGGGCTTGGATTCGGCATTCCCGCGCCGCTGGTGATATTCGGCGGGGCGGCGCCGCTGATGCAGATATCCATGCATCCGGGGGTATTCATCGTGCTCTTTGCCGTGATCGGGCTGGCGACCGCGGCGATCTTCGTGCCCTATCGCACGCTGATCCAGACCGAATCCGCGCCCGACAAGATCGGCCGGACCTCGGCGGTCGGAGAGGCGTTCGTGACCGTCAGCGCGCTTGTCGCGCCGTTTGCCGGCGCGGCGTTGTCGCATCTTTTCGGGGTCGGTTGGGCCTTCATCATCGGTGGCGCGGCGCTGGCGGTTCTTGGGCTTTCCTCTGCGATTGCAGCCGCATTTCGCCCCGCGCCAAGGTGATCGTTATCCCGCGCGAGCGCACAAAGGGTTGAGCGCGGCCGCCACTCGGTATAAACCCACGCCGCTCGCAACGGCGGAGTCTTTCCGGGGTTCATGACACTCACGCAGACTGGAGGCGGCAACGGTTCGAGCGCTGAAGCGGTTGGATCGGGCGAGTCTCACGAAGGGTTTCCGCTGCTCGTGCTGGGCGCGATCGGGGTTGTTTTCGGCGATGTCGGAACCAGTCCGATCTACGCGTTTCGCCAGGCGATTGCCGCGGTAGGCGTGGAAACGCCGGGCCGGGCCGAAGTGCTGGGGCTGCTTTCGCTGATCCTTTGGTCGCTGACAGCGGTCGTCACCATCAAGTATGTCGGCCTGGTCACCCGTGCCGACAACAAGGGCGAGGGCGGAACGCTTTCGCTGATGGCGCTGGCCCGCTCGACATTCCTGACCCGCCCGAAGTGGATCCTCTGGCTGGGCATGGCCAGCGCAGCGCTGTTCCTGGGCGATGCGATAATCACGCCGGCCATCTCGGTGCTGTCGGCGGTGGAGGGGCTTGAGGTCGTCTCGCCCGCCCTCGATGAGTGGGTGTTGCCGATCACCATCGTCATCCTGATCGGGTTGTTCATGTTCCAGCGCTTCGGCACCGCAAGGGTTGCGGCGGTGTTCGGGCCGGTCACAAGCGTCTGGTTCGCGTGCCTGGGGCTTTTGGGCCTGCAAAGGATCATCGCGGCGCCCGAGGTGCTGCTGGCGATCAATCCCGTTCTGGCCGTCACCTTCATGACGTCGCACCTGGGCGTTGCAGCAGCCGTCATGGGGGCGGCGTTCCTTGCGGTGACCGGCGGCGAGGCCCTTTACACCGACCTTGGACATTTCGGGCGCAAGCCGATCGTGACCGCGTGGTTGTTCCTGGTGTTTCCGTGTCTCCTGCTGAACTACTTCGGGCAGGGTGCCTTTGTGCTGTCCCACCCTTCGGGGGCGGGCAATCCGTTTTTTGAAATGCAGCCGCACTGGGCGCGCATTCCATTGCTGGTGCTGGCCACCGCCGCCACCGTCATCGCCAGCCAGGCGGTAATCACCGGCGCCTATTCGCTGGTGCGGCAGGCGGTGAACCTCAACCTGTTGCCGCGCATGCGGGTGCAGCATACCTCGGAGACGCAATCGGGCCAGGTCTACATGCCGCAGATCAACTCGTTCCTGCTGATCGCGGTGCTCATGCTGGTGCTGGGCTTCGAGAGTTCGCAGGCGCTGGCCTCGACCTACGGGCTGGCGGTTTCCGGTGTGATGGTGATCGACATCACGCTGCTGTTTGTCGTCATGTGGCGACGCTGGCGCTGGCCGCTTTTTGTGGCGGTTCTTGTTGCCGCGCCGTTCGTGGCGATGGACCTGTGGTTCGTCATCGCCAATTCGGTCAAGTTTCTGCAAGGCGGCTGGGTACCGACCCTTGTGGCGGTCGCGCTCTGCACGATCATGGTGACCTGGACGCAAGGCCGCCAGCGGCTTCTTGAGAAGACCCGGCGCAACGAAATTCCGCTTACCGACCTGATCCGCAACCTTTCGGAAAATCCGCCCACCACCGTGTCCGGCACCGCTGTGTTCCTGACCAATGACGTGCATGGCGCGCCGGCGGCCTTGCTGCACAGCCTCAAGCACTACAAGGTGCTGCACGAGAACAACGTGATCCTGACCGTGATCACCTCGGCCGCGCCCACCGTGCCCGACGACGAGAAGGTGAAGATCGAGGTGTTCAACGCCATGTTCTCGCGGGTGATGATCACTTTCGGTTACATGGAAGACCCCAATATCCCCAAGGCCCTGGCGCTGTGCCGCAAGCTGGGGTGGAAATACGACATCATGTCGACCTCGTTCTTCCTGTCGCGCCGCTCGATCCGCCCCTCGCCCAAAGGGGGCATGCCCTATTGGCAGGACCGGTTGTTCATCGCCCTTGCCAAGAACGCCACCGACGCGACGGAGTATTTCGCCATTCCCACCGGCCGCGTGGTCGAGATCGGCACCCAGCTAACGATCTAGCACCGGACGCCGTGCGCCGGACACTGGGCATACGGTCCGCACCTCCTCATGCGTCGCCCCGGGACTTGATCCCGGGGCCCGCTATCGGCTGCTGCAGGGAAGGGCGTCGAGACAGTCGGCTGGCGATCAACAGGTTCGTCTCCGGCGCTGTGCCGCGCTGAACGGCGATTGGGTCCCGGGATCAAGTCCCGGGACGACGCCGAAAGGGTCGATCGCGCAGTGCCCGCTGGGTTCCACCTACCGCGTTGCCGCGATCGCCATTTGAACCTTTCCAACTGACGCCCGACCGCGCTACGCTTCGGTCAGTTTTTGAGTTGCTGTGTTCTCTGAGGTGTTTCGTTGCACCGATACTGGCAGGTTCCCATTTGACCGATTCCCTGGATTCCCCTGCGATTGCGGTGAACGCCGATGGCTCCGGAGAGGACGGACAGGCTGATGAAGCGGCTCGGGTTCAGGGCCTGCGGTGGGAATTATGCAAACATGGTGACGAAGACACACGGTCAAGACCCAAACCACATAGGTGGGACTTTCTGATCATGTCGAAGGACGAGTATCGCGACACAACATTCGCCGAACTGAAGAAGGCACATCCGTCCGTTCGCGTGGAGGCGTTGCCAAACCTGTCTGATGCGGAAAACCGGCAGCGCCTTCTTCAGGCCCTGGATTTCAACAGGCTTGTTTTCAATTCACTTCTCATGCTCTCGCTTTCGGCGACACTGACCATCGCTGCGCTCCTTTACATTTCCTACCATCCGGCAGACGCCCGGGCCTACAAAATCATCCTTGACCACATATGGCCGAACACAAACGGCACAGTGGAGGCGGCATACGCAGAGATTTATTCGCCAGCTGAAGCCGCTCGCCACGCGGAGGTATTCACGCTCTCGGCTATCATCACGCTTGTCTGCGGAGCGATTTGGCTTGCCATCGAAACCATCGTCATTGCCCGTAGAGATCGTCATTGGCTTCCACGAACAGATTTGGGTGGAGCTCCATATGGCGGGAAACTGCCAAAGGCCCTCTCAAACCGGAGGGGTCTTTACGCCATTTTCCTTTTACTGACGACGATACTTTGGTTCTCGGTAATTGTCGCTCGTGTATCTGTGGATAACGAAATATTTGATCCAAATCCGTACGAAAACATTGCTGTGTCATGCGCAAAAATCTCGATCCGAATATATCTAACTTACCTTTGCTCCGCTGAATTATTATCGTTAATAATTCAGTATTCGAAATATCAATACATGAATTTGTATAAACGTGGAATGGAACAATAGTTATGTCTAATTTTTTCGACCAGAACAACTCATGGATTCCGGTGACAGCGCACCAAACGCCCCACCTCTTGTGCGAACGTCGGGCACACGGTCCGCACCTCCTCATACGTCGCCCCGGGACTTGATCCCGGGGTCCACTCTCGGCTGCTGCAGGCAGGGGCGTCGAGAAAGTCCTCGAGCGATCAACAGGTTCGCCTCCGGCGCTGTGCCGCGCCGAACGGCGATTGGGTCCCGGGATCAAGTCCCGGGACGACGCCGAGAGGGGGCCTGGCGCAGTGCCCGAGGCTGACGCGAAGTGCGAAACCCACCCGACCTGACTGACTGCTTGCTTGCGCAGCCCATAAACCAGCGCCGCGTCATTCCCGCGAAAGCGGGAATCCACTCGCGCCCGCACAGGGACAAGAGCCATTGGGGCCACGGCAAAGGTGCACTGAAAACGCCCGCCACCGCACCCGGCTCACCATCCGAACCATATTGCGCGGCGGGGCGGTTTTTGGCTAAATCCATCGCATCGCAATCAGGGCGCTGAGCGCGGTCCGCCAATCACCGGCGGGCAACCGCGGCGTTCCAGCCCCGGTTCGTGCGATCGGGGTAATGGACAAGGACGCCAACCCCATGAAGACCATCATCGAACCCTTCCGCATCAAGTCCGTCGAGCCGATCCGCTTCACCACGCGCGACGAACGGCGCGCGCTGCTGGAACAGGCGCATTACAACCTGTTCGCGCTGCACTCGGACGACGTGATCATCGACCTTCTGACCGATTCCGGCACCTCCGCGATGAGCGCGGCGCAATGGGGCGCCGTGATGAAGGGCGACGAAAGCTATGCCGGCTCGCCCTCGTTCTACCGCTTCGAGGCGGCGGTGCGCGACCTGATGCCCTTTAGCCACATCATCCCCACCCACCAGGGGCGCGCGGCCGAGGCGATCCTGTTTTCGCTTCTGGGCGGCAAGGGCAAGAAGGTGCCCTCCAACACCCATTTCGACACCACGCGCGGCAATATCGAGGCGACCGGGGCCGAGGCCCACGACCTGCTGATCCCCGAGGGGCGGCAACCCGCGCTCGAGCATCCCTTCAAGGGCAACATGGACCTTGGGAAGCTCGAGGCCTTCCTTGCCGAGCATGGCGACGCGGTCCCCTGCGTGATGATCACGGTGACCAACAATGCCGGCGGTGGCCAGCCGGTCAGCCTTGAGAACATTCGCGGCGCGGCGGAGATCGCCCACCGGCACGGTAAGCCGTTCATCATCGACGGGTGCCGGTTCGCCGAGAACGCCTGGTTCATCCACGAACGCGAGGCAGGGCAGGGCGGCCGGGCGATCCGCGACATCGTGCGCGACATGTTCGCGGTGGCCGACGGCATGACGATGAGCGCCAAGAAGGATGCCTTCGCCAATATCGGGGGCTGGCTGGCGCTCAACGACGACGACCTGGCGCAGAAGGCGCGCACCCGGCTGATCCAGACCGAGGGCTTCCCCACCTATGGCGGGCTTGCCGGGCGCGATCTCGACGCCATCGCCCAGGGGCTGAGCGAAATCGTCGACGAGGATTACCTGCGCTATCGCACGCGCACCAACGCCTATATCACCGAGAGGCTCGACGCGCTGGGGGTGCCGGTGGTCAAGCCGGCGGGCGGGCATGCGGTGTTCGTCGATGCGCGAGGGTGGCTGCCGAATATCCCGCCGCTCAGCTATCCGGGACAGGCGCTGGCGGTCGCGCTTTACGAGATTGGCGGCATTCGCGGCTGCGAAATCGGCACGGTGATGTTCGGGCGCGCGCCGGACGGCAGCGAGAAGCCGGCGGCCATGGACCTGGTGCGTCTTGCGATGCCGCGCCGCGTCTATACCCAGTCGCATGCCGACTACATCGTGGAGGCGTTCGAGGAACTGGCGGCGGCCAAGGACCGGCTGAAAGGCTTCCGCATCACCGAGGAACCGCCAATGATGCGGCACTTCACGGCGAAGTTCGCGCCGCTGGCGTGAGAGGCGCCGCGGGAGGCCGCGAGGCGCGGCCGGTCGCGGTTCTTCATGCGGACCAGCAATCCGGTTCGGGCGCACGTGTAACCATGTTCCCGAACCGCGCTGCGTGGCCGCTGACAAAAGGGGTTGCGCGGCGTAGTCTTTGGGCATTCGGCCCGTCAATGCCGCGCAAGATGGAGATCCACATGTCACGGCTCGCAATTGCACTTGTGTCCCTTTCGCTTGCCGCGAGCCCGGCAGCGGCCGGTGAAATCAGCCTGTGGCTGTCCGGGACGGCCTTCGACGGCGGCCCGAGCTTTGAGTTGCTGCTCGGCGATCAGGCCATCGGCGAGGGAACCGTCGATCCCATCCCGACGGACCCTGCCGGCACGCGGTTCGACTTCAACGTGAGTGACGATGTGCTTCAGTCACGGGCGCCCCTTGTCATCCGCTTCACCAATGACAAATACGAGGAAGGGGTGGGCGACCGGAACCTGTTCATCCTCAAGGGCCAAGTGAACGGCGTCGAACTGGGTTCGGAGAGCTTCCTCGTGCTTGAGCCCGATGGACGCCTGGGAACATCGGGACAAATATTCAGCGGGCAGGAAATTGCAGTTGCCGCACCCCCGGGCGGCATCTGGATGGCTGGCCAGCCGGCGGTGGCGGCCAAGCCGCAATGCGATGCGAGCGTGACCGTCACGTCCTTCGAGCTGAATGGGGCCGCGCCGACCATTGCGGACCTGCCGGACCTCACAGCGCTTCTCGATCAGGCCAAGGGCGAGTGCGGGGTGGTCGTGACGGGCTATTCAAGCAAGAGCGGCCCAGCCGAGTGGAACAAGACGCTTTCACAGCAGCGCGCCGCCGCGGTCCTTGCGCTGCTGGTTGAGCGCGGCGCGACGTTCAAGTCGCAGGAAGTTGTCGGTTTCGGGCCGACAGACCAGTTCGGGCGATCCGAAACCCTCAACCGGCGCGTGGTCGTGCAACTCGTCGAGTAAGGTTTTCAGGCGGCACACGCGGGATCAAGTTCCGTGGACGACGCAAGGGGGACATAGACTCCTGAGGAGACAAGCCACCCCACTCCGTCATTCCCGCAAAAGCGGGAATCCACTCGCCTCTTCATGCGGCATGAAGGCCATTGGGTTCCCGCTTTCGCGGGAACGACGAAGAATATTTGGCGCGTTCGAGTGAACAGCAGACCGCATGCCTCCCGTCACAAGCGGGCGCCCCGTCCGCTTTCCCCCAACTTATCCCCGCCTGCCGAACCGCACCTATGCAGGCGGCGACGGGGCAACCTGTTGTCGCCCGGGTGACAAATCCCTGCCGCACAAGCGTTTCCAGGCGAAGTGGCAGCCGGTTCGCCGTTCGGAAACGCGCTCAGTGCAACCTTTGCGAGATGTGTCTCGCACCAAAAAACAAACGGATGAGGCAGGTCTCGCCCCACGCCGCCTGATCTTTCTGGCAGGCCACAAACAAATCCGACTTGCCAATTGCCGAACCGTAACGTACGGTACGGTGAAATTCATCGATGGCTGCGGACTGGAGCGGGGCGAGGGCCCCGGCCGCGCGCAGCAATTCGATGCAGGAGGAGCGCGCGTTTGGCCACAACCCTCGACATCGGCGATCGGGACCTGACGGAGCGCCAGAAGGCGGTGCTGACGGCGGCGCTCGACGTGCTGGTCGACGCGGGTGACAGGCTGACCATGACCGAGGTGGCGCGGCGAGCCAGTTGCTCCAAGGAAACGCTCTACAAGTGGTTCGGCGACCGTGACGGGCTGCTCACCGCGACTGTGCAATGGCAGGCGGCCAAGGTGCGCGCGCCGATTGTCGACCGGCAAAAGCTCAACCGGGAGAGCCTTAGCCAGAGCCTTCATGCCTTCGGGCGCGATCTTCTGACCGTGTTGACCGGCGACATCTCGGTGGCGCTCAACCGGCTGGCGGTGGCCCATGCCGGGGCTGACAAGCGCGACCTCGGGCGTGTGGTGCTGGAGAACGGCCGCATTGCCATGGGGCGGCGGCTGAAGCCGGTGCTGGAAGCCGGGCGTGAGGCGGGGCTGTTGCGTTTCGAGGATGCCGAGCAGGCGTTCCGCACCTATTTCGGGCTGGTGGTGCGCGACGTGCAGATCCGGCTGTTGCTGGGCGACAGGCTGAAGGTCGGCGGCGCCGAAATCGACAGGGAAGCCGCGACGGCGGCGGATCAGTTTCTCGCCCTTTACGGGGCGTGATCGGATTCTCCTCCCCGAAAAGGGGTGGGGAAGAAACAATCGGGCGGCACGGGCTGCCAGGTGAGATGAAACGCGAAGAAAAGGGGAGTGCCTCATGCGCGTCTATTACGATCGGGATGCCGATCTCAATCTGATCAAGAACAAGAAGGTGGCGATCATCGGATACGGCTCGCAGGGCCGTGCGCATGCGCTCAACCTCAAGGATTCCGGGGTGACCGACATCGCCATCGGACTTCGCCCCGGTTCGTCGACCGCCAAGAAGGTCGAGGCGGACGGGCTCAAGGTGATGAGTGTCGCCGAGATCGCCAAATGGGCCGACCTGATGATGATGGCGACCCCGGACGAGCTGCAGGCAGACATCTACCGCGATGAAATCGCTCCGAACATCCGCGACGGGGCGGCCATCGCCTTCGCGCATGGCCTGAACGTGCATTTCGGCCTGATCGAGCCCAAGGCGACCGTCGACGTGATCATGATCGCGCCCAAGGGGCCAGGCCACACCGTGCGCGGCGAATTCGAAAAAGGCGGCGGTGTGCCGTGCCTGATCGCGGTGCAGCACGATGCGTCGGGCAATGCGAAGGAGCTGGCGCTGGCCTATGCCTCCGGTGTCGGTGGCGGGCGCTCGGGCATCATCGAGACCGATTTCAAGGAAGAGTGCGAGACAGACCTGTTCGGCGAGCAGGTGGTGTTGTGCGGCGGTCTGGTCGAACTGATCCGCGCCGGGTTCGAGACGCTGGTCGAGGCCGGCTATGCGCCCGAAATGGCCTATTTCGAGTGCCTGCACGAGGTCAAGCTGATCGTCGACCTGATCTACCAGGGCGGCATCGCCAACATGAACTATTCGATCTCGAACACCGCCGAATGGGGCGAATATGTCTCGGGACCGCGCATCATCACCGACGAGACCAAGGCGGAAATGAAGCGGGTGCTCAAGGATATCCAGTCGGGCCGGTTCACCTCCGAATGGATGCAGGAATACCGCTCGGGCGCTGCGCGCTTCAAGGCCACGCGGCGCAACAATGACAGCCACCAGATCGAAGAGGTCGGCGAGAAGCTTCGCGGCATGATGCCGTGGATCAAGGCCGGTGCGCTCGTCGACAAGTCGCGGAACTAGCCCGCTTCGGCGGGCCGGCGATCCATGGCCTTTGGGCGGGGTCGGTTGCCGAAACGTGGAAGTGGTGCCCACTTCCACTGGCAACCTCCCGGTGGATCAAGGCCGGTGCGCTCGTCGACAGGTCGCGGAACTGACCTGCCCTGACGTGCCGGCGATCGATGGTCCTCTCGATTGGGTCGATTGCCGGGCCTTGACGAACGAGGAGGGCGGGGAAATCCCCGCCCTTCTTGTTCAGGCTATTCTTCGAAGGACTGGCCCAATCGCTCGAGCAGGGAAGTGGTCCCGCGTTCCCAGTAGGCGGGGCCGTCGAAACCGTCCAGATAGGCGCCCTGCTCAGTGAACTTCAGGCGCGTTCCGCCATCGGTTTCGTCCAGTTCCACCGTGGTCAAGGTGGCCGAGATGCGCTGGTCGCCGAAGCGCATCTCGTAGGCGTAGACGATGCGCTGGCCCGGCACGATGTCGAAATAGACGGCGTCATAGTGCATGTCGCCGCCATTGGGCATCTTGCCGTGGCTGGTTTCGCGGCCACCGACGCGGAAGTCGAGGCTGTGATCGGCGCCAGAAAGACCGGTGAACCAGTCGCGTTTCCGGTCGGCGTCGGAGAAGGCGTCGAATACGCGCGCCCGTGACACGGGGTAGGTTCGCTCCAGGACGAATGTCGCGTGAACCACATTGCGATTGTCGGTCATGTTTTATCCCCTCGCTCATTGAAATCGTTCATACTGCCCTCAAGGTGATGGCCCAGCGCGTCGAGCCGGTCACTCCAGAATTCGCGTCGCTCGTTGATCCACTTCTCGGCGCGCGACAGAGCGGTGCGGTCGAGTGTGCACGTGCGAACCCGGCCTTTCTTGCGTGTCGTCACCAGGCCGGCTGCCTCGAGAACGCCGATATGCTGCAGTGTCGCCGGCATTGAAATGCCCAGCGGCCCGCGCAAGGCGGAAACAGAGACCTCCTCGCGGGCGAGACGGTCGATGATCGCCCGGCGATTGGCGTCTGCGAGGGCATGAAAAAGCTGGTCGAGTGGGTCGGGATTGTTAAGCATGTACCTAACTAAATACCGGGTACCGTGAAAGTCAATAGTTCGGTAACTGCCTAAGCATTGCAGGTGCCGGTTTCGGCGGATCTTTTGACGAGACGACCGGCGCCGTGTTGCGGCAAATTGAACGAGCAAGTGCAAGGGAGAATGACATGATCGGACATCACACGGCGCTTCCGCATTTTCCAGTCGAAGGCGGCTGTATCTGCGGCTCGGTTCGATACCGGCTCAAGGCGATGCCCCTGACGGTCTATCGCTGCCACTGCAAGGACTGTCAGCGCTCCTCGGGCGCGGGCTTCTCGATGTCGGCCATCGTGCCCGCCGAGGCGATCGAACTGATTTCGGGCGAACCAGTGGTCTTTGAAAAGACTGCCCAGAGCGGCAATCGCCTGAAGATGATGCGGTGCGGCACCTGCGGCACGCTCGTCTGGAACAGGCCTGCATCGGGCAATGCAATCGTGCTCAAGCCCGGCACGCTGGATGACGCAAGCTGGGCCGTGCCGGTGGGAAACATCTGGACTGCCAGCGCGGTTCCATGGGCAGGCATCGACAGGGGTGACGTCAATTTCGAGGGCCAGCCGACATCACGCCAGCCGCTGTTCGATGCCTGGGCCCGAGTAATGGGGGTGGCCGAGGGCGAAGGAGAGAGTGAGGGCTGAGGCCGGGTGGCAATTGACACGCGGGACCGATTCGGTCGACTCGTTACCACGCAGATGGGGGGTAGGGCGTGAAGCTGAACTACTACATCATGGACGTGTTCACCCGCCAGGCGCTGTCGGGCAATCCTCTGGCGGTGGTACTGAAGGCCGACGAACTTGGGCACGAGCGCATGCAGGCGATTGCCGGAGAGTTCGGGCTGTCGGAAACGGTCTTTGTGTGCAAGCCGTCCAGCAACCGGCACAGCGCAACGCTGAAGATCTTCACGCCAAAGTCCGAATTGCCGTTTTCCGGTCATGGAACAGTCGGGGCAGGGGTGCTTCTGGCGATCAAGGAACGGCTGTCGGGAGTTCGTTTCGAGGAACATGTCGGTTTGATCACAGCGGTGACTGCAGCCGACGGGCCACGGCGCGGCTCGGCGCGCTTTGCCTTGCCTCGGCTTCCCGAATCCGAAGCCTGGGAACCGGATGGCGACAGGATCGCGCAGGCTCTTGGGCTTTCACCCTCCGATATCGGGCTGGGGCGAATGGAGCCCGCGCTCTATAGTGCGGGGAACCCATACTACCTGGTGCCGGTGCGCGATGCCGGGGTGCTGCGTGAAATCAGGCTGGAAAGGCGCGGCTGGAGGGAAACTTTCCCGATTGGCGACAGCGCGGTCTATGCGTTCACGCAGACACCAGAGGAGAGCTATTGCGACTATGCGGCGCGCATGTTCTCTCCGAGCCTTGCAGCCGGCGAGGATCCTGCAACGGGGTCTGCGGCCGCGGCCCTGATCGGGCTTCTTTCGGCAACTGCCGAAGAGGCGGAAGGGCAGTTCGACGTTACGATCCGGCAGGGCAAGGAGATGCGTCGCCCGAGCCTGATCGCCCTGCAGTTTCGCAAGAGGGACGGGGTCCTGTTCCACGCAGGCATTGGCGGCGAGGCTGTGGTCGTGGCCGAGGGCACCCTGGATCTGAGGGATTAGGGCTCTACAGAAAAGTCTCGCGCCGGTCCGAACCGAGGGCTGGGCGCCATATCGGGGGTGGCGATGGTTTTCGCAGTCATATTCAACGTGATCCTTTTCGTGCATCTGTTCAGTCTCGTCCTTGGAATGGGGTCGGGCATTGCCATGTCGAATATCGGGCCGCTGATGGGGCAATCGAATGCCGACCAGCGATCGACCCTTTTCAGGCTGGGCGATATCCTGGCGCGCAACGGCCATGTAGGCCTTGGTTTGCTGTGGGTGACCGGCATTGTTCTCGTGGCCATGCGCTGGTCCGATCTGGGGACGCTTAGTGCGTGGTTCTGGGTCAAGATCGCACTGGTGGTGGTGCTCAGCGCATCGATCGGCATGGGATCGCGCGCCTATCGCGGCATCAAGGCGGGCGACATGGCGTCCGCCGCGCTTGCCAGGCGCGCCGGAATGGTCAACGCGATTTGTGGGCCGGCCATCATATTTTGCGCGGTCATGGCCTTCAATTGAGCGTCGCGCATCGCGTCCGGGCGCAATTCCACCGCAAGGGGGTTGCAGATTCGGTCGATCGTGCGCATTATCTGTTCAGTGAATGTGCAGAGCGCGCAGGGTTGTGCATGCCTGACCGGACCGCCAGATCGAAAGCCGCTGTTGCCGCCCGTGCCGAACAGGACGTGGCGAGGGCCCGGCTGATCGCGGCCGCAATGCTCCTGCTTCCACTTCTTCTTCTCCTCCTTATCCGCCCCTGAGTGCCGGCGGCTCGGTTCTGCGAGCGGGTGTTCAGGGGATGACCATTTCAGCCGAACAGCAATTGTCCGGCCGTGAGCGGCCGTTTGATCAGGACCAAGAGAATGAGTAGCGACGCAGACCAGACCCAGACGAACAAGGAACGGGTCTTCATTTTCGACACCACGTTGCGCGATGGCGAGCAGTCCCCCGGCGCATCGATGACGCTGGAAGAAAAGCTGCAGGTGGCCGAAGCCCTCGACGACATGGGCGTGGACATCATCGAAGCCGGATTCCCGATTGCCTCGAACGGCGATTTCGAGGCCGTAACCGAGATCGCCAAGCGGGCAAAGAATGCGGTGATCTGCGGGCTGGCGCGTGCCAGCGACAAGGACATCGACCGGGCAGCAGACGCGATCCGTCATGCGCCGCGCGGCCGTATCCACACGTTCATTTCCACCTCGCCACTGCATATGAAATACAAGCTGCAGATGGAGCCGGAGGCGGTGTTCGAGAAGGTGATTGCCTCGGTCTCGCGGGCGCGCCAGTACACCGACGATGTCGAGTGGTCCCCCGAAGACGGCACGCGCACCGAACACGACTTCCTGTGCCGGTGTGTGGAGGCGGCAATCACCGCTGGCGCCACGACGATCAACATTCCCGACACGGTCGGCTACACGGTTCCGGATGAATATTTCGAACTGATCTCGATGCTCTTCAACCGCGTGCCGAATGCGGACAAGGCCATCTTCTCGACCCATTGCCACAATGACCTGGGGATGGCGGTGGCCAATTCTCTCGCAGGGGTACGCGCCGGGGCGCGGCAGATCGAGTGCACGATCAACGGCATAGGCGAACGGGCGGGCAATGCGGCGCTTGAGGAAATCGTGATGGCGATTCGTACCCGGCCCGACGCGATGCCCTACTATACGAATGTCGAGACGACCCAGTTGGCCAGGGCGTCCAAGATCGTATCGGCGGCGGCCAACTTCCCGGTGCAGTACAACAAGGCGATTGTCGGCCGGAACGCGTTTGCGCATGAAAGCGGCATTCACCAGGACGGCATGCTGAAGAACGCGCAAACCTACGAGATCATGACCCCGGAAAGCGTCGGCATCAAATCGACGTCGCTGGTCATGGGCAAGCACTCGGGGCGCCACGCGTTCCGCGAGAAACTCAAGGAACTGGGCTACGAACTGGGCGAAAACGCTTTCCAGGAGGCCTTTCAGCGTTTCAAGGATCTCGCCGACAAGAAAAAGCATGTCTACGATGCCGATCTGGTCGCGCTGGTCGATGACGAGGTCGGGTCAAGTTCGGATCGCATCAGGCTGGTGTCGATGAACGTCGTTTCGCGCACCGGAGGCGAGCACCATTGCGAACTGGCCCTGTCGGTGGACGGCAAGAGGGTGGATGTCGCGGTGGACGGAACCGGCTCGGTCGATGCGATCTTCAATGCGATCAAGGCGGCGGTTGGCGCCGATCCGCATCTGGTGCTTTACGGCGTGGACGCAGTGACAGGCGGCACCGACGCTCAGGCCAATGCGCATGTCCGGCTCGAGATGAATGGCCGGATCGTTTCCGGCCAGGCGGCGGAGCCGGATACGCTGGTGGCTTCTGCCCGCGCCTATCTGAATGCCTATAATCGCCTGCTGGTCGAGAAGGGCGCCGCGGCGCAAGGGGCCCTGGCCGGCTGATTGCCCGGTTTGCGAACTGATTCAGAAAGGGCGGGCAAATGGCCGCCCTTTCTACTTTTTTCGTTTATCACCATTGCTCACATGCCCGCGAGACGGGGTCGATAAACAGCGGCTCTTGCGGTTCTCTCTGCCTGGACCTTCAGAATGGGGAGATTTCAGGATGAGACGCGCATGGACAGTGGTTGCGATCTTCGTCTTCGCGCTTTTTGGCGCAGGGGGATGGGCCGCGACCGCAAATGCCGCACAGCGTGAAACGGCGATCTTCGCGGGCGGGTGTTTCTGGTGCGTTGAAAGCGACTTCGACCACGTCAAGGGGGTGATCAGCACCATTTCCGGCTTCACCGGCGGTACGGTCGCCAACCCGACCTACAAGCAGGTGTCACATGGCGGGACCGGGCATTACGAATCGGTCGAGATAACGTTCGATCCAGGCAAGGTCAGCTACGAGCAGCTGCTGACGGCGTTCTGGCATTCGGTCGATCCCACGGATGGGGGCGGTCAGTTCTGCGACCGCGGGCCGACCTACCGCACCGCGATTTTCGCCACCAGCAAGGCGCAATACGACCTGGCGATTGCCAGCAAGAAGGCGGCGGAAAGAGAGCTTGGCCGATCCGTGGCGACGGCAGTCAAGATGGCGGGGCCATTCTACCCAGCGGAAACCTACCACCAGAATTACTATCAGAAGCACCCGATCCGCTACAATTACTACCGGCTTACATGCGGCCGCAACCAGCGGGTCGATCAGGTCTGGGGCGCCAAGGCCTATCTTGGCATCAACCACTGAGGCGCAAGGAGCGTCCCCGGCCTACTCGCTTGCCGGGGGTTCCGAGCCCTCTATGTGCGGCACCCTGGGTTTGCGGCGCGGCTGGGAGACTTCGTCGGCAGAATTGTCCGGCGTGGTGAGGATGTTGACGTCGAGCTTGTTGAACGGGATCTCGACACCCGCATGGTCGAGCCCGAGCTTGGCGCGTTCATTGAATTCGTAAAGAACGTCCCAGTAGTCTGCGGTCTTGACCCAGCAACGCAGCAGCATGTCCACCGAACTCGCGCCGAGAGCGGCGACATATACCGCTGGCGCGGGGTCCGCGAGCACGCGGTCGTCGCGGGCGATTTCGAGCAGGACCTTGCGCGCCTTGGCGATGTCGGCGTCATAGGAGATCCCGACCTTGGTGTCGAGACGCCTTCGGGGTTCACGGCTATAGTTCGTGATCGCGGCCGCCCAGAGCTTCGAATTGGGCGCGAAAACATAGATCCCATCCGCTGTGCGCAGGCGGATGCCGAACAGGCCCACCTCCACGACCGTGCCGGCCAGACCCTCGCCATCGACATATTCCCCTACCGCAATCGGGCGCAGCCAGATCAGCATGACGCCCGCGGCGATGTTGGCCAGCGTGCCCTGCAGGGCGAGGGCAATGGCCAGACCGGCGGCACCGAGAATCGCCAGGATCGACGTCGTCTGCACCCCGAACTGGGCCAGTACGATAACAATCGTGATGACCAGAATCCCGTAACGAACCACCTGCGACAGCATCGGCGCGATGGTTTCGTCAAAGGCGTGGGTTCTGGGCAGGAGGCGGCGGACGGCATGGGCCAGCGTGCGGGAAAGGGTCCAGCCGCCGATGAGGACGACGATGCCGGTGGCCAGCGAAATGGCGTTCGTGATCAACCATTCGCTGGAGACGGAGAAGAGTTCGGCAATCTGCATGGGATAGGGGTGCGCTCGAAACGAGAGGATGGGGAAGGTGAGGGCGCATCCTAGCAGATTGGCGCGGTGTTAAAAGTGCGCATGGGCGCTGGACAGGTGGCAACCGCTTTGCTAGAGAGGCGCGTCCCTCGGCGGCGCCCCTTGCGTGACCGGGTCGGAATGGGTGTATAGCTCAGTTGGTAGAGCAGCTGACTCTTAATCAGCGGGTCCAAGGTTCGAGTCCTTGTACACCCACCAATGTTTTCATAGACTTACATGAGATTGTGCCGGTGCTACCCTTTGTCGGGTAACAAATGGGGTAACAAACCAACTGGATTTCCGTGCATAGCGCCTTTCTGTGTGCGGCTAGTTCTGCAGGAAGGCTCTGCCTACTAGACGCAAGTGCGGGCGATATCTGCTCTGTTGAGCGGTTGAAGGTCCCTGAGGGTGCTTTTCAGTCATTGCGAATTTGACCTCGAACCAGGCATCCGCCGATCTGGCTGTCCTCGCAATATTGCGGAGGCAGTGCAAGAACGAGGCGTCTTTGAAGCCACTCATCAAAGCACGACAGCGCGCGTGACGCGGGTGATGCGGCGACTTCCAATTTATGCCGATCTTGCTTACGTTCTCCGGCATGCCAATATCCGGACCGATATTCGTTGACTGGGAAGGCCGACCGGCCGTCATCTTGCCGGACAATTCCGCCTTCGCCATCACGGATTTCCCCTGGCCGACGTCCGGACCAATCTCCGGCTGGGAGCCCGTCAACTCGGCAGAGGTTGCCGACTCCGGCCGCGTGATTTCAAAAGACAACCTGCTGCCAAGGTTCCCCGGAATTTCGATTCCCGGCACGTCGCGGAGCAGCTTCGAAAATAGCTGATCAAGAAACGGGTTGCCGCGCTGAATCAATCAGCTGGAAGAGCTGGCCTCCTCGCTTTCTCTTTTGTTTACCGAAACCTCGCGCTCGCCGAGCTCGAGCGTGTCAGTTTCTGTCAGCAGCCATGCTGAAAGACGGTCGGTGGTTACGGAGGCCTGTTCGGGCTCTCGCAAGGCACATTCCCAGATCGTCGCCACTCGCCAACCCGCCGCAAGTAGCGCTGCGCGAACGATGCGGTCCCGAGCAACATTCGACTCGAACTTTGCGTGCCAGAAGTCCGGACGGGTCGACGGCATGGTTGCATAGCGACAGCCCTTGTGGCGATGCCAGAAGCAACCATGCACGAAGACGACGGCGCGATATTTCGGCAGAACAAGGTCTGGTCGTCCCTGAGCGTTCGCTGAGTGGAGCCGAAAGCGAAAGCCGCGCGCGTGGAGCGCCCGCCGCAGAGCGAGCTCGGGCTTGGTGTTCTTTCCCCTTATTCCCGACATCATCCGGGAACGGGTCTGCTGGTCAACGATATCGGTCACATCCGCCCTGGTTTTCGTCCTCAAACCTAATATACACTGGCTGAATGAACTTCGTCAGGAGCCTCATTTGCCTTCCACTTTCGGTATTGTCGATCTTTTTGCCGGTCCAGGCGGGCTTGGCGAGGGATTTGTGTCACTGGCGAGGGACGGCCATGCGCCGTTCCGGATCGGCATCTCGGTCGAGAAGGAGGCGTCGGCCCACCGGACTCTGACGTTGCGCGCCTTCCTGCGCGAATATCGCGCGCGTCATGGCGTCTTGCCGAAGGAGTTCATCGATTTTCACGCAGGGCTTGAGTCTGAACCGGACTGGTCGGTCGTCGACCCTCAAGCGTGGAAGCATGCCGTTGACGAAGCCCGTGCGCTTGAACTTGGAACCGAGATCGCCGCGTCCGCAATAGATGGTGCCATCGAAAAGCTGAAGGCCGGTTACGACGATACGATCCTGATCGGCGGCCCGCCCTGCCAAGCCTATTCCCTAGTCGGGCGCGCACGGTCGAGGGGCAAGGTCGGCTACGTTCCCGAGAAGGACGCGCGGCACTACCTCTTCCGAGAATACATCCGCGTGTTGGACAAGCTTCGCCCGGCCGCCTTCGTTATGGAAAACGTCAAGGGCATGCTGTCCTCGACGGTCGAGAGCCGACTGGTCTTCGAGATGCTGATGGAAGACCTGTCCTCGCTGGGTACGGGGCGCGACCATCATTACGAACTGCGTGCCATCCGGGTCGAAGATGGCAAGGCGAGTCTGCAGGAAGCAATGCGGCCTTCCGACTTTATCGTGCGTTCCGAGGCATTTGGCGTTCCGCAACGACGCCACAGGGTGATCATTGTCGGTATCCGATCCGATCTTGCGGCAAGGGCGCCAGATGCAGAGATCGCTGTTTCTTCGGGGACCAGGACGGTCAACGATGTCATAGGGACAATGCCCTCCCTGCGGAGCGGCATCAGCAGAAGGCTCGACGACGCCGTATTGTGGCGTCGTGAGGTCATCGATGCAGCAAAGCTGCTGGCCGGCATCTATAAGGGGAAGGATGACTGCGCCCTTCGCGAAGCCTTCCGGTCTGTTTCAAGGCGGATGCAGGACGCCTCTCCGGACGTTCGTGCTGCCTCGTGGCTTCCTGAAGGCTATGCAACTTCGAACGACGAGTTGCGGCAATGGCTGGAGCGGCCGGGCCTGCGCGCGATCGCCCAGCACGAGACGCGCGGGCACATGGCTTCTGATCTCGGGCGCTATCTCTTCGCTGCGGTATTCGGTAGCGTCCATGGTTACAGCCCAAAGGCCGCCGATTTCCCGCTCGCGCTCAGCCCCGACCACCGCAACTGGCACAGCGGTGCCTTCAACGACCGTTTCCGGGTTCAACTGGCGGGTGAGGCATCGACGACGGTGACGAGCCACATATCCAAGGACGGGCACTATTTCATCCATCCGGACCCGTTGCAGTGCCGCAGCCTGACGGTGCGTGAGGCCGCCAGGCTGCAGACCTTTCCGGATGATTACCTTTTTCTGGGCAATCGGACACAACAATACGTCCAGGTCGGGAACGCGGTACCGCCATTTCTCGCAAGGCAGATCGCCGCGTTGATCCATGCGTCCCTGACATAACCCGACACCCCAGGACTTTGAGGTACTTCGCGCGGCTTGTAAGGACGATCCGTTCGCGCCAGAGTAGACCGTGATCATTCCATCGCGGGTTCGCATGCAAGAAATTGTTGTTTCAAGACGGGCAGATGCCACTCCTCACGCCGCGGCACTTATCGAGGGGCTGAGGGACATCGGTTATTCCCTCGAGACGGCCGTTTCTGACATCATCGACAATTCGATTACTGCGGGCGCACATCGGATCGAAATCGTCACTGAGACCTACTCTGACGAGCCCTACATCGCGATTGTCGACGATGGCGAAGGTATGACCGAGGAAGAGCTGGTCGCTGCAATGCGACCGGGCAGCAAGAATCCGTTGGCCACGCGCGACGAACCTGACCTCGGAAGGTTCGGACTCGGACTCAAGAGCGCAAGTTTCTCTCAATGCCGCCGCCTGACGGTCGTTTCCAGACGGTCAGGTCAAACAAGCGCAGCCATTTGGGATCTGGATGTCGTGGCCGAACGGAACGAATGGGCGGTGGAGTTGCCGGACCATTGTGATCTGATCCCCGGCATAGACAAGTTGGGCCAAAAGGGCACGCTTGTGCTCTGGCAGAAACTCGATCGGCTGACAGGGGGTTATTCCCACAATACCGCCAAGCGCGCGGAAGTCATCAACCAGAGAATTGCTGAAACCGAGCGCCACCTGCGCCTTGTGTTCCATCGGTTCATGGAAGACCCAAAACCGCTGCACATTTTGCTAAACGGGCGGCAACTTCGTCCCCTCGATCCTTTCGCACGAAAGAACCCCGCAACTATTTCAGACCCCGAAGAGAAGCTGAGCCTGACTAGGGGCGATGTGGAAATCCAGAGCTTTACGCTTCCTCATCACAAGCAGAGCTCAAAGACGGATTGGGAGGATGTCGGCGGCCCGGAAGGTCATCTGAAATCGCAAGGGTTCTACCTGTATCGTGGCAAACGACTCATCGTGTACGGGACGTGGTTCGGCCTCTGCCGCCAATCGGAGCTTACAAAGCTGTCGCGGGTCAGAATCGACATCCCCAACAGCATGGACGCAGACTGGAAGATCGACGTCAAGAAATCGTCGGCCCAGCTGCCGCCTGTCGTGCGAGATCGCCTGAAGAAAGTCATCGAACGCATCCTCGCTGGTTCCAAGCGCACCTATAGCAAGCGGGGCCAAAAGCTCGTCGATCACGAGCGATTGCCGATGTGGCACCGGATGCAAGCCGATGGACAGATCCGCTACCGTCCGAACGCCGACCATCCCGCCTTTGTCGAATTCGCCGAAAGCCTGCCCCCGGACCTGCGGCGCGGATTCTTCAACTGCATTTCGCTGGTAGGGGCTTCACTGCCCATCGAAACGCTGCACGCTGACATGGCAGGCAGGGCCGAACAGATCATTCCAGATCGGGTGGACGAGGACACGCTGGCGCAAGCCGTGCAGGCAACAGTGTCCGTCCTCGCGGGCGCGCAGAAGGACATCAAGGAAATCAAAGCACTGATGAAGGATGTCGATCCGTTCCGCTCGGCCTGGGAAGATACCGAACGCATCATTGCAGCGACGATCGAGACGAAGGAACACAAGTGAAGCAGGTCCTGAGCAGCCTCGAGGGCATGACGTCCATGTACATGGCGTCTCAACCCGGCCCCCACACGGCCCAGTCGATCCGGGAGATCATTGCCCAGCTGCGAGTCATGCCGATGTTTGCAGGGCAGGTCGAAGATGATGACGCCGAAGAACTCGCGCGCCTGATCGAGGAGAAGTACGGCATCAGCATGGGCTTCGGCGCCATTGTCGATGCCGAGGATTTTCGCCCTTGGCTGCATGACGCCAGGATCAATGGGGAGATTGGGGACTTCTATTGGGGCCGATATCGCAAGCTCTTGAATCTGAAAGGACTGCCGAAGTCGGTGATTGACGCGACGGATGAGGTGACGGATCGCGTGCTGGATCGCTTGGGCGATCCGCGCAACCTGAGTCCTTGGAGCCGGCGCGGCATGGTCGTCGGCCATGTGCAAAGCGGCAAGACCGCCAACTACACGGGGCTGATCTGCAAGGCGGCGGATGCAGGCTATCGCCTGATCGTCGTGATCGCGGGCATCCACAACAACCTTCGCAACCAGACCCAGGCCCGCATCGACGAGGGCTTTATCGGCCGGGATACCGGGCGGTTGGCCCATGCCAACAGGGCGCAACGCCAGAAGATCATCGGTGTCGGCCAGTTCGATCAGCGCGAGTTTCCGGTCTCTCTCACCAACACGCTGCGCGACTTCAACAAGGCCACGGCCACCACGAACACCAGCCAGATCGGGCAGTACAATGTGCCCGTCGTGCTGGTGATCAAGAAAAACTCCAGCACGCTGAAGAACCTGCTGGAATGGCTGAAGGAACATTCGGTCCACCAGGGCACCCAGATGGTCAGCCAGCCCATGCTGCTCATCGACGACGAGGCCGACAATGCCTCGATCAACACGGCCTACGCGCGTGATGAGGTGACCCGAATCAATGGCCAGATTCGCGAGCTGCTTTCACTATTCTACCGCAGTTGCTACGTCGGCTACACTGCAACGCCCTTTGCCAACATCTTCATCGACCCGGATACCGACGACGAGACGCTGAAGCAGGACCTGTTCCCGCGGCACTTCATCATCGGCCTCGATGCACCATCAAACTACTTCGGGGCGCAGAAGGTGTTTATTGATGCCCGTGAACGGCATGTCCGCCTTATCGGCGACAACGAGGACATCCTTCCGATGAAGCACAAGATCGACCATCCGGTCGACGTGCTCCCCGAAAGCCTCATCCGCGCCGTGCGCGCCTTCATCGTCGCGCGGGCGATCCGGAATGCCCGCGGCCAGCAGGCAGCGCATGCCTCGATGCTGATCAACGCCTCGCGTTTTACTGATGTCCAGGGGCGGTTGCGGTCTCGGGTGGGCGATGTGATCGACAGGATGCGGGACGCGGTAGCGGTCGATGGCGCCAAGGGCAAGGCAGCGCTGCGCAACCCGGAGATTGCTGCCTTGCATGAGATCTGGGAGTCCGAGTTCGCCGAGGCCGAGGGCGCGGACTGGCCCACCGTCCAGGCTCGCCTCCATGAGGTTCTGGTTGCCGCGCGTGTCGTTGAGGTCAACGCATCTAAACGGTCGCAGCCGCTCGACTATGAGCAAGGCGGGGAACATGGCGTGACGGTAATTGCCGTCGGTGGCTTCTCCCTCTCGCGCGGGCTGACGCTGGAAGGGCTGACCGTCAGCTACTTCCTGCGGAACTCCATGATGTATGACACCCTCATGCAGATGGGTCGGTGGTTCGGCTATCGACCCGGCTACGAGGATCTGTGCCGGATCTGGATCCCTGCCGATGGTGTGGGCTGGTATGCCCATATCCACGAGGCGATGGACGACCTGCAGGCGCAGCTGAAGCGCATGGAACTGGCCAAGGCAACGCCCGAGCAGTTTGGTCTGGCCGTGCGCAGCCATCCGGAATCGCTGATTGTGACGGCGAGGAACAAGATGGGCACGGGGCGCGAGTTCCCGATGAAGGTCGGCCTCGCAGGCAAGCTGGTCGAAACGACACGCATCCGCACGGATCGCGATCAACTGGACCGCAACCGACAGGCCGGGCAGGCACTTGCAGCGGCAATCAAGGCCAGTGGGCTGGAACCGCAACACCCTTCTCGCGGAACCCTTTTCAGCGGCGTTTCGGTCGATCTGGTCCGCGATTTCCTGCGTGCATTCCGCGCCGATGCCTCTGATCCCCTCACCGATCCGAGACTTATGGCAGATTACATAGATGCCCGTGCCGAAAACGAGCTCAAGGAATGGGATGTCCTGTTTGCCAGCGCTCAGAAGGCAGATGCGACGCCATCTGACTTGGCCGGGCTTGACATGCGGGCCTTTGGCCGATCGGTCGGCGAGCCGGACTTGCGTCAGGGTGTCCTTGCAATCAGCGGCACCAGCAGGCGCGTCGGCTCCCCAGGCGACGAGCGTGTCGGCCTGACGAAGGTACAGATCGACGCGGCCACAGATGCCTTTCGTGAAGAGCGGATTCGTGGCGGCAAGCCCGTTCCTGAAACCCTTCCGCCCCGGATCTTCTGCGAAATTCCGGGTCGTAGTCCGTTGATCATTCTCCGTTTCGTTGAACCCGCGGTCTCGGACGAGTTGAAGGCGAAATCGCCAGGCGTGGTCCTTGCGTGGAGCATCTGCTTCCCGCCGTCGGATGTCCAAGGCGGTACCGTGGAGTATGTCGTCAACACCATCCGCATGCGTGAGATGTTCGGCGAGGAAGAGATCGAGGAGGAGGCACTCGGTGATACCGAATGACACGCCTTGGTCCGGCCTTGAGGCCGGAAGATTAGACACGCGCCGGGTTTCAGCCTCGGCACGGTGGAACTGGTTCTGGGCGGTCATGCCACGTGCCGATGTTGCACTTGTCCTTCAACTGGCCGACCTCCCGAAGCCCGCCCCTGACTTGCCGAAGCTGCGAAACCTCGAAATCCGGTTCCAGACGCTACCCGGTGGCCCGATCCTCTACATCCGGCTCAAGGACAGCGCACAGCTTGAACTGTTCGAGACGCTATGCCGGGATGTGATGGCGGCCGGCGAGCTTGCCGAAACCGAGGCCGAAGCCCTCGAACGCGCGATCGGACGTACCTTTCGGTGGCACTATCTGCTGCGTGGCGGCAAGTTGGACGTCCTGTCGGAAGAGGCCCAGAAGGGGCTGGTTGGTGAGATCGAGGTTCTGAAGCTGCTGTTCGCGACTGTCGGCGCGAAACCAGCCCTGTCCGCCTGGACGGGCCCTTCTGGCGCACCGAAGGATTTCGAGTTGAAGGCCGACTGCATCGAGGTCAAGGCGAGGCGTGGGGCCTCGCAGCCCTTCGTGAAGATCACGAACGAGTTCCAGCTGGCTGATGTGCCGGATCGACGCCTGTGGCTGGCGGTGCTGGCCGTCGACAAGGTGCAGCCGCCAAACGGCCGAACGCTGACAGAGTATGTCTCGGAAGTCACCGAGCTTCTGGAACGGACCGAGCCGTCGGCAATCATGGACTGGGATCTGCACCTGGCTGACGCCGGATTTGACATCCTGCACGACTATTCGGCGTGGCGCTGGATCGTGTCGTCCCCTGATTTCCATGCCGTGACCGAGAACTTCCCGCGGATTGCCGCACCCGTGCCGCTCGGATTGTCCGCGGTTTCCTATGCACTCGCACTTTCTGCCTGCACGCCATTCCGGACGGATTGGGTCATGGTGCAGGAAAAGCTGAACGAAGCAGAGCAGCCATGAGCGAACTCGATGAGTACCACCAGAACCTGATGGCCGATATCCGCCGCGAAGCGGATGCCAGCGGCGTCTTCCCCGTAGAGGCATTTTTCGACCGGATGACGGAACGGCTGACCGAAGCCGGCGAACTGCAGGTCGCCGATCGAGCCTACTATCAGAGCGGCGAAGGCGGTCAGAGACTGAGGATCGACGGCTATGCGGGTGATCCGAGAGACAGCGAAGGTGTCCTCGGTTTGATTGTCTGCGATTTTGCCGATAGCGACAATGTCGAGACTTTTGGCAAGAGCGATGTCCCCCCGATCCTGAACCCCCTGATCCGATTTCTGAAGAAGGCGAAGACCGAGGAATTCCGGGATTCCCTCAACGAGGCCAATCCGGCGTTTCAGGTCTCTGACCTGATCATCACGACTTGGTCGCAGGTCACGAAGGTCAAACTGATCCTCGTTTCCAATCGCCAGTACATCGGTCGCGATGATGCGGTGAAGCTGGCCCAAATCGGTGACGTTCCGATCACTTGGTCCGTCTGGGATCTCGCTCGGTTCGAGCGCTTTGATCTGAAGGGAAGCGACGAGATCGAGATCGACCTGAACGGCGACTTCGGCGGTGCCATACCCGCACTCAAGGCCTCGCGATCCGGTGACGCCCTGGAAAGCTACCTGATGATCATTCCCGGTTCGCAACTGGCGAGCATCTACGATCGCTGGGGCGAAAAGCTCCTTCAGGGCAACGTGCGCTCGTTTCTTCAGGCACGGGCCAAGACGAACAAGGGAATCCAGAACACAATCCGGAACGAGCCGGAGTTGTTCTTCCCATACAACAACGGCTTGTCGGCGACCGCCAATGCGGTCACGTGCGAAGAAGGTTCGAATGGCCTTGTCGTCACATCGATCAGCAATCTCCAGATCGTGAACGGCGCCCAGACGACCGGTTCTCTTCATGCCGTAATGAAGACCGCCGCAGAGCAACTGCAGCGGGTTTTTGTGCAGATGAAGCTGACGGTGGTCCCGTTCGATCGGGCGGAAGAAATCGTGCCGCGGATCTCGGAGTATGCGAACACCCAAAACAAGGTGAACGCTGCCGACTTCTTTGCCAACCACCCGTTCCACGTCCGCATGCAGGACTTCTCGCGGGACGTCATATTTGCGCGCCGCGAGGGTGAACGTCATGACACCAAATGGTTCTATGAGCGGGCACGTGGTCAGTACATCAATGCAAGGCCGAAGACGCGGGGGCGAGCCCAGACCGATTTCGACATTCAGTTCCCGAAGCCACAGCTCTTCAGCAAGACAGATCTGGCCAAGTTCGAATTCTCGGCTGCGGGCTACCCCCACATCGTGTCGCGCGGAGCCCAGAAGAACTTCGCCGAATTTGCAAAGGATATCGGCGAATCCTGGTCGAAAAGCGATGCCAAGTTTGACGAGCTATGGTACAGGCGCCTGATATCAAAGGCGATTGTGTTTCGCTGGCTCGAGACCGAGATTCCCAAGCAGCCATGGTACGAGGGCGGCTACCGTGCAAATATCGTCACCTATGCAATGGCGAAGGTATTTCACGACGCCAACGGCGAGAAACAGGTGCTGGACCTCGATGCGATCTGGCGGCGCCAGTCCGTTTCCGATGCATTAAAACAGGCCTTGTTGCTGGCCGCGGCCGAAGCAAACGACGTGATCACCAATCCCCCTGCAGGCGTGCGCAACATGTCGGAATGGGCGAAACAGCAGGCTTGCTGGAACGGACTGAAGGGGCGATCGCTGGACTACGGTGCCGAATTCGATGGTTGCCTCGTGCTGGCGGAGAATGCCCGCGCCAACGAGCGCGACCAGAGGAAGAAGAAGCGGGAGATTGACGGGATATCCGCTCAGTCCGAAGTTGTGAATCGTGGGGCCGATTTCTGGCGGGAAATTCTGGAGCTAGGCTTGGCCGACCGGAAACTCAATCCGAAAGACCGGCAGATATTGCAGATTTGCGCCTCGATGCCGCGACAGCTGCCGAGTGAACTACAGTGCAAACATGCCTTGAGTGTCCTGGAGCGACTGCGGGAACAAGGGTTGGTTTCCGTTTGATGCGTTGCCCGTCGGTGAATGATGGGAATGCCGTGAAAGTCTGGGTCTGCCAGTGTTCCGGAAACGGCTGCAATAGCAGAGCGAGCGTGACCTCTGTTCCATGCCTTCCGTCCAAGATCGCCTCGACGAAATCGGGAGCGAGCAAAGTCATGCGCAAGACACGGGTCATGTATGAGGGCGCGTTCCCCTCTCGGTCAGCCAGTTCGGCGATGGTGGCGAACTCGCGCGACTCGAGCATGCGCTTCCAGCGGAACGCGTGTGCCCGCGACTTGACGAGAGTGTGGTCCGGCTTGCGCGCCGGTTCTGCGCCCTTGGGCAGCACCATCTTCTTGCGTCCGCCGCGCTTCACGACCCGGAAGGGGACATTGTTGGTGACGATTTCGGGAATCGGTGTGGACCTGGTCATGCGGCTGCTCTTGCATCTGCGGTGATCTCGCGCACCAGTGCCGTCGGGCCTTCCTTACGCAGATGGACGTTGAGTCCGCTGACGCCGATCTCGACGCGCTGGACCAGCAGCGCCACGATGCGCACTTGCTCGGCCGGGAAGGACTCGTCCTGCAGCGAACCGAGCTGGTGCACTATTACGCCGGCCAACTGACGTATTCTTGCTCCAGCGTTGAGAAGCTACATCGAATTTGTGGCTCCAGCCGCCAATCGCCGAAGCCGTGAAGCTTGCAGACGTCGAAGACAACAGCGATCTCTCCGTCGGATCGCGAACCCAAGCGTCAAGGCCAGCCAACGGACTGAATAGTCCCGAGTCTTCCAGATGCCGTCGGTGCTCATTTTCTGCTGCCGTTCGAGGTCGGCGGGTGACAGCATCCCATTCCCCAAGTGCACGCGCGTACTCGGGGGCACTTGTTGACGCCGGATCGCATACGCCAGCCCTAGTGGGGTTGCGCAATTCCATTGAGAGTGCAGGCCCCGTCTGAATGCACGACGTACTAGGGCAGACCAATCAGCAATCGGACCCCAGAGCCAAGACTAAGGACTCACTCGCGTTCGTGATCTACCTCACTGCGCGGGTCATACTTGATCACCCCCGCAATTTGATCAGGCCGCCTGCCGTCCGGCCATTTGCCCATCCCGTCGATGTCTTCCGGGTACATCCAGATGTTGATTGCTGCCTGTTCCTCAGGCGCCTTTGCCATCTGCCGTGGCTTGCCCTCCAGACGGTCGGCGATTTCCTTAATGGCCTGAATGTCTCCGTCGATGGCACGGCGAACCAGAGTCTCAGCCAACGCGCGAAGGCGAGGGCGCCCATCTTGGCCTTTTTCCTTCAGGGCGATGCGCAGCATGCTCGTGAAGGATTCCTCTGATTTCGGCCGGCCACGACCGTGCTTGTTTCCGGGTTGAAAGGCCATGTTTTTAACGTCCTAGTGTCTTGGAAACAGGAATTCTTTGTCGTCTTCAGTCATGGGAGCCATCAGTCACGGAGAAAGCAAATCGCACTGGTTTCCGAAGCTTCGCTACCCAATTGTTACCCAAAGTGCGTCAATGGACAACATCACTCTAATTATCATATTGAAAATACGTTTTTTATCCTGATCATAGCCACTGTTTGTATATCAGTGGCTATCATGTGAGTTGGCGTTTCGGGGTTCCTCCGTTGTCGGGCGTACCTGCTCCGACAACGGACCAAGAAGCGGTTTCGAAGGGGGCGGAGTGGGTGCAGTGAGCAAGCTGTCCGGCGCCGGTCAATTTCACCGGGCGATTGGTCACATGTCGAACTAAGAAGACCCCACCCTACATGGCATAGATATATATGTGTACCCGAGGTGGGACTGTGAGAAGCGCAGATATTTCCCCACGGTCCCGCTAGTGGGACCGTAGGCCAGCCTTTGTGGCATTTATCCGCTCTGCGGTACCCCAGATGGGACTGTGGTGGTCATGGATGGGACTGTGTTCTAGTTTTCGTTGCTTCGGAAGGTTGCCATCTCACGAATTCTTTTGTGGCCTCACTCGCCCACCCCGAGCGATCGCACAGCAGCTCGGTCAGTCTGTACTCGGTTGCGGCGCGATCCTTGCGGTTGAAACCGCTTTGGGTCGTGATTGCAATGAACCCACGCTCTTCCAGCACCTTGAGGGCACGACCAGCTGTAGTCTTGGAGACGTTCACAGCGCTTGCTGCATCGCGCACGCTCAAAGCAATATAGCCGTTGTTGCTACCGTTGTAGCGTCGCTTGAGTTCAACGTAGATAACTCGTTCCGTGGGACTCAGCGACTGCCATGCTGCCGTTTCCATAAGCCATGCGTCGAGGGCAACAAATCGCCTTGATTTCTGACGCCGCTTCCGCCGGCTCATGCCGGGCCTCTTCTAGACTTGCGATTGGGGAGCGCCGCTACCGCGAATTTGGGCGCGCTCCCAATTCTCAAGGTCTCCGAGCCGCCAAAAACGTAGGCGGCCGAAATAGCAGGGTTGCGGAAACTGCATCTTCTTGTCGTGCAACCACCGATACAGCGTCATGTCAGAGACGCCGTATCGATCTAATACGCGCCTTGCGGAGAGAAATTCTGCATTCGGATGACGTTCTTCTCGCATGGTGAAGGCTCCTGTTGGTTTGTGAGACCAACGTGAGCTCCCCGAGAGAAGGTGGGAATTCAGAATTGCGATCCCCACCGACTATTTCAATTCTGGAGCTTCACCGGGGACGTGCGCCATCTTTTCGCGATACATCCTCCAAAAATCATCGATTATCCGTCGCGGCGCGCCGCGCTGTTCCAAAGTCCTCATCATTTGCAGGTACGGATTGTATTTAACCTTGCTCGCGCGCCGGACGAACCGCTCTTTTATGGTTGCCTTTTTCACTCCCCCGGTGAGCTTTTGGTAAGCCGGATTGTTCGCGATGTGGGCAAAAACTGCGTCATCACTGTCAAAACGTGGCCTCAACCGCAGAAACGTCGCGTGAAGCTGCATTAGCCGGTCGGTATCCCACTTCAACCTCTTGTCCTTGAGAGACTTGATTTTGAAACCCGGCACGTGTGCTTTCGCTAGCTCAAGTATGAGTTCATCCGCAGCACCGGGTTGTCCGCGACCAACGCCATAATGCTCGTATAGGGCATCCAGCTTTCTGAGGGAAAGCTTGACGAATTCATTCTTCAGGCCATCCTCCCCCACGATCTCACGTTCAAGTAAGGTCAGGTCACGGAAGTAGTAGTCTCGGTCAATCGGCTCTTTGAGAATTCCCTTGTATTTTGGCGACGCGTTCTTGGGCTTGCGGGTCAATGATGCGCACCCTTGATCAGTATGACGTTTCCGGCCGGCTCCTCGGTCACAAGCGTCTCGACGAATGATCCCCACGCCGCCAGGGCGCGTCGTTTCTCCTCTGAAAACTCATGTCGCTGATAGACGCCTACGATGCCGCCGAACGATCCGGACGTGTGGTTCAGTATCTTCTCGATCACCGGCAGGTTGACGCCGAGACGGGCCATGTTCGAGGCCACCGTCCGGCGGATGTCGTGGATCCGCCATGGTGGAAGGGTGACAGCTTCGCGGTCCTCGTTGCGTTCTGCGGCTGCGTCTTTGAGGGCCGCCAGCATCTTTGCGTCAAGCGCTTCCTTCGCCTTGCTCCAACCGCTGATGGGCGTACGACCGTTTGTCGAGAAGACAAGATCGCGACCGTCAATTCGGGGGAGGGTCGCCAGTATGGACAGGGCTTGGTCACATAAAGGTACGTCATGTGCCTTGCCGGTCTTCACGCGCTCCCGCGGCAGCGTCCACAGTTTCGCTGCCTGATCGATCTCGCGCCAATGCATTGCGGTGACTTCGCTGCGTCTCTGGCCGGTAAGGATGAGCAATTGCGTCGCGCTGCCAAACGGCCAACCGATTTCTTCGCAAGCCTGCCAGAGCGCGCGCAACTCATCATCGGCCAGCACGCGGTCTCGGGCGACCTCAGTCGTCGCCGCACTAACCCCACTACAAGGGTTGGACCCAGTCAGGTCGCGGCTGATCGACCAGTTGAACAGCTTGCGGAGTGTGGCCAGTACACGGTTGGCCATCACGGGCGATCCGCGATCGACGATTTCGTCGAGTGCGCCGACGATCTCGGCGCGCGTGATTTCGGAGATTGGTCGATCTCCCCATCGGTCTGCGAGACTGCCCCTCACTACAATGAATGTCCCTGGGTCGTCCGCCTTGGCATCCCCCACTGCCTTGGTGCGCTCTTTATCCGGCACGAGGCCCAGGTGGCGTGCAGTCTCTTTCCATGAGCGATTGTTCGGCTTGGCATGGCGGGAAAGGAAGGTGCGGGCCACATTCTCGAAACGTCGAATTTCGACCTCCGTTTCGTGGCCGACCTGTCGCTTTTGGACCTGCTTTTGGCCGGCTGGATCTTCTCCGGATTGTGCCCGTTGTAGGACCGCTCTGGCTTCATCCCTCGCTTTGGCCAGATCAAAGGCCGGATAGCTGCCGAGCGTCATCTTGCGCGGCTTGCCGTGGTGGCGATAGCGAACAGCCCACGACTTCCGGCCCGACGGTTGTACAACAAGGTACAGCCCGGCCAACAGGCCATCAGGTCTTTCCACCCGCTTGGCAGGGTCGGGCCGGATCTTTTCGACGGCTGCGGCAGTAAGCGCTCTAGTCATGGCATCTCCCTCCCGGGTAACGCTCGGGTAACGGAAATGTGCCGTTATGGCTTGTTACCCCACGATACCAACATGGGCGAACAATAGACAACAATCAAGGAATTCTGGGGAAATTCTGGGGTCTGGATGTTCTGATTTGTTAGGCGGGTTTGTCCAGCTTCCACTCACTCTTAATCAGCGGGTCCAAGGTTCGAGTCCTTGTACACCCACCAAACATAAGGCTTTTTCGGCTTCGCCCGAGAAATCTTTTACACTTTTTCCCATTCGTTACACTCCGCATTCTAGCAGAGCAGGGCCATTCCCGCTGTGAATCCGGCGACCGCATGCAACCGCATGCATTGGGTCGCGCGCGATCCCGCAGACTGGCCATCGGCCGCCAGTCATTCCTCGGGTGGGTAGCGGTGCCGGTTGCCCCTGAAGTCGGTAACGATCCAGCAGCCGTCGCCAGTGTCCTGGATGGCGGGACCGTTGAGGTCGATCTTGCCAAATCCGCCGGGGATATCGAGGACATAGGTGGGTTGGCAAAGGCCTGAAAGGCGCCCGCGCATGCCGGCGACAAGGGCTTGCCCTTCGGCGATGCCGAGGCGGAAATGGCTCGTGCCGGGCGCGAGGTCGGGATGGTGCAGGTAGTAGGGCCTGATCCGCGTCTCGACAAACGCGCGCATGAGGTCGGCGAGGATCTCGGCGTCGTCGTTAACCCCGCGCAGCAGAACCGACTGTCCCAGCAGGACGATGCCGGCGTCGACCAGTCGCCCGCACGCCGCCCGCATGTCCTTGCTCAATTCGCGTGGGTGATTGGCATGCACGGCAACGAAGACCGGCTTGCCGGAACTGCCGATCGCGGCGACCAGACGCTCGTCGATTCTTGATGGTTCGGCGACTGGCACCCTCGTGTGAATCCTTATGATCCTGACGTGTGGAATGGCGCCCAGCCGTGCCATGATCTCTTCAAGGCGGCGCGCCGAGAGAATGAGCGGGTCGCCCCCGGTGAGGATCACTTCCCAGATTTCGGGGTGGTCGGAAATGTAGCCGAAAGCGGTTTCGAGCTGCCGGGTGTCCAGCGTGCCTTCGCCACCAGGACCCACCATCTCGCGGCGGAAACAGAAGCGGCAGTAGACCGGACAGACATGCACGGCCTTGAGGAGAACGCGATCGGGGTAACGGTGCACGATGCCCTCGACCGGGGAATGCGCGTCGTCGCCAATCGGATCGGCCCGTTCACCGGGCTGGATCTCGAGTTCGGCGGCGTCGGGCAGGAACTGCCGGGCGATGGGGTCGTTCGGATCGTCCCGGTCGATCAGGGCGGCGATGGCCGGTGTGACCGCAATGGCATAGCGGGCGGCGACGGCATCGGCCTCGCCACGGTGGCCGGGTGCGAGCAAGCCGGCCCGCTCGAGGTCTTCAGGGGTCGTCACCGTCCGCCCCGATTTCATCGCCCCGTCTCCGCGACAGGGGTCCAGATCACCTGATCGATCCGCTGGGCACCAGTTGCCAGCATCACGAGGCGGTCGAACCCGAGTGCGATGCCGCTCGCCTCGGGCATGATGGCGAGCGCGGCCAGGAAATCCTCATCGAGCGGATAGCGCTCGCCGTATACACGCTGCTTTTCGTCCATTTCCGCTTCGAAGCGCCGGCGTTGCTCCTCGGGGTCGGTAAGTTCGCCGAACCCGTTGGCCAACTCGACGCCGCACGCATAAAGTTCGAAACGTTCGGAGAGCCTTGGATCGTCGGCAGTTCGGCGGGCAAGGGCTGCCTCGGGTGCCGGATAGCGGTCGAGAATGGTCGCGCGACCGCGCCCGAGCTGCGGTTCGATGCGTTCGACCAAAACGCGCGAGAACAGATCGGACCAGGTGTCGTCCGGTGCGGTGCGTATGCCGGCGGCGGCGAGCGCCGCGGCGAGGCCATCGCGATCGGTCTGCGCATCGCGGTCGATGGTTTCGAGCAGGTCGATGCCGGCGAACCGCTCGAAAGCCTCGGACACGCCCACGCGTTCCGGTGCGGCGAAAGGATCGACGGTTATGCCGCCAAAACGGAATTCGCTGGTTTCTGCCGCCTCGGCGGCGAGGGCGAGCATATTGGCGCAGTCGGCCATCAGCGTCTCGTAGGGCTCGCCGGTGCGATACCATTCGAGCATGGTGAATTCGGGGTGGTGCAACGGGCTGCGCTCGCGATTGCGGTAGACATGGGCAAAGCAGGCGATGCGCGGTTCGCCGGCGGCGAGCAGCTTCTTGCACGCAAATTCCGGCGAAGTGTGCAGAAACAGCGGCGCTTCGCTGCCATCGGGATTGATGGACCGGGTCGAGAAGGCATGCAGATGCGCCTCGTTGCCCGGCGACACCTGCAGGGCGGCGGTTTCGACCTCGACGAAATCCGATGCCGCGAGAAAATCGCGAAGGGCGCGCTGAATCCGGTTACGCCCGATCAGGAACGCCCGGCGGTCTGCGTGGACGTGGGGTGTCCACCATGGCGACGCCTGGGATGTCGAGGTCGGGTTGGGCAATTCGGTTCTTCCACTTCGGCGCAAGGCACGGCGGCCGATTCCGGTCGTTCGGCGGCGCGGCGACATTGTCGCGACGAAACTCCTAGACAATGCGAGGGGCGGCGTCGAGTGGGCGAAAGGGACAGTTTGCGCCACAGGGCTAGCGATTCGCGCGGTTTTGGGCTAATCCCGGCGTCCAGTGTTCATCCCACGCGCCAGTCCGGTGGCACAGACGCCGCCGAAGCGCGATTTCGCAGTCCCAAGGAGCCATTGAGAAATCCCATGGTGAAGGTTATCGCCTCTACGTTGCGCAAGGGCCATGTCGTCGATGTCGACGGCAAGCTCTATGTGGTGCTTACCGCGCAGAACATCCATCCCGGCAAGGGCACACCGGTGACCCAGGTCGATATGCGGCGCATCAGCGACGGCGTGAAGGTGTCCGAGCGCTACCGGACAACCGAGCAGGTCGAGAAGGCGTTCGTGGACGACCGCGACTTCACCTTCCTCTATGAGGATGGCGAGGGATTCCACTTCATGAACCCGGAGAACTACGACCAGATCGCGGTGCCCGAGGATGTGATCGGCGACCAGAAGGCGTATCTCCAGGACGGGATGACGGTGATCGTCAGCCTGCACAATGCCGTGCCGCTTGCCGTGCAACTGCCGCCGCGCGTGACCCTCGAAATTACCGAGACCGAACCGGTTGTGAAGGGGCAGACCGCCTCGTCCTCCTTCAAGCCCGCCGTGCTTTCGAATGGGGTGCGCACCATGGTGCCCCCGCACATCACGCCGGGTACCCGCGTGGTGATCATGACCGAAGACGGTTCATACGTCGAACGCGCCAAGGATTGATCGGGCGGCGCGCGGCGCCGATCCATCGGCCTTAAGGCCAGCGAGAACGACAGGACCCGGGCGCCAATCGCGTCCGGGTTTTTTGTTTCCGGTACCTGCCTGTCCCTTTGTGTTCAGACTTGCCACTAGGGGGCATCCCCAAATTGTTGCGACCTGCGAAGGCGGCTAGCCATTTGGGCAGCCGATCCGGCTGAAACGCGCATGCAGGCACGATCATGCAACACACCACGCCACAATTCGACGCCTCTTCGAAGGCCCTCAACCGGGGGCGGCCATGAGGATCGTGTTGCATGACTATTCCGGTCATCCCTTCCAGGTCGGGCTGTCGCGCGAACTGGCGCGGCGCGGACACGATGTCCTGCACATTCATTCGGCCGTGTTCCAGACCCCCAAGGGTGACCTGGTCAGGCGCCCGGACAATCCGACCGGGTTCGAAGTCGAGGGCATCCGCACGCGCAAGCCGTTTGCCAAGCACAGTTTCGTGCGCCGCCGTGCCCAGGAAATCGAGATCGGCAAGGCGATTGGCCGGCGCATTCGCGCCTTTCGCCCGGACGTCGTTCTTTCCAGCAATGCGCCGCTCGACTGCCAGAGCCAAATCCTGCGGGCAACGCGCGACGTCCAGGCGGGCTTTGTCTTCTGGCTGCAGGATATCTACTCCGAAGCGATCGGACGCATCCTTTCGGACAGGCTGGGGCTTGCGGGGAAACTGATCGGCGCCCATTACCGGCGGCTCGAATTCGGCATGCTTGCCGCCAGCGAACATGTGGTCGCCATTGCGCAGGACTTTGCCGATGTGCTGTGCGAGCGCGGCATTGCGCGCCGGCAGATCAGCGTGGTCGAAAACTGGGCATCGCTCGACGAGATTGCGCAGCGACCGCGCGACAATGCCTGGGCACGGGCGAACATGCCGCACCGGGGCGCGCGGATCGTTTATTCGGGCACCCTCGGTTACAAGCACAACCCTCGCCTGCTGATCGAAGTGGCGCGTGCCGTGGATGCGCATGTCTATGTGTTTTCCGAGGGGCCGGCGGCCGAGCAACTGCGTCGTGAGGCAATCGAGGAGGGCGTGAACAACCTCACTGTTGCCCCCTGGGTTCCCTATGAGCGGCTGCCCGACATGCTGGGGGGCGCAGACCTCTTCGTGGCCATGATCGAGCAAGATGCAGGGGCATTTTCGGTTCCCTCGAAGGTACTTTCCTACATGTGCGCCGGCCGGCCGATCGTTGCCGCCATTCCCAGGAAGAACCTGGCGCACCGGCTGATCGAGCGTGAAGGGGTGGGGCTGGTGTGCGATCCACGCCAGCCGGATGTGCTGCCGTTGCTCGCCCGGCGCCTGATTGCATCGCCCGGCGAGCGGATCGCGATGGGCAAGCAGGCGCGCGCATATGCCGAACGCGCATTCGATCTGGGCACCATCGCCGACCGTTTCGAAAGTGTGCTCGAAGCCGCCGCCAAAGATGCGGGCGCGCGCAAATCCGTTTCGTTCCCACTTGTCTTGAAGGATGCATTGAAATGATTTCCACCAGGGTCTCGAAGTCCGCGCTGGTGCTGGGCGCGGGGGGCTTCATCGGCAGCCACCTGGTGCGCCGGCTGAAGAGCGAAGGCTTCTGGGTGCGCGGCGTCGACCTGAAGTTCCCCGACTTTTCGGCCACCGAAGCCGACGACTTCATGATCGGCGACCTCAGGGAACAGGCGGTGTGCGACCGCGCCATCGACCGCCGGTTCGATGAGGTCTACCAGTTGGCCGCGGACATGGGCGGCGCGGGCTACATCTTTACCGGTGAGCATGACGCCGACATCATGCACAATTCCGCCAGCATCAATCTCAACGTTGCCGACCGATGCTATCGCAGGAATATCGGGCGGGTGTTCTACTCGTCTTCGGCGTGCATGTATCCCGCCTATAACCAGGAAGATCCCGACAATCCCAATTGCGCCGAGGACAGCGCCTATCCGGCCGCGCCCGACAGCGAATATGGCTGGGAGAAGCTGTTCTCCGAACGACTGTTCCTTGCCTACAACCGCAATCACGGCATGTCGAACCGGGTGGCGCGCTATCACAACATCTTCGGGCCCGACGGCACCTGGACCGGCGGCAAGGAAAAGGCCCCCGCCGCGATCTGCCGCAAGGTCGCGATGGCGGCCAATAACGGGGAGATCGAGATCTGGGGCGATGGGGAGCAGACCCGATCCTTCCTCTTTATCGACGAATGTCTCGAAGGCACGCTGCGCCTGACACGCTCGGGGTTCGAAGGTCCGGTCAATATTGGGTCGGACGAGATGGTCACCATCAACCAGCTTGTGGACATCGTCGCCGACATCGCCGGCAAGACCCTGCACAAGAACCATATCCCGGGCCCGCTGGGGGTGCGCGGCCGCAACTCCGACAATCGGCTGATCGAGGAACGGCTTGGCTGGCGGCCCTCGATGACGCTGAGGCAGGGGTTGGAAAAGACCTATGCGTGGATCGAGGCGCAGGTGCGGCGGAACGATCTGAAACGCGATGCGGCGTGAGGGGCGGCTGGCCGGGCCGGAAGCCGGGCGTCTTGCTGAGGGCGCTTTGGCCGGCCTTGGGCGGAGGTTGTCCACCTCGTTCCTGGTTGCCGTCATCGGGCGTCTGATGCAATTGGCGATGACGGTTCTGCTGGCGCGCCAGCTCGGCACTGCCGGCTACGGCACCTTTGCCTTCGCGCTCGGCGTGGCCACCATCGCCGCGCAGTTCGGCTCGCTGGGATGGCCGGCGCTGGCGATGCGCCGGCTGCCCGAGTATCTGGTCGGCAATAACCTGGGCCTGTTGCGCGGTTTTCTTCGGGCCGGGACCGTGGCGGTGCTGACTGGCGGAACGGCGGTTGCCATGCTGCTTTGGGCCGGGTCGAACCTGCCGGGTGCAAGGGAGACGGCAACGGGGCTCGGACTTGCCGCGGCGATGATCCTGCCGATGGCTTTGCGGCTGTTGCGGCGCGGCGAACTGGCGGGGCTGCACCGGCCGGCATCCGGACTCGCCTTTGACGAGATCATCGCCCCGGGGGCGGTCGCTGCGGTGGCGCTCATCCTGCCTTTCGCAGATGCCGGCGGGGTCGCCATGATCTATGTCGCTGGTAGCCTCATCGGGATCTGCATCGCCACTGTCGCGGTGGCAGGTGCCATTCCGCCTGCGGCGAAATCCGAGCGCCCAAAGATGAATACGGGTCTCTGGATCACCGCCGCTCTGCCCTTGCTCCTCGGATTGTCGAGCAGGGCGCTGATGAGTCGCACAGACCTGATAATGCTCGCTCCGCTCTCCAACATGGAACAGGTCGGGCTGTACGGCGCGGCCATGCGGATGACCTATGTCCTGACTTTCCCGCAAGTCGTTCTCATGACTGCACTTTCGCCTGTGTTCAGCGATCTTTTGGCCAGGGGCCTGGTCGATCAGGTGCGCAGGCAACTTGTCTGGGCATTGGCAGGCGGTGTCGCTGTTTCGGTGCCGTTTCTCACTGCCGCGCTGCCTTTTCGGGACAGTCTCGTGTCAACGGTTTTCGGGGCGGGTTTCGCCGGATCGGCCTCCACCTTCGTGATCCTGGCGATTGCGCAGGCTGCCACGGCACTGTCAATTCCGTGCAGCGCGCTGCTTGTGGCGGCCGGAAGCCAGAAGGCGTTTGGCGCGACCAATGCCTTTGCATTCGCGGGGAATGTCGGGCTGAACCTTTGGCTCATTCCTGAGTGGGGCGCACTGGGCGCCGCCATTGCGACGGCGTTGTGTTCCTGCCTGCTCCTGGGGGCGCAGGGTGAAGTCGTGCGCCGGGATTTCTTCCGGTTCAACAGGCAAGAAGGCCAGGCGAGCTGATGGCAAAGGGACTTGCCTACGAAAACCCGCTCCTTCGCGCGCTGCTCTTGCGCACCTACAGGGCGTGGGCCCGGTCGCAGGTATGGCGCTCCGGCCCGCGCATTTTCGTCAACAGCCTTCCCAAGGCCGGTACGCACCTGGTGACGGGAATTCTCGACGCGATTCCCGGGTTCGCGCTCTCCCGCCTGCATGTCGATGCGTGGGACATTCACCAGCAGCACGGGAAATACCAGTCGTTGATGGATTTCGAACCGGACATTGCCGAATTCGAGCGGCTTTTGCGCACCGTTCGGCCCGGACAGGTTGCAACGGGTCATTTGCCGTGGCGGCCGCAGCTTCTGGACACACTGATGCGGCACGATTTCAATCTGGTGGTCGTCACGCGCGACATCGATGACGTCACCGTTTCGAACCTGCATTACATCAAGAGCCTGCGCCGGCATTTCATGCATGAGCGCCTGGTGAATGACTATCCCGACGATGCATCGCGCGTGGCCGCCCTGCGCGCGGGGATACCGCCACGGTGGCATGGCGACTGCCTGCACGATCCGATGTCGGTCATTGCCGGCCAATATGAGGGATGGCTGGAGGCCGCGGAACGCAATGCGTTTGCCGAACTGATCCGTTTCGAAACGATTGTCGGTGCGCGGGGCGGCGGGTCGGATGCGGCTCGACGGGAGGCGATTTCCCGCCTGGCGCGGCTCGCCGGGCACGAACCTGATGGCGTCCTGATCGATCAGGTTGATTTGCGTGCCCTCTCATCCACCAGCGTCACCTTCCGTTCCGGGCGCATCGGCGAGGGGCGTGGGGCAAAGGCCAGTGAGTGATCCCGAATGCGTGTTTCGTCCAGATCTTTGCCACCAATGCTCTTTGCGGGTTGGTTGGCCATGCTTTGTTTGCCCCTGTTGTCAGTGAGGGACTACTGGACCTTTCTGGATTACCGGGCGAACAAGGCCGGACAAGCCTTTCAGTTGGCGGGACTGGCCAGTTTTGGACTACTTGTGGTCTGGTCGATGTGGCGGGGCCGTGGGAGAAAGGAGCGGCTGTCCGACGAAGGGCCGGCGATCGTGCTCTTGGTTTGTCTGTTCCTGTGGAGCCTTCTTTCCACGATCTGGTCCATCAACCCGGCGGGGACCTTCGCCTACAGCGTTGTCACCTACTCCGCATGTGCCGGTGTTCTCCTGATCGCTCGCACTGAGGCGACCAGGGGCACGGACCTGTTCCGATACGTGCCCGTGATGACGATCGGGTTCATATTCCTGGCGGCGGTTCTTCTTCCCTTCAATGGCCGCACTTTCGGTGGCATCGAGCCGAATGTTCTAGGGGCGATCACATTCTGCGGTCTGGTCCTTGCGCAGACCTATCGGCCGAAGCTGCGTTGGGTCGTGACCTCGCTCTTTCTCGTCTACTTGCTGGTCATCTCTTCGCGCACGTACTTTATCGTTTCGGTCATTTTCCTTTTGATCCATCTGGCAATCACCTGTCGGCCGTCTCGCATTGCCAGGCTTGTCTTGCCGACGGCGGTGGCTGCCACGGTGGCGTTGCTCCTGATCCAGTTTTCAGCAAGTGCTCCCGGCGAGTTGTCGAACAGTTTGGTCGCCCTTACTCACTTGGACGATGCCGACCGGGGGATCGGCAGTGGTTTCACGGGGCGCGCCGACCTTTGGGCACAGGGGCTGCAGACCGCAACATTGTCCCCGTGGCTTGGTTTCGGCTTCAGGACAAGAGCAGACGAATTTTCACTCGACGCATTGGCGCGCAGTGCGCACAACGGCTACCTCAACCTCGTGCTCGATATCGGCGTGGTTGGCCTGGCGTTGTTCCTGACGACCCTGCTAACTGCGACTTACTTGCGGTGGCGTCGTCGCCGACTTCTTCCCGGCACCTGCGAACAGCGAAAGCTCGATGCGATATTTCTGGCGGTAACGCCCCCGATGCTGCTCGTACTGTTCTTCGAGCCCACTCATTTGAATTTGGGCCTGCCGCATAACATACTGTTTCTATTTGTGCTTTTCCACACGTCATGCGAAAACCGGCTGGGGTCGGAACCCAATCAAGCCGCCGCCAGCGCGCCAAGTCTTGCCGCAATTCCTGCCGGCGAATAGGTCTGCCGCATTGTGTGTTGGCCGGTTTCGGCCGGCACCGCAGACGAGAGTACCTGCAACAAAGCCTCCGCCCAGGCACTGGGCGACAGGTAGTCCATCACGCGAGTGGCCAGGCCCATCGTGACCTCGGCCATGACCGGAATATCCGAGACGATGGTGGGGATGCCGAAGCCGAGTGCCTCGATCGGCGGCAGGCCGAAGCCTTCGAAGACCGATGGAAAGGCAAAGCAGCTGGCGTGGGTGTAAAGCGTGCCGAGCCGCTTGCGCGAAACAAAACCGGTGATGACGACGTGGTCTGCAATGCCGAGTTCGGCGACAAGACCTCCAAGGTCAACACCGTGTCCGGCCGAGGAACGGGTAAACGAACTCTTCACCTGGCCAGTGAGCACCAGGCGGTGGTCGGGCAGGCGGTGCCTGACCAGGGCAAATGCCTTGAGCAGTGTTTCGAGGTTCTTGTGCGGGAAATGATGCGCAACCGACAGGATATACGGGAAGGCAAAAGGTGATTCCGGATCGGGTTCGCCGAAGTCCTCCCAGGAAACCGCATTCGGGATGACGACCCAGTGATCGCCAGCATATTGCGGATAGTAGCGTCTGGCGTCCTCGAGCGACGCATTCGAAATGAAGACCACAAAGTCCGCGTTTTGGAAGGTCGAGCGCAGTGCAAGTTCGAGCCACGCGCGCTTCGCGGCCGGGAAATACTGCGGCAGGTGCCGGTGCTGCAGGTCGTGCACAATCCCGACGCGGAGTCCAAGGTGTCGCGAACCGCCAGGCGGCACGAAGTAGTTGGGGAATACCGTGAGATCCTGACTACCAGCTTCCGTTCGAGCGAAGGCGTACTCCTCGAAGAACCGGCCGTATCGCGTGTCGGACAGTTGCTGGAGCGGGGGCGGGAAGCGACCCCTGCAGCGGAGTTCGACGTTTGGCTCCCGATCGCAGAAATCGGCGAAATCCGCAGCCAACCGTCTTCGCTCGCGGGCATGCAAGGTTACCTCGGCGCCCGTCTCGGCCAATCCGCGCACCAGGTTGTAAGCGGCGTTCTCGACACCACCAACCGCTCCATGGCGAATGAAGTAGAGCGGTATCGATACTCGAGCTGGCTTTGTGCCTTTGGGCCTCTCACGGCAGGATGGGCTATCCATTGCCCCTCACGCCCGCCCGTATTCGTCCTCGATGCGGATGATGTCGTCCTCACCCAGATAGGCGCCCGTCTGCACCTCGATGATTTCGAGGTCGATCATGCCCGGATTGGCCAGCCGGTGCACTTCGCCGCGCGGGATGTAGACGGATTCGTTCTCGCTGATCGACATGATCCTGTCGCCAATTGTGACCTCGGCGGTGCCGCGGACCACGACCCAGTGTTCGGCGCGATGATGATGCTTTTGCAGCGAAAGCTGCTTGCCGGGCTTCACGAAGATGCGCTTGACCTGAAATCGTGGGCCGGCCGCAAGCGAACAGTAGCCGCCCCAGGGCCGGTAGCAAGTGACATGGTTCCTGGTCAGTTCGGCAGTTTTCTCGTCCGAGCGCAAGGCCTTGACCAGCGCGCCCACCCTCTGGGATTCCGAAAGCCGCCCGACATAGACCGCGTCTTCGCTGGCGATCACGGCGATGTCGTCCAGACCGTCGACCGCGACATGGGCGCGCTCGCTCACCACAAGCGAACGGCCAGTGCCATTGAGTGTGGCGGGCCCGCTCACATAGTTGCCCGCGTCGTCCTTGGCCCCGCTCTGCCACACCGAATCCCAACTGCCGAGATCGGACCAGCCGAAGTTGGACTTGACCATTGCGGCCGCCCTTGTGTGCTCGAATATGGCGTAGTCCACCGAGATATCCGGTGCCGACGCAAACCGCTCCAGGTCGAGGCGGATGAAGTCGAGGTCGGTTTCGGCTGCCACGACAGCGCCTTCGGCCGCCTGCAGAACGTCCGGGGCAAGCTGGCGACACTCTTCGATGAAAGTCGAGGCGCGCAGCATGAACATGCCGGAATTCCAGCAATACCTGCCTTCGGAAAGCATGGATTTCGCGGTGTTCAGATCGGGCTTTTCGACAAACCGTGCAATGCGAAATGCGCCGGTGTCCAGTGGTTCGCCAACCTCGATATACCCGTATCCGGTTTCCGGCGTACGCGGCGCAATGCCGAAAGCCACCAGCAGGTCCTGTGCCGCGGTTGCGATCGCCAGATCGACGGCGCTCCAGTACAGGTCGCCCAAGGCAACGGCGTGGTCGGAGGGGGCGATGTGCATGATGGTGTCAGGCCCGATGGTCCTGGCGATGTGGCACGCGGCGGCCGCGATCGCGGCGGCGGTATTGCGGGAGGACGGCTCAAGCAGTACCGATGCCGGGGCGAGACCGATCTCCTGGGCCTGCTCGGAAACGAGAAAACGGTATTCCGCGTTGGTCATCACGACCGGGGGGAGGTAACGGATGGGATCCGCGAAACGTGTCAGGGTCTGCTGGTAGAGGCTGAGATCCCCGGAAAGGCCGAGAAATTGCTTTGGCCTTGCGGTGCGGGACATCGGCCAAAGACGCGTGCCCTGACCGCCGGCAAGGATGACGGGTACGACAAGATTGTTCAAAACACTGCTCGCAATTGCTCTCGGGCCCTGGGGCGCCCGACAAAACGTAATGAATTGACTTATTCACATTTGCGCGGGTTTCAGAAGAGGACTTCTACGAAAGGAGGATGTCGGAGGGAAGCTTCGCAGGGCGCCAGGCAGTCTGCGCCAGTCCCGGGCCCGCGGAACGGCCACGCTCCATGACCAGCTGCAGACGACAGCGCATTCACATGCGGAGGCGCGGCCGGGACGACAAAATCCCGATCTTGGGCCTTACACTTGCACGCCCAGTCTCTTACATAACCTCATCAAGGGCCGGCAGAGCCCGGGTCGGGCGCGCAGGCGGGTTATCATTCCATGCATTTATTCGGCGATGTGGGATCACTCAGCGTTTTCCTGCAGGTGGTCATCATCGACCTGGTATTGGCAGGAGACAATGCCGTCGTCATCGGCATGGCCGCGGCAGGACTTCCCCCCGGCCTGCGCCGCAAGGCCATCTTGTTCGGCATTCTCGCGGCGACGGTCCTGCGTATCGTTCTGGCGGTCCTGACCACCCAGTTGCTGGAAATCGTTGGGTTGCTATTCGCCGGCGGCCTTCTCTTGCTGTGGGTCGCCTGGAAGATGTGGCAGGAACTCCGTGCCGACACCGCCGCGGAGCTTTCGGCGGAAGAGACCCTTACCGAAACAGACATCAACAGGGACGGCGTCATCGGACTGCCCGCGGGTCGCAAGACGCTTGGCCAGGCCTTCATCCAGATCCTTGTGGCAGACCTTTCGATGTCGCTGGACAATGTTCTCGCGGTTGCTGGCGCCGCAAGGGAGCACCCCACCGCGCTGGCGTTTGGGCTTGCACTTTCGGTGGCCCTGATGGGTCTCGGAGCGGCGCTGATCGCACAATTGCTCAACAAGTATCGCTGGATCGCCTACCTCGGGCTCGGCATAATTCTGGTGGTGGCGCTGCGCATGATCTTCGAGGGCTCGCACGAGGTCGCTGACGGCGCGGCGGCCATGATTGGTGTGCACTGACGCTGATCGCTACAGCTAATCCATTGCAATTTAATCAAAATCCATTGTTTCTGCGTGGGGCCGGTATTTACCATAGGGCGGCAAAAACCGGGTCTTGGCGGCTCGCGTAAACACATTCGGCGGCAAGGCGCGCTATCGTGTTGCGCAATACTGAAAGTCGCCGGAGATCTCCAGATGTCGGTCGAAGCCAACCCTGCCGCGTTCGAAGTCGCGCGATCCGCCGTGAGCATGAGCCGCGCGGAGCGCCTCGGCGTTTTGCCGCAGTTGAGCATCGAACAGGTTTCCGGCGCCGTCTGGGACGATGTCGTCGCCGATTTCGATGAAGTCTGCCAGGAACAACTTCATGCCTTTGCCGCCACACGCTGGCCCGGCGTCGATCTCGAGGCAGTCGTGTTTCGAGATGGCACGGGCATCGTTGGTGGCAGCATGGTGATGGTGCAAAGGCTTCCACTGGGCCTGGCGGGGCTGGCGGTGGTCAAGTGGGGGCCGCTGCTGCGGGAAGCGAACACGCCGGATTCGGCTTCCATCTACGCTGCGATGGTCGAAGCGCTTGTCGAGCGCTATGCGCGCGAACGGCGTCTGATGCTCTCGATCATGCCGCTGCCGTCTGTTTCCGCACCGAACCCGCGCTATGCGTATCTTATGGAGCGCGGTTTCTCCGAGGGATCGAAGCTCGCGTTCCCTGACCGGTATTTCGTCAACCTGCGTCTTGGCGACGATGAGATCCGCAAGAGCTTCGGGCAGAAATGGCGCTACCATTTGAACAAGTCGCTCAAGCAAGGGCTGACCTTCGAGCATGCACCGGCCGAGCGGATGCCGGAATTCGACACGCTCTACCGTGCCATGACCGACCGCAAGCAGTTCGCCGATCACTCAGCCTACGATACGCTGGGCAGCCTGATGACGCTGGATAACCAGCGTATCCGGCCCGAACTGTTTTTCGTGCGAAAAGACGACAGGTTGGTCGCGGGCGCTGTCATTTTCAAGGGCGGGGATACGTCGGTCTACCTCTATGGCGCGACGAACGATGAAGCCTTGCCGTTGCGGGCCGGTTATTTCCTGCACTGGAACATTATCCGCTGGCTGCGCGACAACACCCGGGCCTGCTGGTATGATCTGGGAGGAACCGACGGTTTCCAGGGGTTGCACCAGTTCAAGAAGGGCATGGTGGGCGATCAGGGCCGGATCGAGCCGACGCCGCCGGTGGCCAATTTCGCAGCCTATCGCTGGCCTCGCCTTGCCGGTTCCGCGGCATTCGGATTGCGGGACGCATTCCACAGCGCAAAACGCCGGATCGAGTGGATACGTTCCTCCGCCGCCCGGCCCACGCAGGGGCGCGATGCATGACGCTCCGTCGCAAGCTGGCGTCGCAGTCGGCGGTCATACTTGCGGCCCGTGTCTTCGGTTCGGGCGCGATATTCGTCCTTCAGGCGCTGATGGCGCGGATGTGGGGCTCGGATCTGCTCGGCGAGTACCTCCTGCTGATCGCGGCCATAAACCTGATCGCGATGGTGATGCCGCTCGGCTTCGCCACGGTTGGCACCTATTTCACGTCACGCTACATCGCACAGGGGCAGGGGCGGCAACTTCGCGCATTCATGGTCCGGGCCTACGCCCATATCGGGCTGGTCTGCGCGACGTTGCTGGTACTGGGCTACCCGGCGACCCGATTCCTCGGCGAGGCGGGGGCGGTGCTGGCGCAGGTCTTCGTGCCATCGATCATCCTGGCTGCGGCCCTGGCGGTGGTATTCCTCAATGGGGCGGTACTGGTGGGCTTGCGCCGGCCGATTGCAGGCTACATGGCGGATGCGGTGTTTCGCCCGCTGGCGATCATCGCAGCGTTTGCGCTTGCGAGCGTATTCAGCATGCCTGCCGAGCGCATCGGCTCGATGTTCTGGATGCTTGCCGCAATCTACGGACTTGTGGCGGTGATACATTTCGCTTTTGTCGTCGGACCCGTCCGGACGCTGCCGGAAGGCCCAAGCCCGATCGCGGGGGAGGCCCGGCAGTGGTGGCGCTATGCGGTGCCGTGGGTGCTGATTTCGATTGCCACGGATTTCTTCTTCGACATCGACCTTCTGCTGCTCGCTGGCATGCTTGACCGGCACACGCTGGCCGTTTTCGGAGTGTGCGCCAAGATCTTCTCGCTGGTTTCGTTTGGAGTGAGCGCCGTTTACGCGGTGACCATGCCCGACATGTTTGCCTCGGCCGCGAAGTCGGACACAGACGGGCTACATGCCCGAGTGGGCGATGCCAATCTGGTGGCGACGGGGCTCGCCGTCGTTCTGTTTTCCGGGGCAGCGCTTGGCGCACCATTGGTCCTGCGATTGTTCGGTCCGGGATTTGAGGCGGGAGCGGCGCCGTTGGCGATCCTGTGCCTTGGCCTGGTGGTGCGCGGCATATTCGGGCCAGCATCGCTTGTGCTTTCGATGCGCGACAAGCCCGCAGCCAGCCTGCCGGCGGTCTTCGGCGGCGTTGCAAGCCTGATCGTGTTCAATCTCTTGCTGGTGCCGCGTTTCGGGCTGATGGGCGCGGCGGTGGCCGCGCTGTCGGCCATGACCTTGTGGTCCGCCGCCCTCTGGTTCACGGCCTTGCGGGGCACGCGTGTCGATGTTTCGATCTTCCCAAGGCTCAGGCGCGCGGCCTAGACCCCGAGCATCTCGCGCGGACGGCGCAGCAACCTCACCAGCGGACTGGCCGGCAGGCCGCTGTCATAGCCTGCAACAAGCTTGGTCAGCGGCATTTCGTAAAGAAGGTAGTCTTCACCGAAGATGTGTTGCTCCAGCAGCGCCGTCCGGCGCCAGCCCTGTCGCTCCATGATGGCAACCGCGGCTTCGTTTTCAGGCCGTGTATAAGTTGCGATCTTGTGGAAGCGTCCGTTGTCCCAATGCCTGACGAGCGCGGGCAGGGCGGTAAGGCCCAGCCGGCTCCTGCGATTTTCGGGAAACACATAGGACCAGTAGAGCCAGAGCGTGCCCAGTTCAGGGCCCGAGATCATGAAGCCGGCGGGTTGATCGTCCGCGGTGCGCATCACCATGACATGGTGCGGGTCTGCTGCGGCCAATCGGCGCAGATAGGCGGGGGTTAGCCGCTCCGTTTCGTACGCCTTGAACCGGTCGCAATAATAAGGTGACGTCTCGATTGCCTCCAGCAAGCGAGCGTGGATCAAATCGATTTCCTGTGGCCGGCAGGGCCGGATCACGCCGTTTGCAGCCGGGTTGCCAGCCTCATCGCCAGGCGCGGCAGTTGAAGCCGACGCTGGTGGCGTTGCGGAGGCTTTTGCTTCTGTCCGGTGCATCGCTTCCCTCCGTGCCAATCGAGGAGCCGTGGCCAATGCGCAGCTCCCTCCGGCATCTGGTGAAGCCTATCAGAAGTCGTATGGACGCAAAATCACCGCTCGGCTAATCGGTTAACGCCGCGCGGCCGGTGGTGGCGGAGGTGCTTGCCCGTGCTGCCGCCGCTCGATAGAAGAACCAGAAGGGATGGATCAGGAGGAGATTGAGATGAGCACGGACCAGGTCTTCAAGCCGTCGGCGGATGCGGTGGCACGTACCTACGTGACCGCCGAGCGCTACGAGGAAATGTACCGGCAGTCCATAACCGATCCGGACGCTTTCTGGGCCGAACAGGCGAAGCGCATCGACTGGATCAAGCCGCCGACCAAGATCAAGAACACCACGTTCGAATACCCTGACGTGTCGATCAAGTGGTACGAGGATGGCGTCCTCAATATTTCCGCCAACTGCATCGACCGTCACCTGCCGCAGCGTGAAAGCCAGACCGCGATCATCTGGGAAGGAGACGACCCGAACCGCTCCGAGCACATCACATACGGGCAGTTGCTCGATCGCGTATCGCGCTTTGCCAATGTCCTCAAGTCGCTCGGGGTTCGCAAGGGTGACCGCGTGACGATCTACCTGCCCATGATCCCCGAGGCGGCCTATGCAATGCTCGCCTGCGCGAGAATCGGGGCCGTGCATTCCGTCGTGTTCGCCGGCTTTTCGCCCGATGCGCTCGCCGGCCGGATCAACGATTGCGACAGCCGCGTCGTCATCACCGCCGACGAGGGGCGGCGGGGCGGCAAGACCGTGCCTCTCAAGCGCAATGTCGATCAGGCACTGATGAACGCTCCCGGCGTCGACAAGGTGCTGGTGGTCGAGAATACCGGTGGCCAGATCGACATGAAGGGCAGCCGCGACGTCTGGTGGCACGAGGCCGCCGCTGGCGTGGATTCCTTCTGCGAGCCGGAGCCGATGAACGCCGAGGATCCGCTCTTCATCCTCTATACCTCTGGGTCGACCGGCAAGCCCAAGGGCGTCCTGCACACAACCGGCGGCTACATCGTCTATATGGCAATGACCCACAAACTCGCCTTCGACTATCACGAGGGCGATATCTACTGGTGTACCGCTGACATCGGGTGGGTGACGGGGCACTCCTACATCGTGTACGGACCCCTGGCCAATGGCGCCCGAACCCTGATGTTCGAAGGCGTGCCGAACTATCCCGATGCCTCGCGTTTCTGGCAGGTGGTGGACAAGCACAAGGTCAACATCTTCTACACGGCGCCCACAGCGATACGCGCCCTGATGGGGGCCGGGCCGTCCTTTGTGGAGAAGGCGGATCTTTCAAGCCTCCGCCTGCTGGGCAGCGTAGGCGAGCCGATCAATCCCGAAGCCTGGATGTGGTACCACAAATATGTGGGGCGCGGCCGCTGCGGGATCATCGACACGTGGTGGCAGACCGAGACCGGCGGTTTCATGCTGACGCCGCTTCCCGGCGCGACGCCGACCAAGCCGGGTTCGGCGACGCGGCCGTTTTTCGGCATCCAGCCCGCGGTGCTCAGCCCCGAAGGCGTCGAGCAGACAGAAACCGAGGCCCAGGGCGTGCTGTGCATCAAGGACAGCTGGCCGGGGCAGATGCGTACGGTCTATGGCGACCATTCGCGCTTCGTCTCCACATATTTCGAGACCTACAAGGGCTACTATTTCACCGGCGACGGGTGCCGGCGGGATAGCGATGGCTACTACTGGATCACTGGCCGGGTCGACGATGTTCTCAATGTCTCAGGGCATCGCCTTGGCACGGCGGAAATCGAGAGTGCCCTTGTGGCGCATCCCAAGGTTTCCGAGGCAGCCGTGGTGGGGTACCCGCATCCGATCAAGGGGCAGGGCATCTACTGCTTCATCAGCCTCATGGCGGGCGAAGCGCCAGACGACAACCTGAAAAAGGAACTGGTGGCGTGGGTTCGCAAGGAGATCGGCCCGATTTCCTCGCCAGATCTCATTCAGTTCGCACCCAGCCTGCCCAAGACCCGTTCCGGCAAGATCATGCGTCGCATCCTGCGCAAGGTGGCGGAGAATGACTTCGGGTCGCTGGGCGATATCTCGACGCTTGCCGATCCGGGTGTGGTCGACAACCTGATCGAGAATCGCGAAAATCGCTGATAGTCGTCTTGCCAAAGAAAGACGTGAGGGGCGGCCATCGGGCCGCCCTTTCTATTTTATAGAATTATATCTATCAGAATCTATAGGCATCAATAGTTGCAGCATTAACTCCCCGGTGGAGATTATCAGGTAGAATTCATCCAATTATCCCGTCGGTATGGGGCTTGTTTATTGATTCAACTGATGGATTTCTCGAGCCGTTTCTTTCGGCGCAACAAGGCGCGCGGAGCCGCGGCCCGGGGCGGCGGCGCCCCTAACGCCAGCAGGTGGATGCTTGCGGCATTGAGCGCCCTGGTGATAGGCGCGGCGCAAGTCGAAGGGTTTCTGGCGCCTCTTGATGCCAGTCTGGCCGCGCTGCGTTCGTCGTTCCTGCCGCCGCTCACCTCCCATGCCGGCGCGGTCTGGATGCCGGTGGCTCTGGCGCTGGTGCTGATCGCGGCGGTCTCGGCGTTCATGTGGACGCGCGATGGCATGCGGCAGGTGGGAACCTCCGCCTTGCTGGTGTTCGCCGGGGTCGAGGCGGCGGCGATGATCCTGCAGGCCCTCGGGGTGCTGATGCCGGTCTCCGGCGTCTATCTTGCCATCGGAGTTGCAGTAACGCTGGTGGCGGCGCGAGAAATCGCCGAGGGCAGGGTGCTTCTTGCCGGCCTTGATGAGCGGCGGGCAAACGACCTTCTCGCCAGGGTGATAGAGGACAATTTCGATGGCATCGTCGTTGTCGGCGACGATGGCCATATCATTGCGGCAAGCCGATGGGCCGGGGCGCGGTTGGGGCTTGGGGATGGCAATCTGATCGGTGTACCGGCCGCGGATGTCCTGCCCGTCCAGATGCAGGAGGCCGTCGATCGCGCCTGCCGTGGCGGACCGACGGACACGGGCGGCAATACGCATCTGCTCGAAATGTCTTCCTGCACCTCCGGTGACAGTGCGCGCATGCTCGAATTCGTCGTGACCACGTCTTCCGTGGCGGGACATGGCGGAGATCGCCGCGTGTGTTGCCTGACCTTCCGGGACGTCAGCGCGCGTCATGTGAACGAGGAGCGCCTGAGTTTCCTTGCCACGCACGATCCCCTGACCGGTGCGCTGAGCCGAACGCGACTGACTGAGGTCGTGCATGAAAGCCTTGCCGACGAGGCGGCACGGGAACGGGGCCTGACGATGTTCGTGGTCGACCTGTCACGATTCAGGACGGTGAACGATACTCTGGGCCACTCGTTCGGCGATGAGGTTCTGCAAAAGGCCTTCGCGCGGCTTCAGGCCTTCGATTTTGCCAATATCGCGCGATTGGGCGGCGACAGCTTCGGGTTGATCCGGCACGGCATCATGGATCCGGCCTATCTGGACGGCTATTGCGGCCAGGTACTTGCGCGCCTGAGCGAGCCGTACGAATTCGGTGAACATCGCGCAATCATGGGCGCGAACATGGGCGTGACGGACACTGCGGTTTCCGGCGTCGATCCGGAAGTGCTGCTGAGCCACGCCGACATGGCTCTTTCCCTCGCCAAGAACGCACCGGGTAATGCGTTCATGAAATTCCGCCTCGAAATGGACCACAGGTTGCGACACTCGCGCGACATGGAGGCAGGGCTGCGCCATGCGCTGGAGCGCTCAGAGCTTTCGGTTCAGTTTCAGCCGCAGATCGCCCTTGCGACACGCGACCTGGTTGGCGTGGAGGCGCTCGTGCGCTGGACGCATCCGCAATTGGGGCAGGTTCAGCCGATGCATTTCATTACCGAGGCCGAGCGCACCGGCCTGATCATCGAACTGGGGCGGTTCATCCTCGACAGGGCCTGTCGTGAAATTGCCGGCCTGCCGATCGACTTGCGGCTTTCGGTCAATATCTCGCCCATGCAGTTCCTGCACGGCGATATTGTCGGCGATGTGCAAAGGACGCTCAAGGAGACCGGTTTTCCCGCCCGGTCTCTTGAACTGGAGATTACCGAGGGCCTGTTCATTTCCAATGCCGACATGATCAACCGGCAACTGCTGGCCCTTCGCGATCTCGGTGTCCGGATTGCGCTCGACGACTTCGGGACCGGGTACTCGTCGCTGAGCTATCTCGGTTCCATTCCCGTCGACACGATCAAGATCGATCAGAGCTTTGTCAGGATGCTGCCGATGGATACCCATGCCAGCGCCATCGTGTCGGCGGTCCTGTCGCTTTCCAAGACGCTGGGAAAAACCGTGGTTGCTGAGGGAATTGAGACCGACGACCAGGCCTGGCTGCTGCAACTTGGGGGGTGCGATATCGGACAAGGCTATCATTTCGGCTATCCCAAGACGGTCGGGGAGATCCTCGATCTGGTGGGTTCCGACAGGCTCGAATGGGGCTCGGCGCGGCAGGCTCACTGACCCCTGGTCCAGCCTGCGCCCATTTCGCCACATTCATGGGCGATTGAGGCGGGCATGGGCGCGACGGGCAGCGCCCGAAGCGGCAGACAGCAGGAGCCAACACATGCACATCATTGGCGCCGCGCTTGTCGGGCTCGCGATGGTTCTTGCCAGTTCCGCCGCACCGTTTGCCGCGACGCTGGACGAGATGGCCGGACAGATGATCCTTGTCGGGTTTCGAGGTGACGGACCGGCCGATGCGTCAGTGAAGGCTGTGACAAAGCTGATCGCACAAGGTCGCATCGGTGGCGTGATGTACCTGAAGACGAACGTGAAGAGCCTCGCGGCGGTACGCGCGATGAACAAAGGGTTCCTTGCCGCGTCGCCGGACCTGCCGCCATTCATCGCGCTCGATCAGGAAGGCGGGAGTATCGAGCGGCTTACCAGGGACGTGGGGTTTGCCGAAATCCCGTCGGCCCGCGCCGTCGCGGCCACCATGTCGCCGGATGAAGCGGAGCGGCTTTACACCAACCTGGCCGGCCGCCTGGCCCATCTCGGCTTCAATCTGAACTTCGGGCCGGTCGTAGATCTCGAGATCAATCCGGACAATCCGATCATTGCCCGATACGGCCGCGCCTACGGTAAATCGGCACAAGTGGTGGCCGAATTCGCGGAGGCCTTCGTGAAGGGGCATCGCGCCGGGGGCGTGCTGACCGCGCTCAAGCATTTCCCGGGTCATGGGTCCAGCCGGGCCGACAGCCATGAAGGGTTCGTCGACATCACGGCGACCTGGCGCCGTAGCGAACTCGAACCCTATCGCACCCTGATTGCGGACGGGCTGGTTGACATGGTCATGGCGGGGCACCTGTATCACGCGGATTTCGCTCAGGGCAGGCAGGACAAGGCGCCCGCCAGCCTTTCACCGGTTTGGGTGGGGCAGGTCCTGCGTGATCAATTGGGGTTTTCCGGCGTGGTGGTTACCGACGACATGGAAATGAAGGCGATCCGCTCCAATTTCAGCTTCAAGGAGGCGATCGAGCGGGCCGTCATCGCCGGCGATGATATTCTGCTCTACTCGAACACTGCCGACTACCACATTGGGCTTGCGGATGAAATTCGTGCCGTTCTGGTCGCCCGGGCAAAGGCCGACCCCGCGTTCGCCGCGCGTCTCAAGCAGAGCTACGAGCGAATCCTGGCACTCAAGAACCGGCTTGATTGAGGGTGTCGGGCGGGTTGCCGCGACCTTGCACCGGCGATATTCATAGCCCCTCGTCATTCATGCGGAACTGCATCCCTTGAGCCCAACGATCCTGATCGCCTTGCTGTCGGCCGCGATCCCGAGCTATTTCACGCCGGGGCCGAACAATCTGATGCTCATGACCTCATCGGCCCGTTTCGGCATGGGCCGCACGGTGCCTCACGCACTCGGAATCGTGGCTGGATTCCCGTTCATGGTTTTCGTTGTGGGGCTGGGACTTGGCGAGGTTTTCGTCCTTCTGCCCTGGCTGAAGACGGCCCTGCAATTCGCGGCTGCCGCCTATTTCCTATGGATGGCCTGGCATCTGCTCGGTTTCAGCATAGGGAACGCGAAAGGCGGGGAGCGTCCGCTGCGGTTCCACGAGGCCGCGATGTTCCAGTGGATCAACCCCAAGGCCTGGGCCATGGCTGCGTCGTTCGTCGTTCTGGCCGTCGAGCCCGGGACGGGGCACATGACGAGCCTGCTGCATCTTACCGCGATATGCCTCGCCATCGCGCCGCTATCCTGCGCCACCTGGATGGCATTCGGACAGCAATTGCAGTCATTTTTGCAGCGCAGCGGGCTGCAGCGGCATCTTGGGGCCGTTCTTGCCGGGCTGATGCTGCTGGCGGTTGTACTGTTCCTTGTGTAGGAGCGGTCCTGTAAGGTGTCATGCCGTTGTTGCGCGATCGGGCGATTGTCAGGCGCGCAAAGGACATAAAGGAAGCCGATTCGCGTGATTGATCAGCCCCGCGAGACCAGGCGTGTACGTGCGCTGTTCATTTCCGATGTGCATCTGGGTATGCGCGCCATCCAGGTCGCGCAACTCATAGAGTTCCTGCGTCATCACGAGGCCGACCAGATCTATCTGGTGGGCGACATCATCGATGGGTGGCGGCTGCAGAAATCCTGGCGGTGGCCGGATGAATACAACGTACTCGTCGAGGAATTGCTCAACAAGGCGACGGCGGGCACGCGGGTCATCTATCTGCCCGGAAATCACGACGAATTCCTGCGCGAATACCTGGGTACCTATTTCGGCGAGATCGAATTCGTCGATCGCACCATTCACACAACTGCCCAGGGCCGCAGTTTCCTGGTCATTCACGGCGACCAGTTCGACGTGGTGGTGCTTCATGCGAAGTGGCTCGCCCATGTCGGCGATTGGGCCTACAACATGGCGCTCAGGGTCAATCTGGTCATCAACTGGTTCCGGCGCAGGCTTGGGCTGGGCTATTGGTCGCTTTCGGCCTGGGCCAAGCAGAAGGTGAAGAGCGCGGTTTCCGTGATCGGGCAGTTCGAGGCCGCCCTCGCGCACGAGGCGCGCAGCGCTGGCGTCGATGGCGTTATTTGCGGTCACATTCATCATGCCGACATGCATGACAGGTTAGGTGTCAAGTACATCAATACCGGCGATTGGGTCGAAAGCTGTACAGCGGTTGCCGAGACCCATGAAGGCGAATTCGAACTGATCCACTGGTCGGCGCCGCAACCTCCACGGCGTGTCGGACGACGAAGGAGAAAGGTCAAGGCATGACGCGTGTGCTGATCGTTACCGATGCCTGGCACCCGCAAACAAACGGCGTGGTGCACAGTCTCGGAGCGATCGGACGTGAATTGTCGCGGCGCGGGATAGACGTGCGCTATCTGACGCCGGAACCTTTCTGGACCATGCCGGTCCCCACTTATCCCGAAATCCGTTTGTCCTTGCCGCCAATGGGACGAGTTGCCGCCTTTATCGAGGAATTCGATCCCGACCATGTGCATATCGCGACCGAAGGGTCGCTGGGGTTGATGGCCCGGCTTTGCTGCTCGGGGCAAGGGCTTGCCTTCACTACCAGCTATCACACTCGCTTTCCCGAATATGTGGCTGCGCGCGTGCCGCTGCCTGCCGAGTGGAGCTACGCCTATCTGCGCTGGTTCCATTCTGCGGCGGCCCGTACCATGGTTCCCACAGCGAGCGTTGCCGAAGATCTGCGGCGACGCGGATTCGAGCGCCTTGCGCTGTGGTCGCGTGGCGTGGACGCAAAGCGCTTCCGCCCTGGGACAAAGTCGTGGTTCACCGACCTGCCGGGCCCGCACCTTCTTTATGTGGGTCGGGTATCCGTCGAAAAGAACCTGCCCGCGTTTCTGGCCCTCGATGTGCCCGGCACGAGGATCATCGTTGGCGACGGGCCACAGGTCGAATATCTGCGCCGAAGGTTTCCCGAGGCGGTGTTTCTGGGACGCCGCACTGGCGTCGAGCTGGCGGAAATCTATCGCTCTGCCGATGTGTTTGTCTTTCCCAGCCGAACCGACACTTTCGGCAATGTCATGATCGAGGCCCTGGCAAGCGGCGTTCCCGTTGCGGCCTTTCCGGTTGCCGGACCGGTGGACGTCATAACCGATCCCGCGGCGGGCACGATGAACGAGGATCTTGGGGCGGCCATCGCAACCGCGCTGACGCTCGACAGGGCCGCGGCACGGCATCTCGCCTTGTCCTTCACGTGGGAAGCATCCGGCGACCAGTTCCTCTCCGGCCTCGTACCAGCCCGGACCGCCGAACGACACAGGGCCGCCTGAGCGGGGGGGCGCGGTCGCCTTTTTGTGGGCGGCTCAAGCCATCTTGCGCTGACGCGATTTGCGCTGCATGGTGTTCATCGCGCGGCCGTTTCCGGCATGGTCGGCCGCAGCGATCCGACTTCCGACATCCGGTGTCGAACCCGCCTTTACACTGTGGGTGCTGCCGTGATGCCGGACCCCGCCGATCACGTGGTCCGCCGCGCACCAGTGCCGTCTTGAAAACTACGCGAAACCCGTTGCCGCATGGCCGGGCGCTGTTCGGAGTTCAGTTGGGAAATGGCGCCGCAAGCGCATTCGGAGCGCGCAAGCCCGGAATTCAGGGCGACAACCTATTATTTTTCCTTCTTCATGGTGGGTGGAGCGGCGGTTACCCTTTTCCCGATCTGGCTGACGGAGAAGGGGATTTCGACCAGCGAGATCGGCATCATCAATTCGATGCCGATCCTGATCATGCTGTTGCTCAACCTGTTCATTGGGCGGCTGGCCGATCGTGCCAGCGACTGGCGGCAGGTCATCGTCGCCGGCGCGCTGATAGCCGGCATCGTGCCTTTCCTGTTGTTCCTGGTGCATGATTTCGTCGGCATCCTGATCGTATGGACGCTGATGATGGTGCCGATGACGGCGATCGCGCCAATTGCCGATGCCGCCACAATCCGCATGACGAGGCGGAACGGAACCGATTTCGGCGCGATCCGGGCCTGGGGCACTATCGGGTTCATGCTGCTGAACGTGATCTCTGGGTGGCTGGCGGGACTTCTGGGGTCCGCCATCTTCGTGCCTCTTGTGGTGGGTCTGGGGTTGTTCCGTGCCGCCACCTCATTGTGGCTCCCTCGATTTCGGGCGCCGGAGACGACCGCGCCAGCACCGGTTACCGTTTTGACCGCAAGCCGGCTGAGCGAGCTGCTGCGCCCGTGGTTCCTGCTGCCGCTGGTGGGCCTGTCGATGGTCTTTGCAACCCATATGATCCTGAACTCATTCGCCGCGTTATTCTGGCAGGAGCAGGGGATTCCCGAACCCGTTATCGGCCCGCTGATCGCCACGGCAGCCGGATCGGAAGCGGTGATGATGTTCGTCTTCCGTAGATTCGCCCAGCGCTTTCCCGCCCGGTATCTGATCCTGGTCTCTGCCCTGGTGTCGGCCGTGCGTTGGGGCGCAATGGCCTTTGCCCCATCGATTCCGGTGCTTGTGGTGCTGCAACTGCTGCACTCGATCACTTTTGCAATGGGGTATCTGGGCGGACTCAATTTTATCGCCAACTGGACGAGCGAGCGTATTGCCGCCGAGGCGCAGAGCTTCTTTGTCGTTATCCAGCAGGCTATGACGGTCGTCGCCACGATCGGGTTCGGCTATCTCGCCGGGGCCATTGGCGAGAAGGCATTTGCCGCTTCGTCCGTGTTTGCCCTGCTTGGAGCGGCCTTTGTTGTTGTGTCGCTGAAGTTGATGGATCCCGCGCGCGAGCGTGATGTTGGCGAATAGACCATGTCACGTTTTGATGGATGCAAATCGCATGATCCAGGTCATTGAATAGTCGCAAGTTCGAACCGGAAAACCGGTACCCGGTTTTCCTGAACATGCTCCAGCGCCTGGTCATGAAAGGGGACACGTTCCATGCGCAGCCTGCCCGGCGGGGCAACAGGCGCGCGATAGAAAAGGCCCCGGACAAGGATTGTCCGGGGCCTTCGTTTCTGGTCCTGCCGTCTCGCGGTCAGGACAGGCGGCCGCTCGCATGGGCAAGCAGTGTGTAGACGCCGCCGCGGTCGGACCGCAGATGCTCTTCGGTGCGGGCTTCGCCGTCGGGCGCCGCCGCCGCCTCGTTCATCATTTCCTCGAACTGCGACATATAGGCCTCAGCCTCCGCAAGGAAAGCCGGATCGCGCTGCAACTTGCGGCGGACCTCGTCATAGGTGCCCTGGCCGGCCAGTGTGTAGATGCGACGCGAGAAGACGTTGGACTCGCCATTCTGGTAACGGGTCCAAGCGTCGGCCAACGCACCCTGATCGATGACCCGACCCACTTCGGACGTCAGTGTTGCCAGTGTCAGTGACGGGGTTGCCGATGCCTGGGTCTTGGCCGAGGCATTGCGCAACACGTCGCTGAGCCAGCCACCATTCCCTTCCGCGCTGCGGCCTTGCGCCGGGGCGGCCGGTGCAGGCTGGGCGCTCGCCGGTGCGGGTTTGGCGGGCTCAGGTGCCGGCGCTTCGGCTTTTGGCGCTGGGGCCGGCTGACGCTCGATCTCGGCGACGGATGCAGCGGTTTGCTGAGGGGCCGGGCGCGAAGCAGACGGTGCGGCGGGACGCCGTACCGTTTCGTCGTGATGGGCCGGCTGAGCGCGGACGATGGCGTTCAACTCGTTGAGCGCCTCGATCTGCTCGGCCACGACCCGACGCATCGCGGCTGCACTGGTCCGGGTTTCCTCGGGCAATTCGAGAACACCCCGCTGCAGCTCGACGCGGGTGGCTTCCAGTTCCTTGCCCACCTGGCCGGCGGTTTCGCGCATGGCGCTGGCCGTGTCGTTGAAGCGCTGGGCCGCATCGGCAACCGCGGTCCGCATTTCCTCGAGCAGCTTTTCGTGCGTGCGCTGCAGTTCCTGCGAGGTCCTGCCAGCTTCCTCGCTGGCACTGGCCTTGATGGACTCAAGGGAACTCGCGACCACGTTCGCGTTGGCCTTGAGTGCGTCCTCGATGCCCGAACTGCTGCGGTTGAGCAGGTCTTCCATCGCGGCGCGGGCCACGTTGAGCCGTTCCTCGGTCTGGTTCACTGTCTCGGCAATGCTCTGGGCGAAGCCACGCAGCCGGGCATCGATATCGTTGGCGCGAGCCGCGAAGCTCTCGGCCAGCGCATCCATCGCGGCGCGGCGATCCTCCAGGTTCTCCAGAGTGGAAGCACCGGCCTGGTTGAGCTGCTCGGCGGCCTGGGTGAAGGACACGGACTCGCGATCGAAATTCTCGAGGAGCGAGCCGAACTCCGACAGCATGCCACGGATGGTGCCCTGCAGGGCCTCGACGTGATCGCCGACCATGCGACCGGCCTGCTCTGTAGAGGAGACGGCTTCACGCACGGTTTCGCCGTAGCGCTCGGCATTGGTGGTCACGCTCGCCTCGAGCTGTTCAAGGTTTGCCGACGAGGTCTGCAGGATGTTCTGCAGCATCTCGTTGGACTGGGTGAGGCGAGCCAGCGTGTCGGCGACCTCGGACTGGATGCGGCTGGTCGAGGCGATGACCAGGGTTTCGGCTTCATGTGCACTGGTCGACAGCGCATCGCGCAGCAGGTTGCCGTGGTCGAGCAGGGCGCCCTGCAACTCGGCCGAGCGCTGCGAGATGATTTCGGCAAACGCCGAAGTCTGCTGGTTGACCGAACTGGAGATGTCGGCCACCTGAGCACCCAGTGTCTGGGCGGCGTCGACAGCGCGGTTTTCCACCAGATCCTGGATCCGGCCGGCAACGTCGGTAATCTGCTCCAGGGCAGTGCGCACGGCGACGTCGAGCCGAGCCGCGGTATCTTCGACTTCGGCACCCACATTGGCGGTGACGCGCGAGATGCGGTTGCTCACCGTATCCTCGATACGCTCCGCACTGGCCTCGAGATCGGCCATCGACTTGGACATCGAGGTGCTGATCGTCTCGTTGAGTTGTGCGAGGCGATCCGCGGTGATGTCGGCGCGGGCCGTGATCGCCTCGGGCAGGGTTCCGAGCCGGGTGTCGACCATGTCGGCGATTGACTTCCGCGCGGCATTGACGCCGGCCTCGATGATGTCGGCTGCGTGCATCGCACTTTCGCCGACCGTTGCCGCAGCTTCGGAAACGCGGGCGGAGACGCCACTTTCGGCATCGGTGATGCGGGAAATCGCGCTGTCGATGCCGTGGCCGAGATTCTCGTTCACGCTGGCGACCTGCGAAGCGACGAGTTCGGTCACGTGCGCTGCGCGCTGTTCCATGGTTTCGGTGACCTCGAGCATGGAAAGATCGAGGCGCGAACGGATGGAATCGCCGGCCGCTTCGACCGCGCCCGTGAGTTCTGCGGTGCGGGCCTGGATGGCGGCATCGAGCTGGGCGGAGCGTTCGGCAAGCGCCGACTGCAGGATGTTGACGCGGGCAGTGAAGTCGCTGCCATGCGACTGGAAGGTCGCCGCCAGTTCGGCCGTGCGGCCCACGATGATGTCGTCGAGACGGGTCGAGCGTTCATCGAGCGCATCCTCGAGCCGCGAGGCACGGGAGCTGAATGCTTCGCCATGCGCGGCGAGGGCCTTGTCCAGCCCGTCGGTGCGGTTGACGATGACTTCTTCAAGGCCGGACGTGCCTGCCTGCAGCGTCGAATCGATGCTGGTGGCGCGATCGCTCAGGAGCCTGCCGATATCTTCGGTACGGCTGGAAAGAACGTCGCCAAGCTGGCTTGCCCTCTCGTCGACGGTCTGTTCGAGACGGTTGACGTAATCCTGGAAGGCGCTGGTGTGGCTCTCGAAGGTCTGTGCGATCTCGCCTGCACGGGCCACCAGGGTTTCGTCGAGGCGCTGCGAACTCTCGCCCACGCTCTTTTCGAGCTGATCCACATAACCGGCAAAGCTGCTGGCATGGGATTCGAAGGTCTCGGTGATTTCCTTGGCGCGCGCCACAAGGGTCTGGTCGAGGCGCTGGGAACGATCCCCAACTGTCTGTTCGAGTTGGTCCACGTAACCGGCGAAGGTGTTCGCGTGGGTTTCGAATACCTGCGAAATGTCCCTGGCACGCTCGAGGAGCCGATCGTTGAGCTCGTTGGCCCGCCCATCGACCGTTGCCTCCAGCTTGTCGACATACTCGCCGAACTTGCCCGAGTGGCTGTCAAAGGTCTCGGCGAGTTCCGCGGCGCGGGCCACCAGCGCCTCGTTGAGCTTGGCGGTGCGCTCGTCGATCGAGCCTTCCAGGCGATTGACCCGGGCGACAAAATCGTCGCCATGCGCCTCGAAGGCGGAGGCGAGTTCGGCCGTCCGTGCCGCGATGGTGTTGTCGAGCCGGGCCGACTTTTCGGCCAGGGCCAACTCGACGACATTGGCGCGGGCGGTGAAATCGTTGCCGTAGTTCTGGAAGGCGGCCGTCATCTCGGCGGTCCGCTGCTGGATCACCCGGTCGATATCGCCGGAGCTTCCCTGCAATACGTTCTCGAAGGCCGAGACGCGCTCGGCGAATTTGTCGTTGTGGCTGTCGATGACAGAGATCAGGCGTTCGCCCTTCTCGCCGACCACATTGTCGATGGCCTGCAGATGGGTGTCGATGACAACGGAAATCTCGTCGACGCGGGCACCCAGTTTGGCCATCGTGCTGGCCCCAGCCTCGGCCAGCTTCTCGCCGGCCTTGTCCGCGGTTTCGTCCATGGCGCTATCGATCTCGAGCAGGACGGAGCGCATCTTGCTTTCCATCGAGTTGACCTGGATGGATACGGTTTCCTCCAGCCGGTCCGTCATCGCTGCCATTGTTTCCTGGGCGAGGTCGGCGCGGCCCGAAATGTCGCGGGCGATCCGTCCGCCGATATGTTCGAGCTGGGCGCTGACTTCGTCGCCATGCGACTTCAGGTCGATCAGGATCGAGGCCCCGCCGGACTTGAGCGTATCGGCCAGTTGCTGGCTCTTCTGCTCGATGGCGTTGGCCACGGTCTCGGTGCGCGAATCCAGTTCGTTGGTCAGCGCCTGCATGCGCTCCGTGATCGTATCCGCCAGCTCGGTGGAATGATCCTCGAAGCTGTTGTTGATCTGGCGGGCACGTTCCTCGAGGGTCGAAGCGACGCGATTGGCGCCATCCTCGATATTGCCCATGAAGTCGATGGCGCGGTTCTCGATGATGTCGGCAAAGCTGGCGGTGCGCTCGGCGAAATTGTCGACCAGTTCGTTGGCGCGCGAGTCGATCAGCGTGACGAAGGCGTCGGTCCGCTCGCCGAAAGTGGTGTTGAGCGTGGCGCCTACCGTCTCGATGGCGCTGGTGACTTCGTTGCCGCGCTCGACAAGCCCGCTGGTCAGCCGGTGACCGACGAGGTCAAGATCCTCGACGAGACCCGAATGGGCGCCGGCAATCGCCTCGCGCACGCGGTCGGTATTGGTGATGACGGCATCGCGCTGGGTCGCCAGTTCCTGGATGAGACTGCGCATGCGTGTCTCATTGTCCGAATAGGTGCGCTCCAGCGCGGCCACTTCATTGTGGACCATGACTTCGAGTTCGCTGGCGCGGGAGAGGGCGCGTTCCAGCCCGTCCCCGAGCGCATTCACTTCGCGGCGAACGGCCTGGCCAACGGATGCGACCTTGTCGGCGGCGGTGGCTTCGGGTTCGGCAAGCCGGATCGCGGCCTGGGTCATCGAGGTTGCGGCAATGCGCAGGTCCTGGGCGCGGCGCATCAGGATTGCGACCGCGAACATGCCGAGTACAGGCAGCGAAAACAGGGCGATGAAGCCGGCGAATTCGGGCGAACCGATGGTGTCGCGCGAAAGCCCGCCCTGCGCAGCGAAATGGACCGAAGCGACCATGCCCATGCCGATTACCCAGAGCACGGACAACAGGCCCGCCACCCACAGTGGGGTGGTGCTGGGGCGTCGCTGCATTCCATAAAGGATGGATGCCGGGGTCAGCGTATCCTCATTGGCGACCGAGCCCGCCCGCTTGCGGATGCGTTCGGCGGCACGAAGCCGCTCTGCGGCTGGAGCCTGCTTTTCACGTTGGGGCTTGCGCTGTGCAGCGCCCCCTTCCTGATCGAAGCTGAGCACCGAGTCCTTGAGCGCGCTTTCCACTGCGGAAAACGCCAGGGCCGACGGATCTTTTGCGGGGGAGGGTTTGTTCGCCATACTCTTTACAACTCTCGCATTGGCTTCACTGCCACTGGGCGACTATTGCGAGTCGTGGCGGACGACCACTTGTAGAAGCCGCCTCTTCACCAGGTGGATGGTCGAGAAACCCCATTCCACCTTTCGACCCACGCCGCCGCGCGCTGGTAACACGGATTTATACACCCAACGTCGCCCAAACCGAACCCTTTCTTAAAATTGCGTTAATTTTATGCACCGGTAACCATCCGGCGAGTTGGTAGGGGACGAACTGGGACGTTAAATCCCTTTGAAACTTTCGAAATCCTAGCATCGGGTCAAGCCGGCGGCAAAGTCGAAATCGCCCCGGACGGAGGCGAAGACCCGATATGGCAGAGCGAGCGACAGCATTCAGGCAGGTCAGGGGCGGTGGCGGAACCCGCTTCGGACGGCCGATCGATCTGGTTCATCTTGCAGCGCAATCGCTGGGCGACAAGTCGCTCGAGGAAGAGGTCCTGCGTGCATTCGACGTTGCCGTCGGCGTCTACATGGACCGCGTCAGAAGCGCCAGGGATCGAGATGGCCTTCAGGAACGGCTGCGCCTTCTCAAGGCCGTTGCCGGCGGGGTGGGCGCCTGGCCGCTCCACGACCTCGCTGCGATGGCGGAAGCGGAAGTCGCGGCGGGTTATTCCATGTGCCCGGAGGACTTCGACGATCTCGCATTCACGGTGGCCGAAGTGCAGGCCTTCGTGACCGACCTGCTCGGCGACGATGGCGACCGGGCAGCGCTGACCATCGGGCACGATTTGTAGTCCTGCGGGTTGCCCATCAGCGATTGTGCGGCTATATGCGCGGCAGTCCCGCCGCGATAACAAAAGCCGCAAATCCATGCCCAAGATCACCTATGTCGACCCGGACGGCAATCGCATCGAAACCGATGGCGAGAACGGCTCCAGCGTGATGGAAACCGCGATCGGAAACGGCGTTCGCGGCATCGTCGCGGAATGCGGCGGCGCCTGCACCTGCGCCACATGCCACGTCTATGTCGACGAGGAATGGACCGATGTCGTCGGTCCGCCGTCGGTCATGGAAGAAGACATGCTCGACTTCGCCTATGATGTGCGACCGACTTCGCGCCTGTCCTGCCAGATCAAGGTCCGCGACGAACTTGACGGCCTGGTCGTGCATGTTCCCAGCCGCCAGGGCTGATCCGCCGGCGCACCGAAATTCCAGCGTGTTTTTTCAAGTTTTGCCCGATCGGCGGATTCCTATGCCGCCGCGGCTTGATCCATTGCTGGCTCCATTCCAAGCCGGGCGCGAAAAGGGAAATATAAAAACCTTTTAGTTTCAATACCTTGTACGAAAGAGCGGTCGCCCGTATCTTGCCGACATGCAAAGAGGCGGGTTTGCCATGGGTGCACTTTCGACATTTCCCTTGTCCTTCAAGGTGGCCAATCGTCGGGTCGTCATCGTTGGCGGCGGAGAAGAAGCGTTGGCCAAGGCGAGGCTTGTGGCCAAGACGCGGGCGCATGTCGTGGTCGTGTCGCGCCAACCGCGCGTCGGGTTCGGCGATTATTCTGGCGAGGTGCATGCGCGCGCCTTTGCCGCGAGCGACCTGGACGGCGCTGCTCTTGTGTTCGTCGCCGATCATGGCCCCGACGGAGAGGCGGCCCAGGCTGAGGCGCGGGCGCGCGGGATTCCCATCAACGTCGTGGATCATCCCGAGGCCTGCGACTTCTACACTCCGGCGATTGTCGATCGCGCCCCGGTCAGCGTTGCGATTTCGACCGAGGGCGATGCCCCGGTCCTTGCGCGGCTCGTTCGGGCCCGCGTCGAGGCCGTTCTCTCGCCAAACCTTGGCGGGCTCGCGCGGCTGGCCGGCGAGATGCGCGAACGAGTCTCGCGCATGATCGGTTCAGCCAGTTTGCGCCGTCGCTATTACGAGGACCTTCTTGGTTCCGCCACCGTCGACGCGGCGCTTGAACGCGGTGCGCCTGACGGGCGACGCGAAGCCATGCGGCTGCTTGACCGATATGCCGGCGACCGGCCGGGCAACGGAATTGTCTGGCTGATAGGGGCGGGCCCAGGCGCCGAGGATCTTCTCACGCTCAGGGCGCAGCGGTTGCTTCAGGAAGCCGACGTCATCGTCCATGACGGGCTGGTTCCGGACGCGGTCGTTCAGATGGGACGGCGGGACGCCGAACGGATTGCGGTTGGCAAGGCGAAGGGCCGTCACTCCGCGTCCCAGGAACAGATCAACGCCTTGCTGGTGAAGCTTGCGGCCGAAGGCAAGAAGGTCGCGCGGCTCAAATCGGGAGATCCCATGGTATTCGGACGCGCCGGGGAGGAACTGGCGGCACTCCGGAGCGCAGGGATCGCCTACGCCATAGTGCCCGGGATAACGGCTGCGCTTGCGGCAGCGGCTGACAGCGCGACGCCAGTGACGCTGCGAGGCGTCGCGAGCGGTCTGGTGATGGCGACTGCCCACGCCGCGGACAATGCCGAGGTTGCCCATTGGGCGGGGCTGGCGCGCGAAGGGCTTACCCTTTGCATCTATATGGGCAAGTCGGTTGCGGCTGAAGTCGCTAGTCAATTGATCGCAAACGGGCTGAAGGCCCGTACACCGGTTGGAATCGCGGTCAATGCCGGCCGGGTCGGGCGCAGTTTTTTTCGTGGAACGCTGGATCAGCTTGCGGACGGCGCGGTTGGTTTTCCCGATGGGCCGGCGCTGATCCTGATCGGGGAGGCGGTGGCCCATGGCGACTGGCGCGGTGCCTCCGCGCTTGCTGGACGCGTCGCGGCGGTAGCTTGAGGAGCAGGCAATGGAAATCATTACGGCAAACGAACTGGTGTCTGGTGCGGTGGTCTATCTCGACTGCAATGGCAGGTGGGTCCAGGACGTGAACGCGGCGCGCCGCTTCCAGGCGGGCGAAACCAGCGAGCGCGATGAGTTCGTCAAGCGCGCCAAGGCCAATATCCGGTTGGTCAGCGTGGAAGTCGAAGCGGTACGCGAAGTGAATGGCGCCCTTGTGCCCGACAGGCTGCGCGCGCGTATCCGGGCGCTTGGCACCACCGCGCCATATGGAGCGCAACGCCAGGTTTTGGGTGAGGACGGCCATGTATCGCTATGATGAATTCGACGCGGCCTTCGTTGCCGGCCGCGTCAGCCAGTTTCGCGACCAGGTCAATCGCCGGATTGCGGGCGATCTGTCCGAGGAACAGTTCCGCCCGCTCAGGCTGATGAACGGGCTTTATCTACAGTTGCATGCTTACATGCTGCGGATCGCCGTGCCGTACGGAACGCTCAATTCGCGGCAATTGCGCAAACTGGCGCACATCGCGCGCAAGTACGACCGTGGCTACGGGCATTTCACGACGCGGCAGAACATCCAGTTCAACTGGCCGCGGCTCAAGGACGTACCCGATATTCTAGATGAGTTGTCCGAAGTCGAGATGCATTCGATCCAGACTTCGGGCAACTGCATCCGCAACGTGACGACCGACCAGTTTGCTGGCGCCGCGGCGGACGAGATCATCGATCCGCGCCCGATCGGCGAGATCATCCGCCAGTGGTCGTCCCTGCATCCGGAATTCTCGTACCTGCCGCGCAAGTTCAAGATCGCGCTGACCGGCGCATCCCGCGATCGCGCGGCGGTGAAATTTCACGACATCGGCCTGATGGCAAAGGCGGACGGCAGCGGGCAGATCGGCTGGACGGTCTATGTCGGCGGCGGCCTTGGGCGCACGCCGATGGTCGCCAAGAAGATCCGCGATTTCGTTCCCCATGCGGACCTGCTCGCCTATCTCGAGGCAATCGTGCGCGTCTACAACCTCCATGGACGACGGGACAACAAGTTCAAGGCGCGCATCAAGATTCTCGTGCATGAGGAGGGTCTTGAGAGCATCCGTTCGCAAGTTGAATCGGAATTCGAACAGATCCGCGGCGGTGTCCTCACCCTGCCGCAGGAAGAACTGGACAGGATCGCGGCCTATTTCGCCCCGCCCGATTTTGCGTCGCGCGATACCGACCCGGGCGAACTCGACGCATGGCGGGCGCGGGATCCGGCATTCGAACGCTGGCTGGAGCGCAACACGCATCCGCATGCACAGCGCGGTTACGCCAGCGTGACGGTTTCTCTCAAGCCGATCGGAGGGGCGCCCGGGGATGCCACCGCCGAGCAGATGGACTCGGTGGCCGACCTCGCCGAGCGTTACAGCTTCGATGAACTGCGGGTTAGCCATGAACAGAACCTGGTTCTGCCGCATGTTGCGTTGGGGGATCTTCGGGCCGTTTTCGAGGGGCTGGTGTCCGTTGGCCTGGCGACTGGCAATGCCGGATTGATTACCGATATCATCGCATGCCCCGGCCTCGATTTCTGCGCGCTGGCCAATGCCCGGTCCATTCCCATTGCGCAGGAGATATCAAGGAGATTCAGCGCGCCCGATCGCCAGAAGGAGATCGGCGATCTCAAGATCAAGATATCCGGCTGCATCAATGCCTGCGGGCACCATCACGTGGGCCATATCGGCATATTGGGTGTCGAGAAGAAGGGCGACGAACTGTACCAGATCACGGTTGGAGGTGACGCCACGGAGGATGCCGCCATCGGCAATATCCTGGGGCGCGGCTTCGGGGCCGAGGAGGTTCCGGGCGCAGTCGAGCGCCTGGTGGACGCCTATATCGAACGTCGCAACGCCCCGGAGGAAAGCTTCATCGAGGCGTTCCGGCGGCTCGGCGACGCCCCGTTCAAGGAGGCACTCTATGGCTCCCAGTGAAGCAAGGCCGGGATCGGTTCCGGTACAGCGCGACCGCCTTCGTGAGCTCGGAATCGTTGCGCTCAACGGCATGTTCGACGAGCATGATGCGATCAGTGTGGTCCGTCAGGCGGCCGAGGATATCCTGCGCGGTGAACTGGCGGTGGTGTCATCGTTCGGCGCCGATTCGGTTGTCCTGTTGCACATGATTGCCCAGGTGGATCGCGACCTGCCTGTCCTGTTCCTTGAGACGGGCAAGCATTTCCCCGAAACGCTGGACTATGTGGAAGAGTTGCGTTCGCGGTTCGGGTTGAGCGACGTACGCACGCTGCGCCCCGATCCGGCGGACCTTGGGCGGTTCGATCCCTTGGGAACCCTGTGGCAAAGCGACCCCGATTCTTGCTGCCATATCCGAAAGACAGAGCCGCTCGATGCCGCACTTGCCGGATTTGCCGGCTGGGTGACAGGGCGGAAGCGCTTCCAGACATCCGAACGCGGCGTGTTGCCGCATTTCGAACTGACCAGCGACGGCCGGATCAAGGTCAATCCGCTGGCTTATTGGACCGAGGACGACATCGCTGCCTACAAGAAGGCGCATGATCTGCCCGACCACCCGTTGTTTGCGGAGGGCTATCGGTCGATCGGTTGCGCGCCCTGCACTTCAGCGGTCGCAGATGGCGAAAACGCGCGCGCCGGTCGTTGGCGCGGGTTCAACAAGACAGAATGCGGGATCCACTTCGACGTGAGCGGACATATTGCCAGGCCGGGCCATGACAACGGTCATACCCTTTTCAAGGACGGCCAGTTCATCGCCGATCCCTTCCGTGCGTGGGAGGACGGCGACGATGCCTCGACCGTGGGCTATGTCCATGTCCCACTGGCAGTTTTTGTCGAACGCCGGCAAGCTTTCCTGGCGAATCCGCGGCCCTTGGGGCTACTGGTCGCGCCCGGGGAGCGGATCGAGGACGTAGGGGAAGACCTCAGCCGTTTCGTGTCGGTCGCCATCGCCTTTCCCGCCTTTACCGATGGCCGCGGCTACACGACCGCCCGGCTTCTGGTGGAGCGGTTTGGCTATGACGGCGAAGTGCGGGCCGTGGGCGATGTACTCGCCGACCAGATCCCGTTCATGCGTCGTTGTGGCGTCAATGCCTTTGTGGTGACACATGGCGCGACCAGAAAGGCCCTTGCCGAAGGCAAGCTGGCCGCCGTATCGGTGTTTCTTCAGCCAATCGGCGCTTCCAGGGAAGTGCCGCTGGGCACGCGGCCTTTTCTTCGCCGCGCAGTTGGCGCATAAGCGCCAGTCGAACCCAAATTTTTCTGAAATCGAACCGAGTAGATGATGAGCGGAAACGAAATCTCCACCGACGTTGTTGTGATTGGCGCGGGCCCGGTGGGGCTGTTTGCTGTGTTTGAACTTGGCCTTCTGGACATGAAGTGCCACGTCATCGACATTCTCGACCGCCCCGGCGGGCAATGCGCGGAACTCTATCCGGAGAAGCCCATCTACGACATTCCCGGCTACCCGATCATTACCGGCCAGCAACTGACCGACAGGCTGATGGAGCAGATCGCGCCCTTCGGCGCCCAGTTCCATTTCAACCGGATGGTCTCGGGCGTGGACAAGCTGGCGGATGGGTCGTTCAAGGTCACCACCGATGCCGACGAGGTGTTTGTCGCCAAGGTGGTGGTCATCGCCGCGGGCGGGGGGTCATTCCAGCCCAAGCGCCCGCCGATCGAGGGCATCGAGGCATTCGAGGGCAAATCGGTATTCTACTCCGTGCGCCGGATGGAGGATTTCCGCGACCAGGACCTGGTGATCGTGGGGGGCGGGGACAGCGCGCTGGACTGGACGCTGAACCTGCAGCCGCTGGCGCGTTCGCTCACGCTGGTGCATCGGCGTGACGTATTCCGCGCGGCGCCGGCTTCGGTGAATGACATGAAGGCGCTGGTGGCGGATGGCAAGATTTCGCTTGTGATCGGGCAGGCGGTTCGCCTGGAGGGCGAAGACGGCAATCTCGCCAAAGTTGTCCTCAAGACCGACGCGGGCGAGATGGAAGTTCCCGCAACGCGGCTGATGCCGTTCTTCGGGCTGACCATGAAACTCGGCCCCGTTTCGGATTGGGGCCTCGACCTGGAGGACAACCTGATCGTGGTGGATACGGCCAGGTTCGAGACCTCGCGCCACGGCGTATTCGCCATCGGCGACATCAATACTTATCCGGGCAAGCTGAAATTGATCCTGTCCGGCTTCCACGAGGCGGCGCTGATGGCGCAGGCGGCCAAGAAGATCGTTTCGCCGGAGGAGAAGGTCGTGTTCCAGTACACGACGTCGTCCACCAAGCTGCAAAAGAAGCTCGGCGTCGTCTGACGCCGATAGGAACCAACCCGGCCGCGCGTGAATTGCCGGCCGCGCATGGATGGATAGCGCAGAATGAAGATCGTCGTTACCGACCGCAAGGGTGTGGAACACGAACTGGAGGCCATGGAGGGCTGGCGGGTCATGGAAGTGATCCGCGACTGGGGGCTTGATATCAAGGCCGAGTGCGGTGGCGCCTGCGCGTGTGCAACCTGCGCTGTCTATGTCGATGAGGAATGGATCGAACGGCTGGACGGGCCGAGCGAGGAAGAAGAGACCATGCTGGACACGGTGCCGGACGCCGAGGTCAATTCGCGCCTGTCTTGCCAGATCCTGATGACCGAAGAACTCGATGGGCTTCGGGTGACCCTCTGCCCGTCAAGCAGGAGCGAGGAAGCGGCCGCCTGAGCCTTTGATCCCGGGTCGTCACTGGGCCGGCGCGGGCGCCGGTCGCCAGGGAAGCCTGACCTCGTTGCCGGCATCGGGATCGCGCGGCACAAGCTGCGCGAGAACCAGCGAACACAACGACAGCGCGGCGCCGGTGAGGAACACGAAGGCCGGATCGAAGAGCCAGATCAGGCCGAAACTGGCGGGCATCACCACGGCAATGATGTGATTGATGGTGAAGGCGACCGACGAGGTGGGCGCCATGTCCTGTGGGTCGGCGATCTTCTGCAAATAGGTTTTCTGGGCGATGGCCAGGGCAAAGAACGCGTTGTCGATAACATAGAGCGCGGCGGCGACATTGGGGTCGGTGACGAAGGCGTAGCTGGTGAAGATGATCACCAGCCCCAGATATTCGAAACTGAGCGCCGCGCGCTCGCCGTAACGGATGATCATCGCGCCGACGCGGGGCGCGACATACATGTTGAAGACGACATTGATGATGAACAGGTACGAGATGTTCTCGACCGTGTAGCCGAACTTCTCGACCATCATCCATGCGGCGAACACCACGAATATCTGCCTTCGCGCGCCGCCAAGGAACACCAGCGCATAATAGAGCCAGTAGCGCTTGCGCAGCACGATCTTCTTGATTTGCGGCACATCCTCGCGGAATTGCGGGAAACCGACGGTCATCAGGGCGACCAGCACCAGCGTGGCGCCACCGAAGAGGCCCAGCATGAGGGCATAGGACCAGCCGAACACCTGCCAGAACAGGATGATCAGGCCGAAGACGATCAGTTGCCCAACCGAGCCGGCAGCGAGAATCTGGCCGATCTGGCGTGGCGCGGTTGCCCTGGGCAACCACTGCAATTGCAGGGACTGGTTCATCGTCTCGAAATAGTGGAACCCGGTCGACATGATGAAGGTGGTGATCAGCAGGCCGCCAAGGGTGGGGAACATGCCGGTCGCCATGACCCCGATGGCGAGAAGGACCAGCGCCAGGAGCGCAAAGACCTGTTCGCGCAGCAGCAAGAGCACGAAGATCGCGGTGAAGGCCAGGAAGCCGGGAATCTCGCGGATCGACTGCAGAAGCCCGATATCAGCGCCGTTGAAACCGGCTTCGTGCTCGGCGAAGTTGTTCAGGATCGTCGTCCAGGCGGAAAAACCGATCTGGTTGGCGATCGTCATCAGCAGGAGCAGGACGAAAGGGGTCTGGAAACGCTGAAGGGCGGGTGGGAGCTTGATCATCGTGCAATTGCGATAGACCCCGCCTCACATGCGGTCAAGTTGGCAATTGTGCAATATTGAGTTGATGCAAGGCTGGCGCGGCGGTGATAAAGAGCGCCGGTCAATCCGTGTGCGATCATGCAGATATTCGATTACCTCACATATGCGCTTGCACTGGGCATTGCTGCGGCGATTCCCGGGCCCGGAATCACGGCCTGCGTCGGAAAAGCCCTGGGCGCCGGGTTTCGGCCAGCCCTGGTCTTCGTTACCGGGCTGGTTCTGGGCGACCTGACCTATCTCACCTTTTCGGTTTTCGGCCTTGCCGCGCTGGCGCAGGCCTTCGAAGGCATATTTCTGGTCGTGCGGTACCTGGGAGCGGCGTATCTGGGCTATCTCGCGTGGCACTTCTGGACGGCCGGCATAACGACCGAGAAGCTGAGCGCGCAGAAGGGCAAGGGGGGCTGGGCCGCGCTGGCGGGCGGGTATGCGCTGACCCTGGGCAATCCCAAGACGATCATCTTCTACCTGGCGCTCCTGCCAACCGTGGTCGATGTGCATGCTGTGACCCTGCAGGGCTATCTGGGCCTCGCAGTGGCGACCGTTCTTGTGCTCTATGCGGTGGTCATCCCCTATATCGCGCTGGCATCGCGGGCGCGGCGGATGCTGAGCAATCCCAAGGCGCTCAAGGCAATGAATCGCACCGCAGCCGCGGCCATCGGCGGCGCGGCGGCCTATATCATCGCCCGGGGCTAGACGGCGTTGAGTGGTCGCGCTTTCGAACCGGAAAACCGTTTCCACTTTTCCTGAAAGCGCTCTAAACTCCGGATTCCTTCTTGCCCACGCCGGCGACCTTCGCCAGTTCGGGGATGAAATCGGCCACAGTCGGCGCCTTGAGCGCATCAAACGGCAAGGGCCGCACCACGCGCATGGCCGCAATGCCCACGCGCACCGTCATCAGGCCATTGACCAGACCCTCGCCAAGCCGGGCCGACAGCCTTGCCGCCAATCCGTGCCCGACCAGTTGCTGGGCCACGCTGTCGCCAAGCGCGACGCCACCGGTAACCGCGAGATGGGAGAGGATGGCGCGGGTGAGACCGATCGAGCCAAAGAAGCCGGGCCGCGCACCGTAGAGACGTGAAATGGCGCCCGCGAGCCGGAAGCTTTCATAGACAACGAAGCCGATATCGACGAGCGCGCGTGGCGAAATGGCGGTCACCACGGCAACACGACGCGCGGCATTCGCGGTGAGCGCCCTGGCCCGGCCATCCAGCGGCGACATCAGGACGCGCTCTGCGTGGTGTACGATGGCGGAGCCGTCGAACAGGTCCTGCGTGTTTTCCGCAAGTACGTTACGCGCATTCGCCAAATCGGGGCGGGCGTGGTAGAGCCCTGAAAGTTCGGAGAGGACGGCTCTGCCGCGATCCGGATTGTCGGTTTCGATCGCTTCGCTTGCCGCGCGCCTGAGACCATCGAGCACGCGCAGGCGCCGCAGGGCCAGCAGTTCGCGCAGGGCCAACGCCAGAATAGCGATGCCGGCAAGCGCGGCGGCGGCAAGACCGATCCAGCCAAGCGCGGGAAATCGGTCGAACAGGTCGCGCAGCAGCTGGTCCACCCATAGCCCAAGGGCAAGACTGATCAGAATACCGCCGGCGGCCAGGCCTGTCCGCGCCAGCCATCCCATGCGTCGGTAGGCTTTTTGCGGCGCGAGTTCAGGCAGATCCGGCAAGTTGCCGTCGGTCAGGGTCTCCAGCCGCGCCTCGACCTCATGGGGAACGGTCTCGATCTCGTCGCGGGTGAATGCGCGCGGTTGGCGCGCAGGCCGCGCTTCGGCCGCAAGCGCTTCCGGTTCGAGGGCTTGCGCGCGCGGTTCTCTCATTTCAGCCAGTCTCCGATCAGGAAGTCGAGGGCGCGATCAAGCCGGATATGGGGAAGGACGACGGCGCCATCGCCGGATCGCGACAGGCCTCCGGGAGGATTGAACCGCAGGAAGTGGAGCGGAACAGGGACGCTGCCTTCCTGAAAGACGGATTCCGGATCGCCGGGCAAGTCACCGGGAAACAAGGCGATTTCGGTTTTGCCGTCATAAGTGATGTTCCCGAGGTGCTCGCCAGCCTGCGGCGTGCCCACGATGCATGGCAGTTTTTCACCCTTGTCCTCGATGGTGCCTTCCCGGGTTGCCCGGATGGCAGCAATTGCCATGGAAGCAGTTCTGGCGCCATGGTACCGCGACCGGCGTGCGGCGCGCGCCACCATGCGCTCGAGAATGGCCTGAAGCCGGTCGTGCGAGGTGTGGTGCAGGTGATCTGCCTTGGTTGCGGCAAAAAGAATGCGGTCGATGCGACGCGACAGCAGGCGCGAAACCGGGTTTCCCGAACCCTGCCTGAAGCAGGCCATGACCGCGGTAATTGCGCTTTCGAGGTCTGCAACGGCATCGGGGCCGACATTGAGGGCGCGCAGCGTGTCGACCAGCACGATCTGGCGGTCGAGCCTGGCGAAATGATCGCGGAAGAAGGGCCGAACGACGAGCCTCCTGTAGGCTTCGTAGCGGCGCTCGAGCATGGCGTGGAGCGACCGGCGATCCGTGTGGCCGGGGAGGGGCGGCAACGGCGCGAAGGTCAGGGCAGGCGAGCCCTCGAGGTCGCCGGGCATCAGGAACCGGCCCGGCGGCAGGGTGGACAGAGCCCGCCCGTCCTTGCGGCTTTCGCGCAGGTATGCGGCGAAGGCGGTGGCGAGGGCCTCGGCCGCAGGCTCTGTGGCCTCGGCCGTGGCGTCGATAGCCGACATAGCCTCGAAAAAGGGCCGGGCTTCGGCGTCTTTCACGCGTTCAGCGCGCTCCAGGGCCTCCCGCGACCATTGCGCGTAGGAAAGGTTGAGCAGCGGCAGATCGAGAAGCCATTCCCCAGGATAATCGACGATGTCGAGATGCATTTGACTGGGGCCGACTAGGCCGCCGATCCAGTTTCTGCTCTGGTATTTCAGGGTGAGCCGCAATTGCGAGATACGCCTTGTGGATTCGGGCCAGGCCGGTTCGGGCCCTGTCAATGACCCAAGGTGCTGCTCATAGGCAAAACGTGGCACCGCATGGTCTTCGTGCTCATCGAGCCGCACCCCGATCAGCCGGCCCTCGGTCAAAGGCGCAAAGCCGGGCAGGCGGGTGCCGTTGAGCAGGTTGTGAACCAGCGCCGTAATGAAGATCGTCTTGCCGGCCCGGCTCAGCCCGGTCACGCCCAGCCGAAGGGTCGGGGTGAGGGGGCTGGTTGCGGCATCGGCCAGATTGCCCAGGGCAATGCCGATTTCGTCAGTTATGGTAATCGGCGATTTCGGCACGGACGGACCCTCTTGGCGCGGGTCTCAAGGTAGGGGCTGGGCCGGGGAATGCAAGGACGTGCACCCAGCGGCATTGTCAGCCCGCGCCAAGCAGCACGGCGAGGTTGTAGGTCAGGAGCGAAGCCATATAGGCGAGCGCCAGCATGTAGCCGAAGGTGACGGCCATCCATTTCCAGCTGCCGGTTTCCCGGCGGATGACGGCGAGCGTGGAGGCGCACTGGGGTGCAAAGATATACCACGCGAGCAGGGACAGGGCGGTCGCAAGGCTCCATTGCTGCGCAAGGATATGGCCGATCTGCTCGCCGCTTCCCTCGCCGCCCACCGCGTAGACCGTTCCAAGAGCGGCCACGGCGACTTCGCGCGCGGCCATTCCTGGAACCAGCGCCACGCTGATCTGCCAGTTGAAGCCGATGGGCGCGAGGGCCGGGGCGATGAACTTGCCGATGGCCGCGGCGAGACTGTACTCGATGGCCGGCCCGGTCGCGTCGGGCGGCGGGAGCGGGAACGAGGCGAGGAACCAGATCACCACCATCATGGAAAAGATCGTGGTCCCGGCGCGCTTGAGGAAGATCTTCGCACGCTGGTAGAGCCCCAGGCCGACGCTTTTCAGGCGCGGCAGCTTGTAGTCGGGCAGTTCGAGCATGAAGGGCGGGGTCGGGCTCTCCCGCCAGAAAAAGAACCTGGCGAGAAACGACACGCCGAGCGCACTGACGATGCCGGTGGCATATAGACCGAACATGACCAGGCCCTGCAGGCTGACAAAGCCCCAGACCGTTCTGGCCGGAATGAAGGCGGAAATGATCAGGGTATAGACCGGGATGCGCGCCGAGCAGGTCATCAGCGGGGCGACCAGAATGGTCGTCAGCCGGTCTCGCGGATTGTCGATCACCCGGGTGGCCATGATGCCGGGGATGGCACAGGCAAAGCTCGACAGCAGCGGAATGAACGCCCGGCCATGCAGTCCGGCGCCCCCCATGACCTTGTCCATGAGAAAGGCGGCCCGGGCCATGTAGCCCAGGTCCTCGAGCAAGAGGATGAACAGGAAAAGGATCAGGATCTGTGGCAGGAAGACCAGCACGCTTCCCACGCCGGCGATCACGCCGTTCTCGACAAAGCTCTGCAGCATGCCGGCGGGCAGATAGGCGTGCACGCCAGCCCCGAGCAAGTCGAAGCCGGAGGAGATCAACTCCATGAGCGGCTGCGCCCAACTGAATACGGCCTGGAACATCACGAAGAGCAGGGCGAGCAGGAACAAAAGGCCGGCGATCGGGTGCAGCAGAACCGCATCGATCCGCGTGGTTAGGGTTTCCGGACTGGGCGGCAGCGTGACCGCGGAGGCGATGATCCTGTCGGCCTCATGCTGGGCGGCGCGCAATTCGGCGGCGGATGGAGGCGACCATCTGCTGGCTGGATCGTCGGTCGAACCAATCGGCGTTCCGGCATTGAGGGCATCAAGAAGCTCGTCGGTCCCGCCACGCCGTACCGCCGAGGCCGTTGTGACCGGCACGCCGAGATCGGCTGAAAGGCGTTCGAGATCGAAGGAGATGCCGCGCCAGCGCGCGATGTCCATCATGTTGAGAACGACCAGCATGGGACGGCCGACCCGCTTGAGTTCGAGCGCCAGGCGCAGGCCGAGCCGCATGTTGGTCGCATCGATCACGCATACCAGCATGTCGGGCGGCGGTTCGCCGGCGAACTGTCCAAGGAGCACGTCGCGCGTCACCCGTTCGTCCGGGCTGCGCGCGCGCAAGGAATAGGTGCCGGGCAGGTCGATCAGATGTGCTGTCGCACCCGAGGGCAGGGCGATCGCGCCCGCCTTGCGCTCGACCGTGACGCCGGGATAATTCCCGACCTTCTGGCGGCTGCCTGTCAGGGCATTGAACAGCGCGGTCTTGCCGCTGTTGGGCGCTCCGACAAGCGCAATTCGGCGGCCGCGTCCCGAGACATGGACGGTCATGGACTGATATCCGTCAGGCGACGAGAATGGACATGGCTTCGCGACGCCTCAACGCCACGGTCGCCCCGTTGACCCGAACGGCGATGGGATCTCGGCCGAACGCACCTTCATGAAGGATTTCGACGGCCGCGCCTTCGACAAAACCAAGCTCGATCAGGCGACGCTCGATTTCGTCGCAAGGCAGACCGCTTCGCATGTCCAGCACCTCGATGGCGCAAATCCTGCCCCGATAGCCGCGCGGTGCGTGGCCGAGGGGTTGCGAGGCCGGAGCATGTTGGGTGTTGGTGACGACTATGGACATACGCGCGATCCCGAGGTGCAGCGTCACATGTGGCGCGCCGGCAACCTCCGGTCAACAAGAGAATGCAAATATTTCCCGTAGTCTGGACTGGTTCCAAAGAGTAGCGGCATTTCCTGGAACGGTTCGAAGACTTGGGGCTTTCAGATGCCAATTCGGACTATTTGCGGGCAGGGTCGATTGCCGTTCGGGACTGCATGAGCGGTTCAGTCGGCTCGACTCTGTCGCAAGTGGTGCGGGGTGCCGTCGGGTGTTCAGCGCACCAGGGACAGCTCGCGCCGGATATCCCGTTCGGCACGTGCGATATCGCCTGCAAGATCGTGCCAGGCGTGCTGCAGGGTATCGATGAGGCCGATGCTCGCTCCCTTGCCGCCGTGGAACCTGCTGGCGGTATCAGCGTCAAGACGCGTCACCTGAGCGTCGAGCCAGGCGATGTGATCGAGCGCGGTTTCGCGGGTGCCGGGCGGGAGCCTGCCGGCCTCACGCGTCAGCCCCGCGAGCGCCCTGTGCAGGTCGGCGCCTTGCTGGGCTGGATCGAACAGTCCGGGGTCATACATGGATCGGCCTCGTCGCTACGACGGCGCGCGGGGCCATGAAAACTCACTCCGCGGATGCCGCCGACGCATTCGGCGCATCCGGCCCGCGTGTCGTCCTTGGCCGAATCGTTGCGCCACAAGGCAAAGAAATGGTGAACACCGGCGGAAAAAGGTCGATCAGACCGCGGCGCCAGTCACCTCGGCCGTGCCGATCATGTCCATGTCATATGGCGTCGACTGGTATATCTCGTTGATCCAGTTCTGGAAAAACAGGTGCGCGGTGGCTCGCCAGGTGTTGAGCGGTGCCTTTGCGGGATCGTTGTCGGGGAAATAATTGACCGGCAAGGCCGGGTCGAGACCGGCCTTTGCGTCGCGCGCATATTCATCCGCCAGCGAATTGTTGTCGTATTCGAAGTGGTTGAGCATGTAGAGGGCCCGGTATTTGTGGTCCTCGAGCATGCAGATGCCCACTTCGTCGCTGTCGATCAGAACCTCCAGGGATCCGTCGGCGGGCAGCGTATCGCGGTCGATGTCGTTGTAGCGCGAGACGGGAATGGCAAAATCGTCGGAGAAACCGCGAAGGTATGGCGAGCGTGGCTTAATGTTCTGGTGACGATAGATGCCCACCGCCTTTTCGGCCCGCCGGCGTCGCGTGACGCCGTGAAAATGATAGAGCGCGGCCTGCACGCCCCAGCAGATGAACAGCGGCGAATGCACGTTGGTCTGGGTCCAGTCCATGATCTCGACCATTTCGGGCCAGTAGCGCACCTCCTCGAACGGCAGGTGAGCGATCGGGGCACCGGTCACGATGAACCCGTCGAACTTGAGCCGCCGAACGTCCTCCCATCGCTGGTAGAAGGTCTTGAGATAGGCTTCGGAAGTGTTCTTCGACTTGTGGTCCGAAATGCGGATCAGGGTGAGATCGACCTGAAGCGGGGTGGCGCCGATCAGGCGGGCGAACTGGGTTTCGGTCCGCTGCTTGTTCGGCATCAGGTTCAGAAGACCGATCTGCAGCGGACGGATGTCCTGGCGCGCGGCGCGCGTCGAATCCATGACGTTGACGCCCTCGGCCTCGAGGACCTTGCGGGCGGGAAGGTGGTCTGGGATGCGGATGGGCATGATCAGTTCCCCCGGCCTCGGGTTCTGTGTGACACCTGTCCCTGTCCGAAAACCGGCGTCCACTTTTCGGGGACAGGTGCGGCCTCGAGGACCTTGCGGGCGGGAAGGTGGTCTGGGATGCGGATGGGCATGGACTCCCCCGGAAATGGCTTTCAGTCGGGCTCTTGTCGGTTTTCCGGCGACCGCCCCGGCCAGTACGCCGCTCAGGCGGCGCGACGGCCTGCGATCGCCTTTCGCATGAGCCCAAGAAAGTCGTTGCCGTCACGAACCGTGGAAAGCTCCGCGGCCTCGACAGTGTAGCCGTACCGATCGGCCAGCGCCTGATAGCGGGGCAGGCGGTCTTCCAGCAGCGCCTCGAAGCCCCAGGCGGCAAAGCCGGCCGGGTCGACCTCGTCGTCCTTGTCCACGCCGCTCAGCTTCTTGAATTCGGACCACTTGCGGGCCAGAAATTCCGGCCGGTAATACATGGGCTTGGGGTGGCGCTTGAACCGCTCGATCAGCCGATGCGCGTCGTCGTCCGTGCCGCGCAGGTAGATGAGGGTCGTGTGATCGGACAGCGTGTTGACGATCGGATCGTCGGCATCGGCGGGATCAATGACCTCGATCAGCGAGCCACCGGTATCCGCAATGAAATCATCGTAGCCGTAGAGCGCCTTCGCCCTCTCGATGAAGTAGGGAACGTCCTGCAACGCATAGAGTTCGGCGATCCGGTGCTGCTCCTGGCGGCGCTGGTACTCGGCAAAGGGCAACCCCCCTTTTTCCGGATTTCCGGGTGTGCCGAGATAGGTCGACAACGGCTCGAGATTGTCGAACGTGATGTTGGAGGAAATGTAGATCGAATCCGAGCGCAGCAGTTCGGCGAGGAATGGGCTCTTCATCGCCTCGCGCTTGAAATTGTCGACGATGTACTCGCCCATGTAGCGGGTGCCGATGCGATAATCGACCGAGAAATGGAACCAGCGATTGCGGCGCAGAAGCGCGCTGAGGCGTGTCTTGCCCACCCCGGCCATTCCGAACACGGTGACCGCATGGCGGGACGCGTTCACGAAGTCATCGGCATTTTCGAACAGCATCGGGGCGATCCGCGGTGGCTTCGGGGTGGAAACAGGGATGGATCGAGCGTTTAGACCATCGCCGATCCGCGCACAAGCATCCGCTGGGTCGGCAAGTTCTGCCGCATGACAGGGTCGGACTTGCCGGCTGTTCGCTACGGACGCGAAGTGCGAAGCCGATTTTCCCTTTTGAATCAATGCTCATCTGATCTGGCACTGCGTTTGCATCGTCGTGAGCGAGCGGGCCGCATCGTGCCCGGCATCCGGAATCGCGTCACGCGGACCGGACGGAGTGTAACGCGTATGGCCTTGCCGCGGCACATGCCGGGCGGCCGAGATTGGGCAAGGAGTGGACCATGGGGATTTACGGGGCTCTGGCGACGGCGGTGACGGGCTTGCAGGCGCAGTCTTTCGCGCTCGAGAACATTTCCGGCAATATCGCCAATTCGCAGACCACTGGATACAAGCGCACCGAAACGGACTTCCTGGACATGATCCCGGACCTGCCCACCAAGCAGCAGGTGCCCGGCGCCGTGCTCGGGTTCTCGCGCTCGACCAACGATGTGCAGGGCGACATCAAGGCGGCGGCGCAGGATACCTACATGGCCATCAATGGCTCGGGGTTCTTCGTGGTGGAGAACAAGATCGGCGAGAACGACGGCGGCGCGGTGTTCGGCGGTGCGGACTACTATACCCGTCGCGGCGATTTCAGCGTCGACAAGGACGGTTATCTGGTCAACGGCGCCGGCTACTATCTCAAGGGGCTGCCGGTTGACGCCAGCACCGGCAATATCTCGGGGTCGGTTCCCGAGGTCATCAGGCTCTCGAACGCATTTCTTCCCGCAGAGCCGACGACCACGATCAACTATCAGCTCAATCTCCCGCAATTGCCCAAGAACGCGTCCTACGACCCCGCGGTCGCCGGCAGCGAACTGCTTGCGCCGGCCGACTACGCCGCCGATCCCACCACGGCGGGCACCGGCGTCATCTCGGCCGCGGACTCGGACACGTTCCTCAAGCAGTCGACTTCCGGGGGCGCGATCTCGGTCTACGCCCCGAACGGCTCTCAGGCCAATGTCCAATTGCGTTGGGCGAAGGTCGACAGCGCGGCCACCGGCGGGTCGGACACGTGGAACCTGTTCTACCTGTCCGACAGCACGGCGACCGGCACCGATCCGATGTGGACCAATGCTGGCGTCGACTACACGTTCGGCGCCAACGGCTCGCTCAATCCCGCGATTTCCTCGACGACGATTCCCGGCCTTACCGTGAACGGCACGGCCATCGGCGACGTCAAGCTGCTGCACGGAGCGGCGGGGGTCACCCAGTTCTCCGACAGCAATGGCACATCAAAGGTGACCCAGCTCACCCAGAACGGCTATCCGGCGGGCGAATTCACCTCGGTCGCGGTGAATGACAGCGGCCGGATCGTCGCATCCTACTCGAATGGCCAGCAGGTCGAGCTCAGCCAGGTCGTCACCGCCGATTTCAACGCGGCCAACCAGCTCAAGCAGATGAACGGCGGCATCTATCAGGCGACTTCGGAGTCCGGTGGCGCGATCATCAACACCAATGGCGGAGTGGTCGGCTCGTCTCTTGAATCCTCGAATACCGACATATCGCAGGAATTCACCAAGCTGATCGTTACCCAGCAGGCCTATGCGGCGGGCACCAAGATCGTCTCGACCTCGGACCAGATGCTGCAGCAGGCGCTCAACATGATCCGCTAGGGGCGGGTCGCGGCGCCCAGGAGGCGAATGAATGGGGCTCGGTGTAACCCTTTCGAATGCCCTGTCGGGCATGAACGTCGCCCAGAGCGGGCTCGAGGTTCTGTCCCGCAACGTCTCGAACGCGGGGACGGCGGGGTACAATCGCGAGTCGCTCAACGTCGTCAGCGACCTGAACGGCGCCGCCTCGTCTGCTCGGGTCGCCGGCGTTCAGCGCGCCTTCGATGAATCGGTCCAGCAACACTACACGGCCGGGGTCGCGGACTCCGGCTATGCCGACACCATTGCCAGTTTTCTCGACCGGCTGCAGACTTATCTGGGCACGCCGGGGTCGGCCGGTTCGCTGGACACCGTGTTCGGGAACTTCGACACCGCACTGCAGACCATGGCCACCAGCCCCGACGATCCCACGGCGCGGGCGAACACGCTTGCGAGCGCCCATACGCTGGCGTCAACGCTGAACGCGCTCTCGGGCGACGTCCAGGGCCTTCGGCAGGAAACCGAGAACCAGATCGGCAATGCGGTCTCCAGCCTGAACCAGGCATTCGGCTCGCTGGCGACGGTGAACCAGAAGCTGGCGACGGAGGCGGGGGATACCGCGTCGAAAGCGGCCCTGATGGACCAGCGCGACCGGCTGGTCACCCAGATCTCGCAGGTTCTCGACGTCAAGGCGACGTACAAAACCAACGGCACGGTGTCATTGATGACGCGGTCCGGGGTGGGGCTGATCGATGGAACCACCAGCCCGGTGTTTCGATTCGACAGCGGCGGTGCGATGTCGCCGAATACGCTGCTGGGCGGGGCGACCGGCCAAAGCGTGGGCACGCTCACGCTGACGACGCCTTCCGGGTTCGACATGGACATGGTCGGCCAGGACATCGTGCAATCGGGGCAACTCGGTGCCCTGCTCAAGCTGCGCGACGATACGCTTGTGCAGGCACAGGGGCAGCTGGACGCGGTGGCGGGTGCTCTCGCCAAGTCGCTTTCCACAGTCACCACCCAGGGTAGCGCGGCTTCGTCGGGGGCGGCGAGCGGGTTCCAGGTCGATCTTTCGGCTGTCCAGCCCGGCGACAGCTTCACCGTGCAATATTCGGATGGCGGCGTTGCCAGATCGGTCAAGGTCGTACGGGTGGACGATACGACAAAGCTGCCGATGGACTTTGTCGCAGGTGATGGGCAGCGGGTGATCGGGGTGAACTTCTCCGCTGGAGCGGCAAGCGTTGCGGCGGCGCTGCAGACTGCCCTTGGGCCGGGCCTTGCGGTCTCCAGTCCGTCGGGCGGCGTGCTGCAGGTGCTTGATGACGGGGCGGCTGGCACGACCGACGTCACAGCCCTTTTGACGGCAACGACGGCAACCGGCAGTCAGTCGGGCGCACTGGCGCTGCCTCTTTTCGTTGATGCAGGCGGCACGCCCTATACGGGCAGCCTTGACGGGGCGACCCAGCAGCGCGGCTTTGCGGCCCGGATCACCGTCAATCCGCAGATCGCGGCAAATGACAAGCTGCTGGTGCAATACCAGGCCGGCGGGTCGCTCGGCGACCAGGCGCGCGCAAGCTTTCTGGCCGATGCCCTGCGCCAATCGGGCTTCGAGATGACCTCCGCAACGGCCGCCGATCTCGGCGGCAGCACGATGAGCGGCTCGCCGCAATCGATGATCGCGCAAGTGCTCAATTTCCAGGCGAACGCGGCCTCTCAGGCCAAGTCGCAGAAGGACACGCAGCAGGTCGTTCTCGACGCTGTCAGCCAGCGCCTGGACGCGAGCTACGGGGTCAATGTCGATGAGGAAATGGCGCGGCTGATGGAGCTGCAGAATGCCTATGCGGCCGGGGCGCGCGTGATCTCGGTCGTGCAGGAACTGATCAACAAGCTCATGCAGATCTAGGCAGGCGAGGTTCGTCCATGATCGTCAACAACTCCTTCTTTCCCATCGCCACGAGCGCCCGCACCATCACCGCAATGAAGCAGGAGATGGACAATCTGCAGGTGCAACTGGGGACCGGAAAAAAGGCGAATTCGCTGGCGCAACTGGGCACCGATACGCTCAACGATGTCTCGCTGCGGGCCCGGCTCACCCAGATGAGCAGCTACCAGAACAGCATCTCGACGGTGAACCTCAGGCTCGATTTCCTGGACAACGCCATGACGGCGCTTTCCGACACCCAGTCTGCGGCGAAGTCGAGCGTCGCCGCCGGTGGCGGCGTGACGGCAGGGCAGGCGCCATCCCTGGCGAGACAGCAGCTGGCGTCCGTCATCGATGTGCTCAACTCGGATCTCAACGGGCGATACATGTTCGGCGGCTCGACCACGGACCAGCCGCCCGTCGCCTCGCTGGACGTCCTGCTCAACGGCAGTGGCGGAAAGGCCGGCTTCACCCAGGTCGCGGCCGAGCGGCTGGCAGCGGACAAGGGAGTTGACGGTCTGGGCCGCCTGGCCATTGCGCAGACCGGGGACACGGTGACACTCGGGGAAGACGGCGTTCATCCTTTTGGCTTCAAGATCGATGGCCTCGCGGACAGCGGCTCTTCCGCCACCCTGACCCAGCCGGCAGGAAGCCCGCCTGCGAGTGCCGTCCAGTTCTCGGGGACGCCGGCGGACAAGGAGGTGTTCTCCGTCAGGCTCAAGCTGCCGGACGGCACCACCGAGACAATCGAACTGCAGGCCACAAGTGGCGACGCGGGGCCGGGACAGTTCAAGATCGGAGCGGCAGGTCCGGATACGGCGGCCAATTTTGCCGCTGCACTCGGTAACAGCATCGAGGGACTTGCAAACACCAAACTGGCCGCGGCGTCGGCCTATGCGGCGGCCGACAATTTCTTCAACGGCCCGGGCGGCACGCCGATGCGCGTGGACGGGCCGCCGTTCGAGACCGCCACGGCGCTGGTCGCCGGCACACCCGCGAACACGGTGCAATGGTATGTTGGCGGCGACGCGCCGAGCGCCCAGAACAGCGTTGCCGCGCGCATAGACCAGTCGACAACCGTCGGCTACGGCGTCCAGGCCAACGAAACCGGAATAGCGGGGTTGATGAAGAACCTGGCGGCGATGGCGATTTCGGGTTTTCCCAATGGCGACGCGGATGCGCCCGCCCGCTACCAGGCCATGGCGGACAGGCAACTTCAACGGCTAAGCGCCGACAGCAACGATGGGACCGCATCGCTACGGGCAATTTCCCTTCGGCTGGGGCTCACCCGGGCGACCGTGGGGGACACCAGGGACCGGCTTCAAACCTACTCAACCCAGATGCAGGGTATGCTGGACGATATCGAGAAGGCGCCGCCCGAGGAAGTTGCGATGAAACTCCTCGCGTTGCAGACGCAACTGCAGGCGACCTTCCAGACGACAGCCAATGTGGCGCAATTGTCGCTGGTCAATTATCTCAAATAGCCGCGGACGCGACGCGGGCCCTGGAAATCGAAAAACCCCCGGCCAGCCGGCGCGGGGGTCTGCATTTTCCGAGAAGGTCCCGGACTACCTTCAAACGGCGGTGGCAGGCTCCGGCACCGTGCGCAGGCCGGCGGCGATCTGACGGTTGATGTTGATCAGCGCGTCCAGCTTTTCCAGGGCCGGCTCGGCCATCATGGAGCGGGTCTGGTTCATGATGAAGATGCCGAGATTGGCAATGTTCTGCCGGATGATGTCGTCATGCGGGCAGTTTTCGTCGGTGACCGACGTCATGAACACGGTCCAGATCCGCCGGTTGAACAGCAGGGCCTCGTTCAACTCGCCGACATTGGTTTCCCGGCTGTCGCGGATGCGCTGCAAGCGGCCTGCCGCACGGGATAGAAGATCGGCCTCAAGATCACGCGGTGCCACCGTCCGCTGCGCCACCTGCTGGTAAGCCAGTGCCCCCTGTTGCTGCATTTGCGAGTAGCCTCTCCTCGTGCTGAATTAATTTTCTAGCTAATTTCAATGCTTTATACAGGTGGCCGGTTAAGATCTCGTTATTGATGGCATCGATTATGGGCAGGGTGGAAGGGGCAGCCTGGACGATATCGTTGACCAGCTGGAAATAGTCCTCGCGGAAGCGTTCCACGTTCTCGTCGAGATACATGAGCTGGATGGCGAAATAGACCCGGCGCGCAGGCGAGTTTGCGGAATCCTGGGTGAGGATGTCCTTTTCTCGCAGGATGGGCGCCTTGCCATCGATGTAAAGGCGTGTGCGCTGATCGGCGTTGGTGATCAGGCTCTGACCGACGATCAGACGTTCGTTGGGCTTGAGTTCGACCTTGAGTGACATGCCTTCACCTCATCGTGGGCAAGTGCTGGCTCGAATCGCTTGCAGCCAGAGTGACCCAGAGTACCCAAAGCCGGGCCTGGCACCAAAACGACTGCGTTTCGGCGTGCCAAAAAAAGAAAGGCGGGCCGAAGCCCGCCTTCCGGTTCGTTGCAGGATGCTTGCGATCAGCGCAGCAGCTGCAGGATGTTCTGGTCGGCCTGCGAGGCCAGCGACAGGGCCTTGGTGGAGAGCTGCTGCCGGGTCTGCAGGGCCAGCATGTTGGCGGCTTCCTCGTTGCTGTCCGCAAGGGTCAGGTTGGAAGCACCGGTCTGCAGGGTGTTGATCATCGACTTCGTGAAGTCCTGGCGGTTCTGCACGACGGCCAGGTTCGAACCGAAGTTCGAGGACTGGGCACGTACGGTGTTGAGCGCCGCGCTCACCTTGGAAAGAAGACCGTCGATGCTCGTATTGGCGTCCAGCGAAGTGCCGGCAAGGCCATCGACCCCGAGGTTCGCGGAGTTGATCGCGGTGCCCTTGGCGCCGTTTAGGTTCGACTGGATGTCGATGGTCGACGTGCCGCTCTCGTTGAAGGTGATCTTCAGGTCATCGCCATTGAGAATGTTGATGCCGTTGAAGGAAGCGTCACTTGCCGTCTTGTCCAGCTGGTCGCGCAGGGTGTTGAACTGATCAACCAGACCCGAGCGAACGGTGTTGCCGGAAACGGTGTTCGAACCCGTCGTGGAACCGTCGATGGTTCCCGTCGAGGTCGCGCCGTCGACCGTCAGGGCGGTGGCCGAGAGGTTGGTCAGACGCAGCTTGCCGCCGTCGTTCGAAGCGGTAACCTGGCTGGAGTAGCTGTTGTTGATCTTGGAGACCAGCTCGTCGACCGTGTAGACGCCGTTGGTGCCGGTCGTCGTTGCCGATGCCGCGGCCGCATAGCCAAGCTGGCTGGCATCGCCGGACGAGAAGTTGTCGATGGTGACCGAGTCATCGGCGCCGTTGTTGACGGTTGACGTGGACGTAACGACGAGCTTGCCGGCATCGACCGAAGCCGAAACACTGGCCGAAGTGCCGACCTGGGAATTGATGAGGTCCGCAACGTCGGAGGCAGTGTAGGTGCCGTCGCCGTTGGGGCCGGCCGCCGCACCCTTTGCGAGGGTTACCGTCTGGCCGTTGACATCGAACGTGAGGTCATTCGCCGCCGCGCTCAGGTCGATGGTGGTGAGCGTGGAAGCGCCGGTCAATGCGGCGTGGGTCGACGAGGCGGCATCGGAGCCGCCGAGTGCGATCGTGGTCGAGCTGGAGAACGCGCCACCGGAGAGCGTCAGGACGTCGGATCCGGTGAGCGAGCCGCCAAGGGTGTAATCGGCAGCCTGGAACGAGGAGTCGGCGCGGGCCTGCTGCAGCGTGGACTGCATGGACTGCAGGGTCTTGGTGATCGAGGTCAGGCCATTGTTGGCCGCGTCGAGCACCTGGATACCATTCGACATGCTGTCGAGAAGGTTCGAGAAGTCGCCAGCCCGATTGTTGAGGCCCTGGGCGGTGAAGAAGCTCGAGGGATTGTCGAGCGCGGAATTCACCTTGTTGCCGGTGGCGAGACGATTCTGCGTCGTGGCCATCAGCGATGCGGTGTTCTGAAGCGACAGCAGGTTCTGGCGAACTGCCGCCGAAAGGGTGATATCGGACATGGGAATTTCCTCTCCTGGGGTATCCGAACGCAACGACGCCTCTTCCTGAGACGTTGCCCGAGCATCGCGCCGCCGGGCTAAGTTTTAGTTAATGCGTATGGATTTCCACGAGCGGCTCGCACAGACCTGAGGATGGCCGATCAGATCGATTTGTCCCGAAGGTGCGATTGGGCGGCTGGAGGCTCCCATTGCTCGGTGTCCCGCCGTGTGGCGGCCAAGGGGATCGGCATGGAAACCTGGCCAGCGCTGGCGAGCAGGGCGGTCTCGAACAGAAGGGCGGATGTCGTTTCCGGGATTTCCTCCAGCAGCGCCTCTTGCGGCGTGTGAGGCATCGCCGCGGACATGGCCCCGGCCTCCGCCGGCGCGGATTCGGGGTGCTTTTCCGCGCGGCCACGGTCGCGGCCACCCTGAGACTTGTCCCTGCCGATTGAACCGTAGGGCCCAACAACCAGATTTGTGCTCATGACACTTCGACCTTGAGGACGCAGACAATCCTAGTCCCTGACAATAGACGAAGTATTAATATTCAGACGTCTTCGATTTCGTTCGAAGTTGAGTCAAATGTTTCCGGTTCGATGTCCTTATCGAAACAAGGCGCGGGGACCTCACGTGCGGTCCTAGAGCGAACGATTGACCGAGATGCCACGCAACTGGGTCGCCTTGTCTTTCGGCATCTGCCCGCCGGCGCCGTAGGTTTGCGGCGCATTGTTCTGACCGGCTTTTCGTGCGGCATCGCCTAAAAGGTCTTCGGTCACCGAGCGGGCGGTCGCAAGCACCCTCAGGTTTTCGGCGAGCTGGGTCGCCAGCTTTTCGTGCCCGGCACGCAGGCCGGCCAGTTCTCCGGCCGCCACTGTCTCGATGCGGGGAAGGGCGCGTTGCACCGCCCGGGCAAGGGTTACATAGTCCTCGGCGCTGCGGGCCTTGGGCGCGGCTAGGCCGGATGCCTCGGGAAAGCGGCCGGCGCGCAGGGCCGTCGTTTCCCTGCTCATCACATCGACAAACTCGGCAAGTGCCGCTTGCGTGCGCCGGACGAGTTCGGCGGGGGCGAGCCCGTCAAGGGCTGCAAGGCGTTCGGCTGCGGTCATTGGGCGCTGGCTCCGTTCGAATCTGCGAAGGCGGATTGTTGAATCTCCTGAACGCTCAGGAGCTGTTTCATGATGTTGTCTGCGAGGCCGATACCGCCGGCCGTGGCGACCTCGCTGGCCATCTGCTCGGCCTGTATTCCGCGCCAGGTCTGCTCGGCGAAGCCGCCTGAGAACATGCCCTTGGTATCGATGCCGGAGAACATCTGGCTCATCAGGGTATTCAGGAAAAGGCCCTCGAGCTGCCTTGCCTTCTCGCGCAGGGGGGCATTGGCGTCGGGCGCACCGGTGGTCAGCGGCCCGGCGGCGGTGAGGGTGGCGGATGTCGTGAGCAGGGGTGTCATCACATCACCTTGATTTCGGCCTGCAGCGCGCCGGCTTCCTTGATCGCCTGGAGGATGGCGATCATGTCGCGCGGCGTTATCCCCAGCGCATTCAGGCCGTCGACCAGTTGCTGCAGCGATATGCTTTCGGGCACCAGGGCGAGATCGGAATTGGTCTGGTTCACGTCCAGGGTGGTCTGCGGCGTGACCGTGGTCTGGCCGCGCGACAGCGGTGCGGGCTGCGAGACCTGCGGGTTCTCCGCGATGGTCACCGTCAGGTTGCTCTGCGCGATGGCGACCGTGGACACCCGGACATCCTTGCCCATTACGATGATGCCCGAGTTCTGGTCGATCACGACCTTGGCCGACTGGTCGGTCTGCACCACCAGCTGTTCGACATCGGTGAGCAGATCGACGATGTTGCCGTTGAAGTTCCGCGGCAGGGAGAGACGAACCGTCGCGGGGTTCTCCGGGGTTGCCGCGGTGGTGCCGATGAAGTCGTTTATGGCGAGCGCGACACGCCGGGCCGTCGTCAGGTCCGGGTTGTGGAGCGCCAGCCGAAGCGAGCGCTGGCTGCCGAGGGTGAACGAGATTTCCCGTTCGATCAGGCCGCCCGATGAAATGCGGCCGGTGGTCGGTACGCCTGAGACGACCGTGGCGGCATCGCCCTGGGCCTTGAAGCCATTGATGGCGACCGGCCCCTGGGCGATGGCGTAGACTTCGCCATCGGCCGCCAGAAGTGGCGTGACCAGCAGGGTGCCGCCCTGCAGGCTGGTGGAATCGCCGAGCGCGGACACGCTGACGTCGATACGGCTGCCCTGCGAGGCGAATGGCGGCAGGTTTGCGGTGACCATGACAGCGGCAACATTGGCGGTGCGCACGTTCTCGCCCCGGGTGTTGACCCCGAGCCGCTCCAGCATCGCCTGCAGGCTCTGCTTGGTGAAGGGTGAGTTGTTGAGGCTGTCCCCCGTGCCGTCCAGGCCCACGACCAGTCCGTAGCCGATGAGCTGGTTGTCCCGCACGCCTTCGACATCGACGATGTCCTTGATGCGGGCGGGCGCCGCGTAGGCGGCGGCCATAGGCAGGACGGCGCCGAGGGTGCCCAGCAGCAAGAGCACGAGGCCGATTCGGATGGCCTTGAGGTGGATTGCGCGGTCACTCATTTGCCGGTCTCCGGTCAGGCGAAAGTCGTTCTCCACCCGTCTTGCGAAAAGCGTGCCAGATCGCTCAAATTCGCAGCATTGATCGTTAAGCATATGAAAGATAAAGGGTTATTGAACCAGAGGGATTTTGCTTTGGGGCGCCAGGGTCGCAGGGCTGCAAGAATTGCCGGGCGCGTTAAGGCTGCATTAACCGTCGGCGGCAACATTTGCCGGGCAGCTTTGGTTAACAATGGGCGGAGACGATTTTCCCATGCGCGTCGAGGGTTCGAACCGGTCCGGTCAGGTCGCGGAACGCGGACGCGCGAGGGGCAATGGGGGCGGCGCGACGTTCTCCGTGGAGGGGGGCGAGGCAAGCGGCCGGGCCACTGCTGCGGCTCCGATGGAGACGACAACCGGTATTGAGGCGTTGCTGGCGCTGCAGTCGGTCGATGACGCGATGCAGTCCCGCCGCAAGGCGCTGAAGCGCGGAACCTCGATTCTCGATGTGCTCGACGAAATGAAGGCCGATCTGCTGGCCGGACGGATCAGCGAAGGCAGGCTCAACCGGCTCATGGCGCTGGTTCAGCAGGCCCGGCAAGCCAGCGTGCCCGGCCTGGACGCGGTTCTCGAAGAAATCGAGCTGAGGGCGCGAGTCGAACTGGCAAAGGCCGGGCGATTTCCGGCATCGTGAGAAGTCGATTTCTCCTTGAGACTTAATGGCCTGTGGCTATGGCCTTTCTTAACTTGCTCCGATTGTTGACCGCGATTATATAGGGCGCGTTCATTGCCAGTGGAGTTGAGTCCGCGTATGTCGTCTGATTTGGCCACACAGGAATATCGTCCCTCGGAAGACGAGCCTTTCATGAACCCGCGCCAGCGGGAGTATTTCCGCCGCAAGCTTGAAGCATGGAAAGAGGATATCCTCCGCGAGAGCCGGGAAACCCTCGATAATCTCCAGGAAGAAAGCCAGAATCATCCCGACATGGCCGACAGGGCTTCGTCGGAAAGCGACCGGGCGCTCGAGCTGCGCACCCGCGACCGGCAGCGCAAGCTGATCGCCAAGATCGATGCGGCCTTGAAGCGGATCGAGGACGGCACCTACGGTTATTGCGAGGAGACGGGCGAGCCCATCGGTATCGCGCGGCTCGACGCGCGCCCGATTGCCACGCTTTCCCTCGAGGCGCAGGAAATGCACGAGCGGCGCGAAAAGGTCTACCGCGACGAGTAGGTGCGGGCCGAATTGAGAATTCGAGGTCGGGGCAGGGGCACAAATCGCCGCTGCCCCGATTTTCCTTGAGCCGTTCGCCTGCCTGGCGCCCGTCACCTTTTGACGGAATCAGGACGGGTCGCCCAAGTCCTTGAACGGTCGCATGTTCGAATCGGACAACCGGCACCCACCTTTGCTGACCATGCTCTAGAGCTGGTAGCCCGGCGTCGATCGCGAGAGCGCGATTTCTTCCTCGCTCATGTCTTCTGGAATGCCCTCGAACAGGGGTGAGGACAAATAGCGCTCGCCTGTGTCGGGCAACATGCACAGGATGACCGAGCCTTCGTCGGCCCTGCGAGCGACCTGCATGGCAACGGCAAAGGTCGACCCCCCGGAAATGCCGGTGAATATGCCTTCTTTCTGCGCCAGCTTGCGGGACCACTCGATGCCGTCCGGTCCGGCGACGGGAATGAGTTCGTCGTAGTAGTGCCGATCAATGGCTTCCTGGATGACCAGCGGAATGAAGTCCGGTGTCCAGCCCTGGATGGGGTGGGGCTGCCAGGCGGGGTGGCCGGCCGCCGGCGAGCCATCGGAATTGCGCTCTTGCGACGTGCCGCTGCCGATGAGCTGGGCATTGGCCGGCTCGCTGAGGATGATCCGGGTGTCGGGGCGTTCGGCGCGCAGGACGCGGGCGACCCCGGTGATCGTGCCGCCGGTTCCGTAGCCGGAAACGAAATAGTCGAGCCGGTCGCCGGCGAAATCGGCGATGATCTCGCGCCCGGTCGTGTTTTCGTGGATGCGGGCGTTGGCCTCGGTCTCGAACTGATGGGCCAGAAACCAGCCATTGGCCTGGGCGAGATCCCTTGCCTTGTTGTACATGCCCACGCCCTTGTCGGCCTTGGGCGTGAGAACGACTTTCGCGCCAAGGAAGCGCATCAGCTTGCGCCGCTCGATCGAAAAGCTCTCGGCCATGGTGACCACAAGCGGATAGCCCTTGGCCGCGCATACCATGGCGAGGCCGATACCGGTATTGCCGCTCGTTGCCTCGACCACGGTCTGGCCAGGCTTGAGGGCGCCGCTACGCTCGGCCTCCTCGATGATCGACACCGCGAGGCGATCCTTGACGGAGGAGGCCGGGTTGAAGAATTCGGCCTTGACGTAGAGCCGCACGTTGTCGGGCGCCAGATTGTTGATCCTTACGCATGGCGTATTGCCGATCGTCTCCACGATGCTGTCGTAGAGTTGGCCGCGCCCTGCGGTGGTGCGCGCTCTGCTGTCGGTCATTGCAAGTCTCCCTGGGTTGAATTCTGAGGCGGCGCGGGCCGGCCGTCACTCTTCCGGCTCGGTTGTGAATTGAAGCGGGAAGCCGGCTTTCTGGCCCGCCTCGGTCGCCTGGCTCGCCTTGGCCTCGGCGACTTCGCGGGTGAACACCGCGACCACGCAGGCGCCGCGCTTGTGCGCGGTCAGCATGATCTTGGTTGCCTCGTCCTCGCTGGTACGGAAAACGGCTTTGAGAACCGCCACGACGAATTCGCGCGGCGTGTAGTCGTCATTGAGCAGTATGACCTTGTGGAGCCTTGGTCGCGCCACCCTGGTCCTTGTCCGCGTCTTTGGTGTCGTGGCGGCGTTGGGCATGTCCGAGCCTGTGGCTTGCGGCTGTTTCGGTTGCCGGTCTGCGGGGGCGATGCGCCCGAAGGCGGCACACATGTTTCAGTCTACTCCGCCGTGGGCATCATGTTCAACGCCAAGCTCAATACTTCGTGTCACGCCGACGGCGGAGATGAAGTCCGGGTCGTGGGACACCAGCAGCAAGGCGCCGTCATAGGCGGAAATACCCGCTTCGACGGCGCGGATTGCATCGATATCGAGATGGTTGGTGGGCTCGTCGAGGATGAGAAGCATGGGCGGGCTTGCGCTGCCAATGGTCGCTGCGAGGCCGGCGCGCAGCAATTCGCCGCCGCTCAGCGTGGATACGGTTTGCAGGGCCGCATCGGCGCGAAACTTGAGGCGGGCCAGCGCGGCGCGGCAGGCGTTCTCGTCTTCCCCGGGGTTCAGCCGCCGGTAGTTTTCCAGAACCGTGCCCTTGGGGTCCAGCAGCGAAACCGTCTGGTCGAGCATGGCAAAAGGCACATTGATCCGGGCCGTGCCCGAGCGGGGCGCAAGCTCGCCTATCAGCAAACGCAGCAGGCTGGACTTTCCAGCGCCATTCGGCCCCCGAATGGCAATTCTTTCCGCCCCGATCATGCGAAGGGAGAATTCGCGGATCACGGGGTCTTTGGCATCCGGACCACCCGTGAGACGGTCTGCCTCCAGTACAATACGGCCGGGCGGGAGCCGGCACGAGCCGAGTTCGACGGTGATCGGCTGCAGGATTTCCAGTCGCGCCCGCGCGGCGTGCAGGTCTTGCTTGGCCTTGACGGTGCGCTGCGCCGAAATCGTGTCGTTGCGTGCACCTGTCCGCTCCGCGTTTTCGCGCCGCGCATTGAGCAGGATCTTGGGCATGTCGTTGCGGTCGCGCGATTTCCGCCCGGCCTTGTCCCGCCGCGCCTGCCGCTCGCGGCGCTGCTGGTTCTTGCGCGCGGCCATCTCCAGGCGCGCCTGTGCCGTGTCGAGATCGCGATTGGCGGCGGCAAGCTCCACCGCCTTTCGTTCGGCATACACGTCCCAATTGCCGCCGTATGTCGTGGCGCCAAGAGATGTCAGTTCTACGATGAGATCCATTTCGCGCAAGAGTGTCCGGTCATGACTGACCACGATGGCGCAGCCACGCCAGTTGTGCAGCACATCGATGACGGCCGATCTTCCGCCCGCATCGAGATTGTTGGTGGGTTCATCCAGAAGCAAAATGTCAGGCGCATCAAGCAATAGCCCGGCAAGGTCGACGCGGGTGCGCTCGCCCCCGCTCAGGGTTGCCGCGCAGCGTTGGGGGTCGAGGCCGGCCAGGCCAACGCTGGCAAGGGCGTCCGCGATCCGCAGTTCGAGCGACCAGTCCGCCAGGGCGGCATCTTCCGGCGTACCAAGGCCGGCCTCAAGCCGCCGAAGGACGGCGAGGGGCCCTGCGACCCCCAGCCTGTCGGCGACGCGTTCCTGCGCCCGCAAGACAGGGACTTGCCTGAGCAGGCCAACCGTTCCGCCGACCACGACATTGCCGGCGGCGGGCTGCAATTCGCCCGCAATCAGGCGCAGCAGCGTTGACTTGCCCGTTCCGTTTCGGCCGACAAGACCGGTTCGCACAGGCTGGAATTCGATATCTATACCGGCAAAGAGGTCGCGGCCGTCAGGCGTGCGAAAGCGGATATTGGATAGTGTGACGTGACCGGGCATGGACAACCAGGAGACAGGTGGAGACAGGGGCGAATTGTCGTCTCACGTTCCTGTTCATCGGTGACCAGCCTGTTGGTGTTGCGACCTGCGGTGAAAATAGGGTGGCAGAGCCGGAAGTCAAGCGTGCGTTGCCCTGGGTCACCCCAGGTATCGTTGCGTCAGGTGGGCGACGAAGATTTCAGGGTCGAGGGGCTTGCCGGTCGAGCGGACGACCAGGTCCGGGGTCGAATAGCGCGAGCCTTGCGACCAGATATTGGCCTTGCGCCAGTCGATCAGGCGGTCGAAGCGCCCGGCCCGCACATCCTCGCGAATGTCGGGCATTTCGCGCTCCAGCGCCCACCATTGCTGCGCGGCGGTGAGCGCGCCGAGGGTATAGGAGGGGAAGTAGCCGAACAGCCCTACCGGCCAGTGCACATCCTGCATCGGGCCGTCCCTGGGATTGTCCAGGGTGCCAAGGCCAAGGTATTCGCGCATCTTCGCATCCCAGGCCTCGGGAATGTCGGCAACCTGCAAACGCCCTGAAATCAGTTCCTGCTCCAGTTCGAAGCGCAGGATGACGTGCAAGGGATAGGTGACCTCGTCGGCGTCGACCCGGATGAAGCCGGCCTGGACGTGGTTCACATGGGCGAGAACATCGGCGCCGGTCCAGCCCTCGACGGTTTGGCCCAGATGCTCGTGCACCTGCGGCATGGCCCATTCCCAGAATTCGGGCATGCGGGCAACCTGCATTTCCATGAACAGGCTCTGGCTTTCATGGATCGACATGCCCCGCGCCTGTCCGAGGGGCCAGTGCGACCAGTCCTTGGGCAGGTTCTGCTCATAAAGCGCATGGCCGGTTTCGTGCAGCACGCCCATCAGCGCCACCAGGAAGTCGTCCTCGCGGTATCTGGTGGTCATGCGAACGTCAGTCGGGACGCCGCCGCAGAATGGGTGGTGCGAGGTGTCCAGCCGGCCATGTTCGAAGTCGAAACCGACAGCCCGCATCAGGGCAAGCCCGAGTCGGCGCTGGCCTTCCACGGGATAGGGGCCTGCGAGAGCCTTCAGCGGGCGTTTGGCCAGACGGCGTTCCTGGGCGTCGATGACCCTGGGCAGGAAATCCTTGAGAAACGCCTTGAGTGTCGCAAAGACCGGGGCGATCTGGTCGGCGCGGCTGCCCGGATCGAACTGGTCGATCAGGGCATCGTAGGGGTCGAGGCCGCCGGCGGCGCTGCGCATCGCGGCTTCCTCGCGCGCCAGTTCGATGACGCCTTCGAGCGCGGGGCGAAAGGTGTTCCAGTCGCTCGTCGGACGCAGCTCGCGCCAGAGCTGTTCAGAACGCATGTCGGCTTCGGTCTTGCGGCGCACGAATTCGGCCGGAAGGCAGGTCCGGTCGCGGTACGCGCGTTCGAATTCAGCAAGGGCGGCCACCTGATCGTCGGTTTCCGTCTGGCTGCGGGCGGCGTGGATCCAGTCGGCGATCTCGGGTGCGGACGCCATCTCGTGGTAGAGGCCCGAAATGAAGGCCACCGCCTCGGCCCGTTTCGCGCCACCTCCGGCAGGCATCTGGGTCGCCTCATCGGCGGAGAGCATGGCCTTTGCGTGCTCCAGCGATTCGAGCTTGTGACAGAGTTCGTCGAGTTTTTGCCAGGACATGGGGGCTCCGGGGGGTCTTTGGGTCTTGGGCTTGGGAAACGCCGATCGGAGTTGAAGCCGGTTGCGCGCCTGATTGCAAGTGCGGGTGTCATACGGGAGCGGGGAGGCAGGAGCCTCGGGGGAGTACTCGCTGCCTCCCCGCGCCGTTCGGCCTGTTCCAAAAGGACCGGGCCGGGGGAATTTGCCATCCGCGCCTGAATGGGGGAGTGCGCGGATGGCTGGGGGAACCGGTCAGAAGGGGAGGATGGCGTCGAGCACCTGCTGGCCGTAGCGTGGCTGCTGCACGTCGCTGATCTGTCCCCGGCCACCATATGCGATGCGCGCTTCGGCGATCTTGGCGGAAGGAATGGTGTTGTCGTTGGCGATGTCCTCGGGCCGGACGACGCCCGCGACGATGAGTTCGCGGACCTCGTAGTTCACCCGCACTTCCTGGTGGCCTTCGATCACCAGATTGCCGTTGGGCAATACCTGGGTGACCACGGCAGCCACCGAGGTCGTGATGCTCTCCGAACGATCGACGGAGCCGGAACCCGCGTCCTTGACGCCTGAGGAAATGTCGATCGAGGGATCGGGGATGCTGGGCACTGCCTTGGAGAACAGCGAGCCAATGAAACCGCCAAGCTGTCCGCTATTGGTGGAACTGCGGGTCCGGTCGGTCTGGTTGGCGATTTTCGCCTTGTCGTCGATGGTTACCAGTACAGTGAGAATGTCGCCGACCCGGTGTGCCCGCTGATCCTTGAAGAAGCCGCGCGCATTGGTGCGGAACAGCGAATTGGGCTGATAGCTGGCCGGTTCAACGGTCGGCATGGGCATCGTTACGGGCTGGTATCCGGGTTGCGCGGTGGGATCGCCGATGGCGGTGAGCGGGGGGACTTCTCCCACCGCGGCCAGACGGTCGGTGGTTACGCAACCGGCGAGGGTCGCCGCGAAGGCGAGGGCCGCCGAGAGCCGCGCCAGGGTGATACCGGCGTTGCGCAGGCCTTTGTTCTTGAAAGTAAGCGTCATGGTTCAAAGCCCCGCGACATTGAGTGTGGTGTTGCCGACATCGACGGTTCCGCTGGCCGTGGCCACGCCGTGGATGACTTTCCTGGACATCATGTTGAGGACGGCGACGGGTTCGCCCTCGCTCGCCGAATTCAGCGCCTGACCCCTTGCGGTCAGGGTGAGCGGCCCATTGCGGAAGATGATGGTGACGGCCTGGTTGCGACCGACCATTTGCGGCGCGCCGATATCGCGGGGCCGAAGCAGCAGGCCCGCGTGGCTCTGGTGCTGCAGGACCTTGCCCACGATCTCGGCCGCGCCGAGCAATTGACCGGACTGGGCGATTGCGAGGCTGGTGGGCCGCATCTCGATGTCACCGGCACCAATGACCGAGCCGGAGGGAAGGGTCCGCACCAGATAGGGCGCGTCCACCACCAGGTCGATCCGGCCACCGAGTTCGACAGGTCTCGTGCTGCCGGCAATGTTGAACCTTGCGTAGAAGCTGCCATTGCCCTGCTGATAGGAAAAGGCGTCCAGCGTGGCGGGATTGTTCGAGGTGGCGGCGTAGAGCGCGGGAACCGGTGTGCCGAATGTGATCTTCGGCGTCGCGCCGCCCGGGAGCAGGCCGCGCGCCGACATGGCGTCCGCGAGGATCGCATCGAGATCGGCTTCGGTGATCGGGGAGCCAGCACGTGCGACGCGAACACGCGTCAGGCCCGAGGCGTCGAACTCGGTTACGCCAGCGGACATGGCGGCATTTCGGACAGCATCGATGTCGACAAAACCAGCCGTGCCGGGTGCCGGGGCCCGAAAGATCGGCCGGCTTGCGCTGTCTCCGGCGTCGGCGAACAGGTCGCCCACGGTGACGACCGGAGCGGACACGGTCACATCGCCGCGCAGGACCGGCGCGGCCTGGGCACCGAGGGCGAGGGCCGGTAGCACCGCCAGGGCAATTCCGAGTCTTTTCAGTGTGCTCAAGGTCATTGTTCAGTTCCCTGTTCAGCGCAACTGGGCGGTCGACTGCATCATTTCGTCCGCGCCGGATATGACCCGCGAGTTCATTTCGTAGGCGCGCTGTGCGGAGATGAGGTCCGAGATTTCGGTAACGGCGTTGACGTTCGAGGTCTCGAGATAGCCCTGCAGCAGAGTGCCGAGGCTGTCCGAACCCGGAAAGCCCGATTGCGCCGATCCGCTGGCGGGGGTCTCAAGGAAAAGGTTGTTGCCGATCGACTGCAGGCCCGCCTTGTTGGCAAAGCGGGAAAGCTGGAGCTGGCCGATCTGGGTGGGCGTGGTCGAATTGCCGAGGAAGGCCTCGACCATGCCCTGGGCGGAAATGGAGACCGAGGTGGCGTTGTCGGGAATAGCGATGCCGGGCTGGACCTGGTAGCCGTCGGTGGTCACCAGCATGCCGGACGCATTGCGTTCGAGCGAGCCATCCCGGGTATAGGCCGTGCTTCCGTCCGGCATACTCACCTGCAGGAAACCTTCGCCCTGCACGGCGACGTCGAGCTGCTTGCCGGTCGCTTCCACCGTGCCCTGGGTCATGATGCGCGAAGTGCCGGCGATCCGTACGCCAGAACCGATCTCGACGCCGATGGGCAGTTGCGTGCCGCTGTCCGAGGTCTGCGAGCCGGCCTGGCGCAACTGCTGGTAGAGCAGGTCCTGGAATTCGGCGCGCTGGCGCTTGTAGCCGGTGGTGCGCATGTTGGCGATGTTGTTCGAGATGACCTCGACGTTCTTTTCCTGCGCGGCCATGCCGGTCGATGCGATGTAGAGCGCTTGCATTCGGGAGCTCCTTGCTGGTTCAGGCCGTGGTGAGTGTGCCCAGCTGCTGGATCGCGGCCTGGCTGAGCTGGTTCTGCTGTTCGATCATCTTGGAAAGCGTGGTGTAGGCGCGGGTCACCCGGATCAGTTCGCTCATCTCGGACACTCCAGAGACGTTGGAGCGTTCCACCGCGCCCTGCATCACCTTGACACTGGTGGCGAGCTGGGCGCCGGTTCCGGAGAACAGATTGTCCCCTTCGCGCAAGAGCTGCTGGTTGTCCGGGAAGGTGACGATGCGCAACTGCCCCTTGTTGCCGGCGCTGCTGTCCACCGTGCCATCCTTGCCGATGCTGATGTCGGTCTCGCTGGCATCGAAGCGGATCGGACCTGCGGTGGACAGGATCTGGTTGCCATTGGCGTCGACCAGGAAACCCTGGCTATCGAGGTGCAGGACGCCATTGCGCGTGTAGCGCTCGCCGGCGGGCGTCTGCACGGCCAGAAAGCCGTCGCCATCAAGCGCGATATCCAGCGGATTGCCGGTTTGCGAAATCGTGCCGTTCCGGAAATCGTGGATGGTCGCCCAATCCTCGGTATAGGCGATCGTCTGGTCTTGCCAGGGCATGTCCGCCGCCTGCGCGGCCGGCATCTGCGCCGCGCCGAACAGGATCTGCTCGGCCTTGAAGCCGGCAGTGTTGACGTTGGCCATGTTGTTGGCAACCACGTCCATCTGACGCTCAAGCGCCACCTGGCGAGACAGGCTTATGAGTTGCGCATTGTTCATGTCGCGCGATCCCCCGAAATGTTCCGGACCTTCCGACTTCCCCAAGCCGTCGGGCCCGACCAGAGCATCGCAGGAAACGTGCCAGTTCAGGATATCATTGAATTACAATAAGTTACATCGCTGGGCACGCTTCGGTTCGCTCTATCCAACCCTGCCGCCGGCAAAGCTTGCCCGGCAATTTCTGCCCAGGCCTTACGTAAAATAACCAATCGTTAACCATAGGAGGCTTAGCTCGGATGGCGGGCCGGAATCGCCGGCATATGAGGCAAGAGCGGACCGGTCATGAGTGATGCCGACGTCACCGAATTCGAAGACGAGGACGTAGAAGCGGCCGCCGAAAAGCCGGCGGGCAAGAGCCGGAAGTGGCTGTTTGTCGGCGCCGGCGTGGCGCTGGTGCTGCTCGCGGGCGGCGCGGCGGGCTATTTCGTATTGCTCAAGCCGGCCGATACTGCGACCGATGCCAAGCTGGCCGAAGTCAAGCCGAGCTTTTTCTACGATCTTCCAACAATCACGGTGAACCTCGCCAACGAGGGCAATGGCGAACAGTTCCTCAAACTCGATATCTCGCTCGAACTGGCCAACAAGGACATGGTGGCGCTGATCGAGCCGCGGATGGCCAAGGTGCTCGACGCCTTTCAGGTCTACCTTCGTGAATTGCGCCGCTCCGACCTTGAGGGTTCGGCGGGAATATACCGGCTCAAGGACGAGCTGCGTCGCCGGGTCAATCTCGCCGTCTACCCGGCAGAGGTGCAGAGCATCCTTTTCAAGCAAATCCTCGTGCAGTAGGGGGGCGCGCGTGGCCGAACCGGAAGAAAACGACAAGCTCTCGGAAGACTGGCAGCTCGATGGGATTGCCGGGCAGGGCGCGCCCGACAGCGCCGGTGATGTGGCCGCCGTCTCGCCCGAAGACAAGCTGGCGGCGGAATGGGCGGAGATGATGGCTGGCGACGGCCTTCTGGACGAAGGCGGCGACCGGGTTCTCAACCAGGATGAAATCGACAGCCTGCTCGGCTTCGACCCCAACGCGGGGTCGGATGTCGAGTTGTCGGGCGTGCAATCGCTCATCAATTCGGCGCTGGTCTCATACGAGCGGCTGCCGATGCTGGAGATCGCTTTCGATCGCCTGGTGCGACTGGCGACGACATCGCTGCGGAACTTCACGTCCGACAATGTCGAGGTAACGCTGGACTCCATCACTTCGGTGCGGTTCGGGGAATACCTCGATTCCATCCCGCTTCCGGCCATCCTTTCGGTCATCAAGGCCGAGGAATGGGAAAACTACGGCTTGCTGACAGTGGACAGCAGCCTGATCTATTCGATGATCGACGTCCTTCTGGGCGGAAGGCGGTCGGCCGGGGTGATCCGGGTCGAGGGGCGCCCCTATACGACGATCGAAATGGCGCTGGCGCGCCGGATGATCGAGGTGATCCTCGAAGACCTGCAGCGGGCCTTCGAACCCGTCACCCAGGTCGAATTCAATCTGGAGCGCCTTGAGACCAATCCCCGTTTCGCGGCGATTTCGCGTCCGGGCAATGCCGCGATCCTCGTCGAGCTGCGTATCGACATGGACGATCGCGGCGGCAAGATAGAAATCCTTCTGCCCTACGCCACGATCGAGCCGATCCGCGAACAGCTCCTGCAGATGTTCATGGGCGAGAAGTTCGGGCGCGATCCCATCTGGGAGGGGCATCTGGCGACTGAAATCCACGCCGCGGACACCGAGATCGAGGCCGTGCTGCATGAGTTCGACATGCGGCTCGACAAGGTGTTGTCGCTCAAGGAAGGCGACACGCTGATGTTCGAGCGCCGCCCGAGCGATCCGGTTACGCTCAGATGCGGCGACGTGATCCTGACGCAGGGGGTCATGGGGCATATCGGCAAACACGTATCGGTCCGCGTATCGCGGCCACTCAACCCGCCAAAAGTCACCATGGCGGTGTTCGAGGCGATGCAAGACCAGGGAGAACAGTAGGAATGGGCGGCTTCAATTTCGGATGGGTCGTGGAGAGCTCGGTATCTGTCCTGCTCGCAGTAACAATCGGTTATTGTGTCATCCTCAACCAGCGTCTCAAGCGGCTGCATGCCGACAGGGACATGTTGCGCCAGATGGTGAGCGACCTGGTCGGGGCCACGGACATGGCCAACGCAGCCATAGCTGGGCTGAAGCAGACAGCGAGCGAGGCCGACCTTGTCCTGTCTGCGCGCCTTGAGGAGGCGGAGAAGTTTGGCATGGAACTCGCAAACCACGTCAATTCGGGACAGGCGGTTCTGGAAAGGATCGCCCGGATTACCGCGGCGGCAGGGCACGCCCCGGTGCCTGCCGTGGCCGCCAGCGAACCGAACAGGTTGCAGCTTGCGCTCGATGAACTCGACCGGCACCAGCAGAGCAAGGGACGCGCCGCGTGAAGTCGATCCGCCTGCTGCCCGTCGTTGTGCTTGCCGCTTGTGCGCTGCTGGCGTTCAAGACGATCGGGCTCGTCACGCAAGGGGGCTACGTGCTGACAGGCGCCGGGCCGGCGATAGCCCAGGCGGCAAATTCCGCACAGACGACGGATCCGGCGATCTCCGGCAACCCGCCCGCCGATGCTGCGTCGAGGGCGGCTGACGCGCTTTTCTCCAAGACCGAACCACCGCCCGCAGACGCGCCAAAGGACGCTGTGCCGGTGGTGGAAAAGAAGAACGGAACGCAAGTTCCCCTGGCGGCGGCTGACGGCAAGACTCTCACCGAACAGCAGGTCCTCGAACGCCTTGCGGAACGCCGGGCCGAACTGGACAAGCAGGCCCAGGATCTCGACCAGCGCCAGCAGCTGGTCGCGGCGGCGGAGCAGAAACTGCAGGAGCGGATCGACGGGCTGAAGGCTCTCGAGGCGAGGATCAATGCCCTGGTGGCGGAGAAAAAGGCGATGGACGACAAGCAGTTCGCCAGCCTGATCGCCATGTACGAATCCATGCGACCCGCCGATGCCGCCCGGATATTCGACAAGCTGACAACCGACGTGCTTGTCCGTGTCGCACGGGCGATGAATCCGCGCAAGCTGGGGCCCATCGTGGCGCAAATGGATGCCGCTGTCGCCCAGGACCTGACGGTGCGGCTGGCCGATATCGCGCCAGAGCCCAGCCTCGACAAGCCAATCCAGGATATTTCGCAGCTACCCCAGATCGTGGGCCAGTAGCGGTCGATCCGCTTGTGCGCGGCTGCCGGTAATCGGCTGTTAAAGCCAAGTGTCTAGTCTGTGGCGTTGGACAGAACAGTCGATCGGCAGCCAGAATGACTGCAGGCAAGAATGCCACGTTTGGGGCGGCAGGAGCCGCGCCGCGCCTATTTGCGCTTTTGCTCGCGCTGCTGCTTGCCGCGGCGCCTGTGGTTGCGCGCGCGGCGGATCGGCTGATCCTGAAGGCTGAGACCGGGCAAGGTTATGGTCGCCTGATCCTTGATTTCGCCGACAGGCTCGACCTTCCTGCCTATACGGTCAAATCGGACAATGGCGTTCTGGCCGTCGAGTTCAAGTCGCCGGTCGAGGTGAAGCTGCCCGACGTGTCGGGCACGTTGCAGGACTTCGTTTCGGTGGCCCGCGTCGATCCGGACAGCAAGGGCTTGCGTTTCGGACTGAAGGCCCAGGTCGATATCCACACCATGGAAGCGGGCGAGCAGATCTATATCGACCTGCTCCCCAGCGGCTGGCAGGGGTTGCCGCCGTCGCTGCCCGCTGGCGTGGTCGATGCGCTGGCCAAACGCGCCAAGGACGCCGAGCTCAACGCCGAGCAGCGTCGCATGGCCGAACTGGCAAAGACCGATCCCCCGAAAATCGAGGTGCGCGCCGGGCGTCACCCCACTTTCTACCGCCTGCAGTTCGACTGGAGCGCGGATACCAAGGCCAAATATGCCCAGAACGGCACCAGCGGACGCATAGATTTCTCGTGGCCGGTTTCCATCGACCTCTTTTCCGCGCTGGCCAGCCTGCCGGATGCGGTCACGGCGATCACCGATACGGTCGATGCGACCGGAAGCCACGTTAATCTCATGCTCAAGGACGGCATCGAGCCACGCTTCTACGCGGAATCGCCGCGCCGGTTCGTCCTCGATATCGACCTGCCGGAACAGGATGCCGGCAGCGTCGATCTTGCCAGCCTGATGAAATCCGTCACCGTGCCCTCAAAGGAAATGGCGGGCCAGCCCGCGCCGGTGGGCGACAGCGCGGCGGAAGCCGCCAAGCGCGCCCCCAGCGAACAGACGGCGATCACGCCGAAAATCGAGAGCGTGGGCAAGACGATCCGCATAACCTTTCCTTTCGAGGTGGACACGCCCGCGGCGGTGTTCCGGCGTGGCGATACTTTGTGGCTGCTGTTCGATACGCCTGTTGCAATCGAGCCACCGCACAAGAACGCCGATTTCGACATGGTGGCGAACGGTTTTTCGGCGACGCGATCCGGCGACACGCAGGTGGTCAAGATCCCGCTGGCCGTGGACCGGCTCGCAACCCTGGGCTCCGAAGGGCGCTCGTGGGTCCTGTCGCTCGGGGATACGCTACTTGCCCCGACGGAGCCGCTGTCGCTCAAGCCCAGGTTGAAGCCCGACGGCAAGTACGAGGTGTTTGCCGACCTCGCCAAGCCCTACAAGGTGCACCAGATGCGCGATCCCGACGTGGGCGACGTGCTGGATGTGGTTACCGCCTATCCCCCGGCGCATGGCGCGGTGAAGCGCCTCGACTATGTCGATTTCTCGGCCCTGCGTTCGGTGCACGGCCTGGTGATCAAGCCGAACCATGACGACGTCAGGGTGGATATCGACGGCAATCTCGCGGTGATCGGGGATACGGACGGTCTCACGGTATCCTTGCCTGGCGACGCGCGCAGCGCGGATGCGGGCGACGCGGCCCACCGGCGGGCCGGATATATCGACCTGGTGTCCTTCATCGAACCCAATCCGGCGGACCTGACGGCGCGGATCGAGCAGACAATGCAGCGCGCTGCGGTCTCCGAGGGGAGGTTGCGCGATTCCGCAAGGCTGGAACTGGCGCGGATATACCTTGCCAACCAGCTCGGGCAGGAGGCGCTTGGCGTTGTCAGCCTGCTCAAGGAACAGGTCAGCCAGCACGATTTCGACCAGCAGATCGCAATGACGGAGGCGGCCGCCGACGTGATCGCGCACCGGCCGGACGATGCGCTTCGAATCCTGAACGCCGAGAATATGTCCGGACAGGTCGACGCCTCGTTCTGGCGCACTCTGGCGCGGACGGCGACGCGCGACTATGCCGGCGCGCGGGTGGATGCGCTTGCCGCAGAGCCGGTGGCCGGCAGCTATCCGGACTGGCTCAAGTCACGCTTCTACCTGGCTGCGACGCGTGCCGCGCTTGAAGTCAGCGACACCGCGCTGGCGACCCGCATGCTCGATGCGATCGACTTCAAGCGGCTGGATGCCGAGCAGGCCAGCCTCTACCGGCTGTTCAACGGGCGGGTCGATGAAGAAGAAGGGCATCCCGACGAGGCACTCGATGCCTATGGCCAGGTCATTACCGCCGACATCCGTCCAACCCGGGCCGAAGCGGTCTACCGGACGCTTCTTGTTCTGGACAAGATGGGCAAGCTCGATACGGCCAAGGCGGCGCGGGCCCTTTCCCAGCAGACAATGGTGTGGCGGGGCGACGCGCTCGAGGCCCAGATGCAGACTTTCCTGGCCGAGCTCTATTTCCGGAACAAGGATTATCGCGACGCCTTCGACACCGTCAAATCCGCCGCCGAGGCGCACGGCACTTCGGAGCCGGTCCAGAAACTGGTCGATGAAGCGCGCAAGCAATTCGTCGATCTCTATCTCAACGGCAAGGCGGACCAGATGCAGCCTGTCGATGCGCTCAGCCTCTACTACGACTTTCGCGAACTGACGCCGGCGGGGGCCAGGGGCGACGAGATGATCCGCGACCTCGCCCGGCGGCTGGTGAAGGTCGATCTTCTCGGGCAGGCCGCGGACCTGTTGCGTTACCAGATCGACAATCGGCTTGAGGGCGCGGCGCGGGCCCAGATCGCGGCCGATCTGGCGGTGATCGAAATCGCGAACCATCGGCCCGATCAGGCGCTCAAGGCGCTCAACGATACCCGGCTTTCCGATCTTCCGCCGTCGCTCGAACGGCAACGACGGGTGCTGGAGGCGCGGGCGCTGATCGACGCTGGCCGCGACGACCTGGCGCTCGACATGCTGGGCGACCTCAAGGGCCGCGACGCGGACCTCTTGCGCGTGGATGCGAACTGGCAGGCGCAGCATTATCGCCAGGCCGGGGAGATCCTGGAACGGCTATACGCCCCCAAGGACCCTTCCGACCTGCTGTCGCAGACGGCGCGGATGAATATCGTCAAGGCAGCGGTGGCCTATGTCCTGGCCGGTGACAGGATCGGACTGTCGCGCGTCCAGGCCAAGTTCTCCGAGCAGATGTCGAAGGCGCCGGAATGGCCGGTCTTCCAGTTCGTGACCGGGCAGATCAGGGTGAACAGCGCCGAATTCCGCAAGCTGACCCAGCAGGTGGCCGGCATGGATTCGCTGAACGCGTTCCTTGCATCCTATGGCGAGATGTATGCGGCGGACGGGGCGCTGGCGCCCGGCCCGCAAAAGACCACCAAGGCCGGCTAGACCATGTCACCTTTCGACGGGATCATAACGCCATGGTCCAAGTCCTTGAATGGTCGCATGTTCGAATCGGAAAACCGGTGCCCACTTTTCCTGAACATGCTCTAGCCGGATACGAAGCTGCGCACGAGCGATCCCGCGACGAGGTGCCAGCCGTCGACCAGCACGAAAAAGATCAGCTTGAAGGGGAGCGAGACGACGACGGGCGGCAACATCATCATGCCCATCGACATGAGGACCGAAGCCACCACCATGTCGATCACCAGGAAGGGCACGAAGAGCAGGAAGCCGATTTCGAAGGCCCTGCGCAGTTCCGAAATCATGAAGGCCGGCACCAGGATGCGCAGCGACACCTGGGTGGGATCGTCAGGCACCGTTTCGTTTGTGAGGTCGAAAAACAGCTTCAAGTCTTCCTGCCGGACATTGGCCATCATGAACTTGTGGATGGGAACCGAACCATCCTCGATGGCCTGGCCGATCTCGATGTTTCCGGCCAGCAGGGGCGCGACACCATCGTCATAGGTCTGTTGCAGGGTCGGGCCCATGATGAAGGCTGTCAGAAACAGGGCCAGTGAAATCATCACCGCGTTGGGGGGCGCAGTCTGAAGTCCGATTGCGCTGCGCAGCAATGACAGAACGACCACGATGCGGGTGAAGCTGGTCACCATCACCAGGATCGAGGGGGCGAGCGACAGGAGGGTGATCAGCGCGATCAGTTGAACCGCGCGCTGGGTGAGGGTGGTGTTGTCGCCGAAGTCTATCGATATGTTCTGGGCGAGCGCTGCGGCGGGAAGCGCGACGACCGCGACCGCCAGAACAACGCCAAGGGCAAGACGAAGGCGTGAACCGGCCCGGTCAGAACCCGGTGTCGGCCTTGTCCCGGCTTCGTCTCGTGTCGTCACCCTGCGCGTGTTCACCTAACTGGGGTCCCTCGTCCTCGCCAAAGGAGGGATGTCCAAACCCGACGTCCGGTTCACTTGTATCTGAGTCGATCCCGGTGGGTTCCAGTTTCTCGTGATCCTGGGGAAAGGCCGTCGGCTCCAGGCGGCTGACGGGGCGCAGGAGGCCCGGATGACGCAGGGAAGGTGCCTTGCGCTCGTTCGCTGGCCGGCCGAGTTCGCGCAACTGGTCGAGCGGGCTTTGCGGCAGCACGCTGGGAGAGGCCGGGTTTCCATCGGCGCCAAAATCCATCTCATCGTCGCGCGCGACCGCGGCGCGGGGCCGCGCATTGCGCAGCGGCGGCTCGGGATGGACGCCGCTTTGCGGGACCGGGCGCCTGGCCGGGCGAACCGGCTGCGGAGGCGTGACGGGAATGCCGGTTTCGACAACCAGATCCTGCGCACCGCCGATCAGAATGAGGTGTTCCACGTTATCGCGGCGCACGAGAAGCAACTGGCGCCGCTGGTCGACCGGGGCGTTGTCGATGACCGCGATGCGCCGGGTACGGGCGCGGGCGACATTGCCCGAGGCGTTGAAGACCATCTTGAGTATCCAGACGCCCAGAACGATCAGCACCAGCACAAAACCAAGCGCCAGCAGCACGGTCCACAAGGGATTGTCCGGGCCGCCGAAAAGGCTCGAAAGAAAGCCCATTGAGTACCTCCAATTGACGCGCGCCGATGCCTTGGGGGCGTGACGAACCGCAACACGAGCCGGTCACCCGGCAATATCGGCCTAGCATAGTCCCAATCTTGTGCAAATTGCGAACGGCGCGGGTAATTCGGCGAGATATCTTAACGCCTCGTTAACCATGAACCCGGCAGGATTTGCCTATTGCGATAGGGGATTCTCCCAATGGGTATAGGCGATATGCCGTTGCTTGCGGCGCTGCGCGACAAGATGCACTGGCATCAGGCGCGCCAGATGCTCCTGGCGGAAAATGTGGCGAACGCGGATACGCCGGGATATCGGGGGCGCGACCTCAAGCCCTTCGAGCCGGCCGAGCAGGTCGGACAGCGCCTGGCGATGCAGGTTTCGGCCGGGGCGTCCAATCCGATGTACATCCCGCTTGGCGGCGGAACGTCGCCGGAATTCGCCGTGCAGCAGGGCACAGGCTTCGAAGTGACCCCGGAAGGCAATGACGTGAATCTGGAGGACGAGATGATGAAGGTAGCCTCCAACCAGATGGACTACCAGGCGGTCACCACGCTCTATTCGCGTTCACTTCAGATGATAAGGACCGCCATCGGGCGGTCGGCTTGAGACAGGCGGGGGCTATGAACGACTTCCTGAGTTCGCTCAAGGTAGCGGCCAGCGGCCTGCACGCGCAGACGGCGCGGATGCGGGTTATTGCGGAGAATCTTGCCAACGCGGATTCCACGGGCAAGACCCCGGGCTCCGACCCCTATTTGCGGCAGATCCCGACATTCAAGACGGTTTTCGACAGCGAAGTGGGGGGCTACGAGGTCCAGCTCGGCGCGGTCTCGCACGACCAGAGTGCCGTCGAAAGCCGATATGAGCCGGGGCATCCGGCGGCCGATGCGAAGGGGTTCGTCAAATACCCCAACATCAATCCGCTCATCGAATCCATGGACATGAGCGCCGCGCAGCGGACCTACCAGGCCAATCTCAATGTCGTCTCGGTGACGCGCCAGATGCTGACGCGGACCCTCGATATCCTCAAGGGCTGAAGTTCCGCCCCGTTCACGCACAAGGATCAACGGAGTAGTCGATGAGCACGCCGTTCAATGCCGCACTGGCTGCCTATGGCAATGCGCAGCGCCTTGTTTCGGATGCGGCGGGCAAGGCCCCCGCGGCATCGGCAGGGGCCGGCACCGGTCCCGATTTCGGCAAGCTTCTTGCCGAGAGCCTCCAGCAGGTGTCCGACGCGGGCAAGGCCTCGGATACCCAGGCCATGCAAATGGTGCAAGGGAAGGCGGATCCTGTGGACGTGGTGACAGCAATCTCGCAGACTGAGGTGGCGATTCAGGGCATGGTCGCCGTGCGCGACCGGGTGATCGCGGCCTACGAGGAAATCATGCGCATGCCGATCTGAGGCGGGGCGGGGACGACGTGACAGGGGCTGAAGTACTCGACGTTGCAAGAGAGGGGATCTGGACGCTCATCATCGTGTCTGCCCCCATGATGATCGCGGGCCTCGCGGTCGGCGTCGTGATTGCGTTGTTGCAGGCGCTGACCCAGATCCAGGAAATGACGCTGGTCTTCGTGCCCAAGATCCTCGCCATCTTCATCACCTTGCTGATCGCGCTGCCCTTTATCGGGGCGACCCTTGCCACCTACATGAACCATGTCGCCGACCTGATCGTCGTGAGCGGCTGAGGCATGAACATCGCGCTTGACTGGCTTCCGGACGCAGCGTTCGCCTATCTGGTGGTCTTCGCGCGGGTCGGCGTGCTGCTCATGCTGATGCCTGCCCTTGGCTCGAGCATGGTGCCGGCACGGCTGCGGCTCTCCTTCGCGCTCCTGATGAGCCTTGTCCTCTATCCGCTTGTCCAGCCTGAACTGCCCGCGATGCCCGCCGACGTGCTGGCTCTGGCCGTGCCGCTCGGCCATGAACTGGCGATCGGCTTCATCCTGGGCGGAATCGTTCGCATGGTGATCGCGGCGACGCAGGCGGCTGGCGCCACCATTGCGTTCCAGACCGGCCTGAGCTTTGCGAACTCCCCGGACCCCACGCTTGGCGGCCAGCAGGATGCGGTGATCAGTTCGTTTCTTTCGGTTCTCGCGGTGACGCTGGTGTTCGCGACCGATCTCCACCACCTGGCGCTCGCGGCGATCTATGACAGCTACAAGGTCTTCCCGCCCGATGCGCCGCTGATGCTGGGGGATGCCGCCAAGGGCGCGCTGATGGCACTGGCGGATTCCTTCCGGATCGGGGTGCAGATGGCGGCGCCCTTCATCGTGTTCGGACTGGTGTTCTCGCTCGGCCTTGGCATCCTGTCGCGGCTGATGCCGCAACTGCAGGTCTATTTCATCGCCATGCCGGCCTCGATCGGGCTGGGCCTTGCGCTTTTCGCACTGCTGATCACGATGATGATGGGGCTCTATCTGAGCCATTTCGAGGCCCAGCTTTCGTTGCTGAGGGGTTGAGATGGCGGAAGATGCCCCGGACAGGTCGGAACAGACCGAAGATCCCAGCCAGAAGAAGCTGGACGATGCACACAAGCGCGGCGACGTCGCCAAGAGCCAGGAAGTCAACACCTGGTTCATGATCCTTGCGGCCACCATGATCGCCTCGATCATGGCGCCGGCCACCAGCGCCAGCCTGATGAATTCGCTGAGGGCGGTGATGGCGGACGCGGATCAATACGATATCAGCGGACCCTCATTCTCCATCTTCATGGGAAAGCTGGCCTGGTCTGTCATGGGTGTTGCGCTGGCCCCGCTTGCCGTGCTGGCCGTGGCGGCACTGGTCGGCAATGTGGTGCAGCACCGCCTGCTGTTCTCGGCTGATCCCATAACGCCGAAGCTGTCCAAGATATCGCCGCTCGCCGGCGCCAAGCGCCTGTTTTCGCAGGAAGCGCTGGTCAATTTCGCCAAGGGGCTGGCCAAGATCGGTATCGTCTCGGTTGCCATGTTCCTGGTGCTTTGGCCGCAGCGCGACCGCCTCGATACGATGATCACAGCCGACCCGTTGACCATTCTCGAGATCGTCAAGGACCTGGGCGTGCAGCTGCTCGGGGTAACCCTTGCGGTTGTCACCGCGATTGCCGGGGCCGACTTCTTCTACCAGCGGCACCGCTGGTGGGAACGCCAGAAGATGACGGTGCAAGAGGTGCGCGAAGAATACAAGAACATGGAGGGCGACCCGCACATCAAGGCGCGGATCCGGCAATTGCGACGCGAGCGCGGCCAGCGCCGCATGATGGCGTCCGTGCCTGAAGCCAGCGTGGTCATCACCAATCCCACGCACTTTGCGGTGGCGCTGAAATACGACCCATCGATGCCCGCGCCGCTCTGCGTCGCCAAGGGTACCGATGCCCTGGCGCTCAGGATTCGCGAGAAGGCGAAGGAGCACGACGTGCCGGTGGTGGAGAATCCGCCGCTGGCGCGGGCCCTGTTCCGTGCCGTGGACATCGATGAATCCATACCCGAGGAACATTTCAAGGCGGTCGCACAGGTGATCGGATATGTTATGAGGCTCAAACAGAAGGCAAGCTGGCGGAACTGAACTGCGCAATCGCGACAGCGCGGGCTACCCAAGGCGGCGAGCCTTTTGCTAGGAAATTGCGGGGGGACCGATTCGAGGTCCGATCCGGACGAGACGGGACCTTGAGGCATGGCATCCGCGCCACTCGACAACAACCACTATCCCGAGCCGACCACGTCGCCGCTGGCGGGTAGCGTATTGCTGTGGCGCGTTGTGGGGCTGGCGCTGTTCTTCGTCATCGTCGCGGTCGTCTTCTCCTTGCTCGGCGAACGCCTGCCGCCCGAGGTCATCCTCCTGTTCCTGGGCATTCTGGCCGTGGTCGGGGTGTTCTCGATGTTCGCGCTCGCGGCGGGCCTGTTCCGTTTCTCATCGGGCGAGGAGCGCCGGACCGTCAGCCGTGCGGTGATCGACAGTCTGCCGCAAGGCGCGGTGGTGACCGATCGGGAGGGCAAGATCGTCTATGCCAACGCGCGCTATGTGGAACTCGCCAACTCGGTGAGCGGCGGCGCGACGGTGGGAGTGCCACGCCTGTTTGCCAGCCAGTCCGAGGCAAGCGAATCCATCTACCGGCTGGCGAGAGCGGCGCGCGATGGCAGGGGCGCCCTTGAGGACATACGGCTCATCCGCCCGCTGAGCGATGGCGGGGCAGGCAGCGGCGGGCCGATCTGGTATCGCGTGAGCGTTCGGCCCTTGCCCCGGGTGGAAGATGCGCCGGATGCGCTCGTCGTATGGTCCATCGAGGACATCACGCGCGACCGCGAGAGCCAGGAAAGCATCTTTCTCGAACTGCAGAGGGCCATCGACTACCTGGACCATGCCCCGGCGGGCTTTTTCGCCGCCGACGCGAAGGGGCGGGTGCAGTACATCAACTCCACGCTGGCCGACTGGCTGGGCTATGACCTGGCGGCGTTCGACGAGGGCGCGCTCAAGCTTTCGGACATCGTGCGCGGCGATGGCGCCAGCCTGTTGATGGGGGGGCGCAGCGACGGCGAGATCCGCACCGAAATCATCGATATCGATCTGGTACGGGCCGACGGAACGGGTTTCCCGGTGCGGCTCATGCATCGGGCGGCACGGCTGGCGGAAGGTGAACTGGGCGAGACGCGCACCCTGGTGCTCGACCGGACGCGCGGGGCCGATATCGCGGAAGACCTGCGGGTAGCCGAGGTCAGGTTCTCGCGTTTCTTCAACGATACCCCGTTTGCCATCGCAACACTCGACAACGAGGGCCGTATCGTCAGCACCAATGCCCCGTTCACCCGCATATTCGGGCTGGAGGCGGGCGAGCGCAGCATCGAAATGCAGCCTATCGCCGAACTGGTGGGTGAGGAAAGTCGCGGCGACTTCGCCCGCGCGATCGCCGATGCGCTGGCCAACCGTTCCGAAATCGCGCCCATCGATGCCGCGCCGGAAGCGGATCGCGAGCGGGCCGTGCGCCTGTTCGTGACCAGTTCGGAGGAAAGCTCGGACTCGCCCGAGCGCGTGATCGTCTACGCACTCGACATGACCGATCAGCGCCGGCTTGAGGCCCAGTTCGCGCAGAGCCACAAGATGCAGGCGGTGGGACAACTGGCTGGCGGCGTCGCGCACGATTTCAACAACGTGCTGACCGCGATCATCGGGTTCTCCGATCTGCTGCTGCTCAAGCACAAGCCGAGCGATCCCTCGTTTTCCGACATCATGTCGATCAAGCAGAGCGCCAACCGGGCGGCGGGGCTGGTGCGCCAGTTGCTGGCGTTCTCCCGTCGCCAGACGCTTCGGCCGCAAGTTCTTGAAATCCAGCAGCATATCGATGACCTCACCGTGCTGCTGAAGCGGCTGATCGGCGAGCAGATCACGCTCGACGTGTCGCACGAGAACACGGTGTGGCCAGTGCGCGCGGATATCGTCCAACTCGAGCAGGTCATCATCAACCTGGTGGTGAATGCGCGCGACGCCATGCCCGGCGGCGGGCAGATCAGGCTGCGCACCCGAAACGCGCCGGAAGCCGAGGTGGCCGGACTGGGCTATCGCGGCATGCCCCCGGCCGACTACGTGCTGATCGAGGTGGAGGACACCGGCACGGGCATGCCGCCCGAGGTGATCGACAAGATCTTCGAGCCATTCTTCTCGACCAAGGAGCAGGGCAAGGGCACGGGCCTTGGACTGTCGATGGTCTATGGGATCATCAAGCAGACCGGCGGGTTCATCTACGTGGACTCCGAGGTCGGCAAAGGCACCACATTCCGCATCTTCCTGCCAAGGCATATCCCGCCCGCAAGCGCGGTTTCCACCAGGGCGCCCCAGGCAAGGCCGGTGCGCGACCTCACCGGGCACGAGCGCATATTGATCGTAGAGGACGAGGAGAGCGTTCGCGCCTTCTCCGCCCGCGCCCTGCGCGCCACGGGATATGAAGTGTTCGAGGCGGATTCGGGCGACGAGGCCCTCGACGTGCTCGAGACCATGGGCGCGGCGCCCGACCTCTTGATCTCGGACGTTGTGATGCCTGAAATGGACGGACCGGCCCTGCTGGTCGAGTTGCGCCGGCGTCACCCCGACCTTGGGCTGAAGGTCATCTTCGTTTCCGGATATGCCGAGGAGAGCATGCGCAAGGAAATCGAGGACGACCGCAGCGTGGAATTCCTTGCCAAGCCCTATTCGCTTGCCCAGCTCAACGCCAAGGTCAAGGAAGTCCTTTCCGGCCAAGGCTCGACGGACGAAACTGACGGCCCGGCCGACCAGTAACGCGTTCGGGCCCGTTCAGGCAGTGCCACCGCCCGGCAGCGGCGTTCCAGGCGCCAGCAGCCCGGCCTCGGCCAGATCGCGCCAGAAACTCTCCGCAATCGGGGTATCCCACCATTCCAGCGTCTGGGCGAGTTCTTCGGGCGAACGGGGGCCGGGAATGACGCTGGCGACCGCAGGGTGGGTCAACGGGAACTGAAGCGCGGCCGCGGGCAGGGGAATGCCATGATCGCGGCACACGTTCTCCAGCCGCGCGACGCGCTCGACGATCTCGGGCGGCGCCTTGGCGTAGTTCCAGGTCGACCCGCCAACAAGGATGCCCGAATTGTAGGGGCCGCCGATGACGATGGAGACGTCCTTTTTCAGGCAGGTCTCCATGAAGGGAGAGAGTGCTGCCTGTTCGAGCAGGGTGTAGCGGCCGGCCAGGAGGTGCACATCCCAATCGCCGATCTCGAAGGCGTCCATGAGAACTTCCCACTCGTTGACGCCCAGCCCTATCGCGCCAACCGTGCCTTCGGCGCGCAGCCGGTCCAGCGCCTTGTAGCCGCTTTCGCTGAGAGCCTTCCAGTGCGCGTCGTTGTCGTCGCCATGGGTCATGGTGCCGATGTCGTGCACATAGAGCATGTCGACGCGGTTGAGCCCGAGCCGCTGCAGGCTATCCTCGAACGAGCGCATGATTGCGTCGTGGGAATAGTCGTAGACCTGCTTGAACGGGAAGGGATTGCCCCATGCAACTCCCTGTTCGGAGGGGTCGAAACAGGGCTTGAGCAGCCGTCCCACCTTGGTCGAAAGCACCGTGCCCGTGCGCTTGCCGCGAAGTGCGTCGCCTACCATGTGTTCGGAGCGGCCAAGGCCATATTGCGGCGCGGTGTCGAAATAGGAGATTCCGGACCGAAGGGCCGCCTCCACGGTATCGCGGGCCTGCTGGTCCGGCACCGCGGTGAAGATGCCGGCCAGACTGGCGCCGCCAAGGCCCAGCTCACTTACCTCGATGTGGGTGCGGCCGACAGGTCGTCGGCCGAGTTCGCGTTTCTCGGGCATCCCGTTTCTCCCTCGGACTTCGGTGCGGTGCGATTGGAGCCATGCGCCGCAGATTCCGCGCGCAGTCGACAGCATTTGGGCAGGCCGCGCAACACCCTTGGGCGCTGCTCCATTGCGACCTATTGCCGACGGCCGGTGCCATTGCGCATGAGGGGGCGCGGTCTTATGAGTGAAGCCCGCCGGAGGCATCGGCCGGCGTTTCTGCCTTGATGCGGGGGAATGCCACATGCAGCTCGACAGCGTCGAATCGGCCATTTCCGCGATTGCCGCGGGCGAGCTGGTGGTGGTGGTGGACGATATCGATCGCGAGAACGAGGGCGATCTGATCATGGCGGCGGCCATGGCGAGCCCGGAGAAGATCGCGTTCATGATCCGGCACACCAGCGGGATCATCTGCGTGCCGATGGCAACGGATCGCGCCGAGGCGCTCAATCTCGCCCCCATGGTGGCGAACAATCGCGATCCGTTCCGTACCGCCTTCACCGTGACCGTCGACTACAAGGTCGGCATGACGACAGGAATTTCCGCCCAGGAACGCACCAACACCATCCGCGCGCTGGCCGGCGGCAATGCTCATGCCAGCGACTTCGTGCGCCCCGGCCACATCTTCCCGCTCATGGCGCGCGAGGGCGGGGTTCTGGCGCGCTCCGGCCACACCGAAGCCGGCGTCGACCTGGCGCGGCTGGCAGGGCTGGAGCCGGCCGGCGTGCTTGCCGAGGTGGTCAATGATGATGGCACCGTCAAGCGCCTGCCCGAGCTGCTGGCCTTCGCGCGCGAACACGGGCTCAGGATCATTTCCATCGAGGACCTGATTGCCTACCGCCTGAGGAACGAGAGCATACTTGCCCGTGTCGGCGTGGTGCCGACCGAGGTGGCGGGCCTGAGCGCACGCGCCTTCATCTACGAGAGCGCCTTCGATCCCATGCAGCAGATTGCGCTGGTGATCGGCGAAGTCGAGGGCGGCGAGCATGTTCCCTGTCGGATTCACCGCGACCAGCCGGTGGGCGACCTGGTGGCGCAGGCGGGCGGAGCGGTTCCCTGGGCGCGGCGGGCGGCGGAAGAGATCGCAAGGCGTGGCCGTAGCGGCATACTGATCCTTGTGCGCAGCGCGGGGGCCCTGGAGGAGGCGAGCCAGGGCCGGAAAACGCCCAAGGGGAGCGATGAGGCTCCCCGCGAAGGGCACGACAGCGCAATCGAGCGCATGCGGCGGTGGCGCGAAGTGGGCGTGGGTGCGCAGATCCTGCGCGATCTCGGCGTCAGGTCAATCGACCTGCTGGCCACCTCCGAGGTGCAATATGTGGGACTTGGCGGCTTTGGCATCGAGATCGCCGATACGATTCTGATCGGCTGAGCCTTGCCACGAATAAAGTGGCACCGGCCACTCATTTCAACAGTTGGATGATCGTGATTGGCTATTGACACTTTCGAAACAAAATGAGAACAAAATGGGCACATTAGATGGACATTCATCCATGTCCCTTCGCGTTGCACGCGGCGGGCAGCCATGAAATAAGGAGGTTGAGATGGCAGATTCGCCGCTTCGCGTGATCGACGGAGGTTCGATGGACAAGAGCAAGGCCCTGCAGGCCGCCCTGAGCCAGATCGAGCGGAATTTCGGCAAGGGCTCGATCATGAAACTGGGGGAGAATTCCGCCATTGAAGTGGAATCGATCTCGACCGGTTCGCTCGGCCTCGACATCGCGCTGGGCATCGGCGGATTGCCGCGCGGCCGCATCATCGAAATTTTCGGGCCGGAAAGTTCGGGCAAGACCACGCTGGCGCTGCATGTGATTGCCGAGGCGCAAAAAAGTGGCGGCATCTGTGCCTTCGTGGATGCCGAGCATGCGCTTGACCCGGTCTATGCGCGCAAGCTGGGCGTGAATGTCGACGACCTTCTGATCTCGCAGCCCGATGCCGGCGAACAGGCGCTGGAAATCGCCGACACGCTGGTGCGTTCGGGCGCGGTCGACGTGCTGGTGGTGGATTCGGTCGCCGCGCTTACGCCGCGGGCCGAACTCGAGGGGGAGATGGGCGATTCGCTTCCCGGCCTGCAGGCACGCCTGATGAGCCAGGCGATGCGCAAGCTGACCGCGTCGATTTCGCGCTCCAAGGGCATCGTCATCTTCATCAACCAGATCCGCATGAAGATCGGGGTGATGTTCGGATCGCCCGAGACGACCACGGGTGGCAATGCGCTCAAGTTCTATTCATCGGTGCGTCTGGATATCCGCCGGATTGGCGCGATCAAGGATCGTGACGAGGTCGTGGGCAACCAGACCCGGGTCAAGGTGGTCAAGAACAAGCTGGCGCCGCCATTCAGGCAGGTCGAGTTCGACATCATGTATGGCGAGGGCATTTCCAAGACTGGCGAATTGCTCGACCTTGGGGTCAAGAGCGGCATCGTGGAGAAGTCGGGTGCCTGGTTCTCCTATGACAGCCAGCGGCTGGGGCAGGGGCGCGAGAACTCCCGCCAGTTCCTCAAGGACAATCCCGAGATCGCCCGGCAGATCGAACAAGGGGTGCGCGAGAGCGCCGGCCTTTTGAATGAGCAGCTGATTTCGGGCGGCAGCGGCGACGACGAACCCGCGGCTATCGCGGACGAGTGACGGGGCGCCCGGGACGGACCTGCCCGTTCCCGCCGTGAAGTCATGCCAGGGCGCTGCGTGAGCGGCGCCCTTTTTCGTGCCGTGCTGGGGATTGCGGGCCGCGTCGGCCAGGTTCCGTGGCGATCGGGTGCGGCGCGGCATCCGGCATGCTGGACATCAAAGGGGGCAAGAGGATACAAGGCATCCCGATATTCACGAGGCTGGGCGGGTGCCCGGCCCCTTTTCCGTGTGCCGGCGAAAGACTCCATGAGTACAGTCAACGAAATCCGCGCGAGCTTTCTCGAATATTTCGAAAAGGCGGGTCACGAACGCGTCGCCTCGAGCCCGCTCGTGCCGCGCAACGATCCCACGCTCATGTTCACGAATGCGGGCATGGTGCAGTTCAAGAACGTGTTCACCGGGCTTGAGAAGCGCCTGTATTCGCGTGCGACCACGTCGCAGAAATGCGTTCGCGCCGGTGGCAAGCACAACGACCTCGACAATGTGGGGTTCACCGCGCGCCACCACACGTTCTTCGAGATGCTGGGCAATTTCTCGTTCGGCGACTATTTCAAGGATCGCGCGATCGAACTGGCCTGGAAGCTGGTGACGGGGGAGTTCGGTCTTCCCAGGGACAAGTTGCTGGTCACGGTTTTCGCCGAGGATGACGAGGCCTACGATCTATGGCGCAAGATCGCCGGGCTTCCCGAGGACCGCATCATCCGGATCGGAACGTCCGACAATTTCTGGGCGATGGGTGACACCGGCCCGTGCGGTCCGTGCTCCGAGATCTTCTACGATCATGGCGAGGATATCTGGGGCGGTCCGCCGGGATCGCCGGAAGAAGATGGAGACCGGTTCATCGAGATCTGGAACCTGGTCTTCATGCAGTACGAGCAGCAGGAAGGCGGCGCCCGGCTTGACCTGCCGCGCCCATCCATCGACACCGGCATGGGCCTGGAGCGTATCGCGGCGGTTCTGCAGGGCGTTCACGACAATTACGATATCGACCTGTTCAAGGCGTTGATCGCGTCCGCCGCGCAGGTGACCGGCAGCGAACCGGGGGGCGCGGGCAAGACCTCGCAACGGGTGATCGCGGATCATCTTCGCGCCATGTCGTTTCTCATCGCGGAAGGCGTTCTCCCCTCGAACGAGGGGCGCGGCTATGTGCTGCGCCGGATCATGCGCCGCGCCATGCGCCATGCGACGCTGCTGGGCGCGCAGGAGCCGGTGATCCACAAGCTTGTGCCCACCCTTGTGCGCGAGATGGGCCAGGCCTATCCGGAGCTCAGCCGCGGCGAAGCGATGATCTCCGAGACGGTTCGCCTCGAGGAGGAGCGCTTCCTCAAGACCCTGAGCCGTGGACTGGGGATTCTGGAGGAGGAAACGCAGAGCCTGGGCAAGGGCGACATGCTCGACGGGTTCACCGCCTTCAAACTCTATGACACCTACGGCTTTCCGCTGGACCTGACGCAGGATGCGCTGCGTACGCGCGGCATTGGCGTCGACATTTCGGGCTTCGAGGCGGCAATGGCCCAGCAGAAAGCCGAGGCACGCAAGAGCTGGGCGGGATCGGGCGAGACAAAGACCGACCAGGTCTGGTTTGCCATTGCCGAGAGCGCCGGTGCGACCGAATTTCTCGGTTACGAGACCGAGGAAGCCGAGGGTGCGGTCGTGGCGCTTGTCGCCGGCGGCGCCGTGGTGGATGCGCTGGAGGCGGGCAGCGAGGGCTATGTGGTCTTCAACCAGACCCCGTTCTATGCCGAGAGTGGCGGCCAGGTGGGGGATACCGGCAGGCTCCGGGGCGAAGGGGTCGAGGCCGAAGTGACCGACACCCAGAAGCTGGCGGGCGGCGTGTTTGCCCACAAGGTGAAGATCGCCAGGGGAGCGCTGCGGCCGGGCCTTGCGCTTCATCTGATCGTCGATTCCCGGCGGCGTTCGGCGATCAGGGCCAACCATTCGGCCACCCATTTGCTGCACGAAGCCTTGCGCGAGGTGCTGGGCACGCATGTGGCGCAGAAGGGGTCGCTGGTTTCGCCGGACCGGCTGCGGTTCGACTTCTCGCATACCAAGGCGATGACCGAGGACGAGATCGCCGAAGTCGAGCGGATTGCCAATGCGATCGTCCTGCAGGATGCGCCTGTGGAGACGCGCCTCATGGGCGTCGACGACGCGCGGGCGGCGGGCGCGATGGCCCTGTTCGGCGAGAAATACGGCGACGAGGTGCGGGTCGTCACGATGGGCACGGCCCTGGAGGGCGCCAAGGCGGGCAAGACCTACTCGATGGAATTGTGCGGCGGCACGCATGTGCGGCGCACCGGGGAGATCGGCCTGGTCACCGTTGTGCAGGAAACCTCGGTTGCCTCGGGCGTGCGGCGCGTTGAAGCGCTGACTGCGGAAGGCGCGCGGCGCTATCTCGGCGAGCAGGACCGCGAATTGCGGTCGATCGCTTCCGTGCTCAAGGTATCGCCGCGTGAAGTGCGGTCCCGCGTCGAAGCGCTCACCGACGAGCGCAAGCAGCTTGAGCGGCAGGTCGCGGAACTGCGCCAGAAGATCGCAATGGGCGGCGGTGGCGGCGAGGCGCCGGCCTCCGAGACCGTGAACGGGTTTTCCTTCATGGGCCGGGCGGTCGATGGCCTGCAGCCCAAGGACCTGCGCGGGCTCGTCGACCAGGGCAAGAAGCAGGTGGGCTCCGGTATCGTCGCCATCATCGGGATCACCGAAGATGGCAAGGCCGGGATCGCGGTGGGCGTGACAGACGACCTCAAGGACAGGGTCAGCGCGGTCGATCTGGTACGGGTCGGATCCGCGGCGCTGGGCGGGCAGGGCGGAGGCGGCCGCCCGGACATGGCGCAGGCCGGTGGACCCGACGGGTCCAAGGCAAACGAGGCGCTGGCGGCGATCCGCGAGAAACTCGCAGCTATCTGATCATCAGCCACTGTCTCTGGTGGTCAGGCCCCCCACGATTGCGCGGGGGGCCTTTTTCACATCACTTGATGTTGATGCTGCCGCCAAACGACGACTGAATCTGCGTCTTTGAGGGATTGCCGGTCACGGTCACCGAGCCGCCGCTCGACGCGCCGGCGGTGATCGCATCGGTTGCGTGAACCTCGGCGGAACCGCCGCTCGAGGCGTTGACCGAAACCTCATTGCAGATCAAACCAGAGGCGTTCAATTGTCCGCCACTCGACGCGTCCGCATCGAGGTTGGCGCATTTGCCAGCCGCTTCGATGCCGCCGCCCGAGCTTGCGTTGGCGGATACGTTGTTTGCCGCGATGTCGCTGACCGCGACATGCGCACCGCTGGAGGCGGCAAGATCGAACTCCGGGACGCTCCAGCCCGAGGCCGTCAGGTCGGCGCCCGAACTCACCGCGATTGCCCTCAGCGCGGGGGCGGTGACCTTCACCTCGACGCGAGGGCCGAAGGCGAAGCTGAAGTCGAACCATTTGTGCTGCTGCCCCAGGACAAGGGTATTGCCCCGTACCTCGACGATCAGCTTGTCCAGGTCGGCGGGATCGGGGGCGTCCACGACCACGCTCGCGGCCTCGCCTGGCGTGACCGTGACATGAAGGCCCGAGGACGCCTCGATGCGATCGAACCCCTGAACGGGAAAATTGCGAGCTTCGGCCATGGCCACCCCCGTTGTCGCCAGCGTCAGGAGCATGCCCAACGCGGCTGATTGCTTGATAATCATCATGATATCTCCCTTGCCGGCAAGACCGGTCCGGCACCCCGTTTGGGGCATATGGGCACGGTCTTGCGTGGCGTCCAGCCCCCGCGCGTCAGGCGCGGCCCGCGTTCTGCCGGGAAACCATCCATCCGGGATATTCGGCGGGCAGGGCGCTGACCTTGTCGAGCCGCTCGAGTTCCTCGGGCGTAAGTTCGACATCGACTGCGGCGAGGTTGTCATCGAGCTGATCTGTGGTCTTGGCTCCAATGATCACGGAAGTGACGACCTTCTGGTGGAGGAGCCAGGCGAGGGCGACGCGGGCGACGGAAATGCCCTTTGCCTCGCCGATCTCGCGCATGACGTCCACGCAGTCGAAGGCCCGGTCCCTATTGACTGGCGGGAAGTCGAAATCGACGCGGCGCGAACCGTCGGGGCCCTTGCCGTCGCGATCGTACTTGCCGGAGAGAAGGCCGCCGGCGAGCGGGCTCCAGACCATCAGCCCCACCTTCTGGTCGTTGAGCAGGGGCACAAGCTCACGTTCGAGGTCACGCCCTGCGATGGTATAGTAGGCCTGCAGACTGGCGAACCGCGACCAGCCGCGATGGTCGGCCAGCGACAGCGCCTGGGACAGCCGCCATGCCTGCCAGTTGGAGCAGCCCACATAGCGGACCAACCCCTCGCGGACGAGATCCTCCAGGGCGCGCACGGTTTCCTCGACGGGCGTGAGCATGTCCTGCCCATGGATCTGGTAGAGGTCGATATAGTCGGTGCCCAGGCGCTTGAGGCTTTTCCTGACCGCGTCCATGATGTGGCCGCGCGACGATCCGCGATCGTTGGGACCGGGCCCCATGGCGCTGTTGACCTTGGTCGCCAGGACGATGTCGGAGCGCTGGCGGCCGGAATTGCGGATGGCGTCGCCGGTGATCTGTTCGGAGAGCCCTTCGGAGTAGACGTCGGCGGTGTCGATGAAGTTGATGCCCGCGTCCAGCGCGCGGGCGACGATCGTGTCGGCGGTTTGCTGGTCCAGCTCGCCGATGGCGGTCCAGTATCCGCGTCCGCCGAAAGTCATGGTGCCAAGGCAAAGTTCGGAAACGAGCAAGCCCGTTCCCCCAAGGGAATTGTAGCGCATTGGTTCTTTCCTCGAAAAAACAGGATGGCAACGCCGCTTGCTGGTGGGCCGGACGTCGCTGCGTCTAGGGATGTTGGAGCAGCAAAAAGCCTAGCCCGGGGCGCGGGCCGCTGTCAAAAGCAAACGGCGCCTCTGGGCAATAGGCTGCTTGTTGCGTTTGTCCCTAATGCGCGCCATCAGCATCCGGGCGGCGTCTGCCGGGGTATGGTTCGGGCGATTCCCGACCCGTTCCATCCCCTGCGAGGGGCCTATGCGCCCAGGGCTTCGATCAGGGGCTGCAATTGTTTTTCATAGGGCTTCCAGCGGTCGACGGAGGTCCGGTAGAGGGGTTGGCGGACCTGCCACTTGGACGCGGTCGAAACGCCGCGCTCGTTCTCCCGGAACCGCAGCACGGCCTCGTCCCATTCAAGGCCAAGGAAATCCGTCATGCGGCGGGCGGAGCCTTCGAGGTCGGCGACCGTATCCTCGTAGTTCACGGTGAGAATGGATTTGGCAAATCGGACCGACCAGAACTCCATCAATGCCTCGTACTGGCGATAGTACCAGCCGAGATCGGCGAGGTCGTTGGCGTAGCCGTGCCCCTCGCCGAACGGGCTCATGTAGATCGAGAGGCAGCAGTCCAGCGCCTGGCGCTTGCAGTGGATGATTTGCGCGTCGGGGAACAAGAGCTTGATCAGGCCGATATGCAGGAAATTGTGCAGGAACTTGTCGAGGGTGCGCTGCCCATCCGATCCGACCGCCGCGACCAGCGACCGGTAGCCCTTGGCGATGGCGGGCAGCGCATCGGGCGGGAGTCTGGTGATCGCCGCCGCATAGGCCCTGGGATCGGTGCGGCCAAAACCAAGCCTGTCGGCGATATTGGCGATGTAGCGGCGCTCGCCCGCGCCGAACAGCGCGGGATGGCTCGACAGGACCTGTTCGGTCAGGGTCGACCCGCTGCGCGGCATGCCGACGATGAAGGCCGGGGCAGGCGCCTCGCCCGGGGTGAAGTCCTCGCTGGCGAGATCCGCGATGGCCTTCGACTGCGCGATGGTGTTGGCGAAGTGATCCTTGCTGAAGGCGGTCGCGGAGTGCGCCTTGGCCGCTTTCAGGTGGTCGAACCCCGCGTCGCCATCCTGCATGTCGAGGTAACACTTGGCGGCCGCGTAGTGCAGGGTCCGCAGGGCGGCGGGCCGGGTCGTTTCGCCCAGCGCCCCTTCGATCTGTGCAAGCAGATTGTCGCTTCGGGTCTGCTTGCCAAGCCGCACCAACCCGCCGAGGGCCCCGGCGCGCTCGTCAGGGTCTTTGAGGCATTGTTCGTAAAGGTGCCGCGCCTTGTCGAAATCACCGAGGTCGCCGATCGCCCGGGCGAGGTTAAGCCGCAGGCCCGGAGCGCCGGGATGGATGCGATAGGCGCGCTCCAGAAAGCCAACGGCCTCCCGGTGATTGTCCATCTTGAGATAGGTCTGGCCGACATTCAGCAATATCCGCCAATTCCCGGGCTGTTTCTTAGCGGCCTTGAGCAAGTGGTCGAGCCCGAACTCGTAGGTGCCATTGAGGAAATGGGCATAGCCGAGATTGTTGAGGGCTTCCGCGCTCGGTTTGCCGGAGCGCGTGGGCACCTCAAGGAAGGTGATGGCCTCGGGGTAACGTTTCCTCTCGATCAGGAGTTCCCCGAGACCCGCACAGACCGCCGGATCGTCGGGCCGGGACGCAACCAGTGTCCGATAGAGCTGTTCGGCCTCGTCGAGCTGCCCCGCGCGGTGCAGCGCGTTGGCGCGGGCCAGGGCCGCCTTCCTGTTGCCGCGCGAAATTGCGTTGCCGGAGGGAGGGGTCGTCCTGTTCGTGCGCATTGCGGGCGATCCTGGAGCGCTTCTGCTTCTTGCGGAATTGCGGTTTTCCACTTCGTCATCCCTGCCTGCGCGGGAATGACGGCGGGGAATGCGGTGGCCGCAATCGCTTTCGTCTATAGCTCAACGCCTTTTTAGCAGCCTGGCGCGGCTCCAGACAGACGAAGCCCGGCACTTGGGCCGGGCCTTCATTCATGGGTTTTGCACGCTTCAGAATTTGTAGCTGAGGCCGATCGTGCCGACTGTTTGATTCCAGTCGACTTTCACCGGTCCATCATAGGTCTCGTAGGATTTGCTTCCGAAATCGGAATATCTCACCGCGAAACTGCCGATCCAGTTATCCGTGAAGGCGTAATCGGCGCCTATACCGGCCGTCCAGCCCAGATGGGTATTGGTGTCAGTCGTAGGCGTAACGCTTAGGTCGCTGCTGGTGTTGGTCAGCTTTCCTGTCGCAATGGCCCCGCCACCCGTGACGTAAAGGAGCAGACGATCCAAAGGAGTGAATCCGGCCCGTACGCTGACGCTCCCTTGCCACAAGCTCTCGAAGTCCAGCCGACGGAGATTGCCCGAGCCATAATCTGCATCCATACCGCCCTTGATTCCGGAGAAGTCGATGCCGCCCTCCAGGCCCAGAACGATACGGTCCATCTGCAAGTTGTAGCCGGCATGGACGCCACCGATGAATCCGCTCATGGCGAATTGATCGGCAGAACAAGTGGAGGGGACGGTGCTGGAAGGGAGAGTGCCGATAGGAGCGGAGACGCAGGGATCATTGGTCGTGGCGGTCGTGCCACCCGGCCCGGCGAAAAGATCGCTCTGATTGTCGTGCTCGTTGCCTACGGCGTAACCCGCGTGGACGCCGACATAGAAGCCGGTCCAGTCGAATGGCGCGGCCTCAACCGTTGACGCGAGTCCAGCGGTGACAATGGCGGCTCCCAGTGCAACAGCTTGCTTCACGGCAGTCTCCATCCAAAGGCTTGAGTATGACGAATCCAATATTGAGTCTTGCGTAAGGCGTTAAAGCCGGCACGTCAATTCGTGGATGTGACGAGGGATCGAGCTGTCACGCAATGTCGGCGGCAGTTCGGCGGCAGTTCGGGGGCGGCAGGGACGAGCGCCGTCCGGCATGGCAGAGGCATCAGCGCTCAAAGCAAAACGGCCCCGAAACGGGGCCGCTCGCACCAATCCTGCCATTCTGCACTGTTCAGGCGAGGGCCTTCTGGAGGTTCGCATCGACCGCGTCGAGGAAGCCCAGGGTCGACAGCCACTCCTGGTCGGGACCGACGAGAAGCGCGAGGTCCTTGGTCATCTCGCCGCCTTCGATGGTGTCGACAACGACCTTTTCCAGTGTCTCGGCAAAACGGGCCAGTTCCTGGTTGTCGTCGAGCTTGGCGCGATGGCTCAGGCCGCGCGTCCAGGCGAAGATCGACGCGGTGGAATTGGTCGAGGTCTCCTTGCCGGCCTGGTGCATGCGATAGTGACGGGTCACGGTGCCATGGGCGGCCTCGGCTTCCACGGTGCGGCCGTCGGGGCTCATGAGCACCGAGGTCATCAGGCCAAGCGAGCCGAACCCTTGCGCGACGGTATCGGACTGGACGTCGCCATCATAGTTCTTGCAGGCCCAGACATAGCCGCCTGACCATTTCAGGGACGAGGCGACCATGTCGTCGATCAGGCGGTGCTCGTACCAGATCTTTTTTGCCTCGAACTGGTCCTTGAATTCGGTCTCGTAGACCTGCTCGAAGATATCCTTGAAGCGGCCGTCATAGACCTTGAGAATGGTGTTCTTGGTGGAAAGATAGCACGGCACGCCACGGCCAAGCGCGTAGTTCATCGAGGCGCGGGCGAAATCGCGGATCGAGTCGTCGAGGTTGTACATGGCCATCGCCACGCCGGCCGAAGGGGCATCGAACACGTCGTGCTCGATGGTCTGGCCGTCTTCACCGACGAACTTGATGGTCAGCTTGCCCTTGCCGGGGAAGCGGAAATCGGTCGCGCGGTACTGGTCGCCGAAGGCGTGGCGGCCGATGATGATCGGCTGGGTCCAGCCCGGTACCAGGCGCGGCACGTTCTTGCAGATGATGGGTTCGCGGAAGATCACGCCGCCAAGGATGTTGCGGATCGTGCCGTTGGGAGAACGCCACATCTTCTTGAGGCCGAATTCCTCGACGCGCGCCTCGTCGGGGGTGATTGTGGCGCACTTGACGCCAACGCCATGCTTCTTGATGGCATTGGCTGCATCCACGGTGACCTGGTCTTCGGTCTCGTCGCGATATTGAACGGACAGGTCGTAATATTCGAGCGGGATATCCAGATAGGGAAGGATCAGTTTTTCCTTGATGGCCGCCCAGATGATGCGGGTCATCTCGTCGCCGTCGAGTTCGACGACCGGGTTGGCGACTTTGATCTTGCTCATGGAATACTCCGCGTCGGGTGATGAAACGAATGGATCGGCCGCAGTGGCGGCAAATGTCGAGCGCCCCTATAGCACCTGCGCATGCGCGCGCAAAGTCGCCTTCCGGCGCATACCGACGCATGGCAGATCGCAAGATCGATCGCACAGTCGGATGCGACGTGACAGCGCTATTTCGCCGGCAGGGTGGCGAAAAAATCGGTGGCGAGCGCGATCCAGCGGGTGAGGTCGTCATCGCTTTCGATGCCATGGTCTCGCACTTCGACATATCCGGGCATTTCGCGCCCGGTGAACGTCATCGGCCCGGACCCGGGCTCAGCGAGGGCGGCCGGATAGGCTGCCTTGCCGACGCGAACCAGCAAAGCACCGTCCTTCATGGGGCCAACCAGCATGTTGCCGTTGAGCATGAAGGCGATACCGCCGAACATCCTCTTTTCCGAGATGTTCGGATCGTCCCCGATCACCATGCGAATGCGTTCGGCAAGTTCGTCGGCTTCCCTGGACATCGCGGTTCTCCTCGCGCCCGACACTGGTCGATCACATCAGTTCGTGGACCGGTATGTCCGGATCGATCGGGTCCCAGGCCGGGCGTTGCGCATTGTAGAGGATCACCTGGGGCTTGAACCAGCTTGAATCATCAAAGGCTCCCGCGGCAATGCCGATGACACCGGGCACGCGTTCATTTTCCGCGAATAGGCGAGAGCCGCAGATCGGGCAGAAGTGTCGTGTCCGCCTGTTGCCGCTGTCCGAGATGCTGTCATGCGCCCGCGTTTCGCCAACGATCTCGACCTGATCCTTCCTGAAGAATGCCTGCACGTTGTGCCCGGTTCCGGTAATCCGGCGGCAGGCGTTGCAGTGACACTGGGCCATGCGCAGCGGCTCGCCTCGAACCGCGAAGCTGACTGCGCCGCAGTGGCAATGTCCCGTCTGGTGCATGTTCGGTTCTCCCCACCGGTTTGGGCGAGACTATCGGCAAACCTTGATTTCCTGACAAGTGGCGACTACCGGTTCGGCTTCAAATTCCGGCGAGGCCGTCTTCGTGCCGTTCAACTCCGCAAAGGAGTGGGCATGGCGGTCGAAACAAGAAATCCGCCGCGCCGTGCTCGAGAAATGGCATCGCGGACGGGCAGGGAGCAGGCCAGATGGCAGGAACCGACAAATCGCAGGCTGTCGAATTGCGCGCGGCGCCGGCGGTGATCCTGTGCGAGCCGCAGCTTGGCGAGAATATCGGGGCGACAGCCCGGGCCATGGCCAATTTCGGCCTATGGGACCTGCGACTTGTCAATCCGCGCGACGGCTGGCCGAACGAAAGGGCCAGGGCGGCTGCCTCGCGCGCCGATCATGTCATCGACGGGGTGAGGGTGTTCGAGAAAGTGGAGGACGCCATCGCCGATCTGTCTTTGGTCTATGCGACGACAGCGCGTTCGCGGGACATGTTCAAGGAAGTGATCGGGCCGGACATCGCGGCGGACAGGCTCAAGTCGCATATCGGGTCCGGGGCGAAAGCGGGAATCCTCTTCGGCCGTGAGCGCTGGGGGCTGAACAACGAGGAGGTGGCGTTGGCCGATGCGATCGTCACGCTGCCCGTCGAGCCATCTTTTGCATCCCTCAATATTGCGCAGGCGGTGCTGGTTCTGGCCTATGAATGGCGGCGCGCGGCCAATTCGGGGGAAGCTCTTCCCTTCACCGGAAACACAGGTACGCCAGCCAGCAAGCACGATCTGGTGGGGTTGTTCGAGCATATCGAGGAGGCGCTCGACCGCGCCGGGTTCTTCTCCGTTCCCGAGCGCAGGCCGGTCTTCTCCAACAATTTGCGCGCGATGCTCACCCGTGCCGGGTTCAACGAGCAGGAGGTGCGCACGCTGCGTGGGGTGGTTGCCGCGCTCGACCGACGGCATGAGCGCCCCAATCCCAATCGCGCGCCGCGAGACGGTTCAGGCGACGACGAGGGATAAAAATTGAGGGCGCCCTCCAGGGCGCCCTCATTTCCCGGTCAATCGTGTCCGTTCAGGCTTCGATGCGGCGTCGCCTGTATTCGCTGGCAATCCAGGTCATCAGGGCAGCGAATGCCAGGCCAGCGACCAGGGCGGGCCAGTCCGTTCGCGTGACCATGACGGCTATGGAGTCGATTGCGGAAAAGCCGTTCTCGAACTGCGCCATGCTCTCGAAGTCGCCCACGGTCGGTGGCGCCTGCAAGCGCCACTCCATGAAGCGGCTGAAATAGTGCGGCGCATTGACGTTGGCGATATTCGTGGCACGCTCGAGGAGCGACAGCATTGCCGGGACCAGGAGGGCGAGGGCGATGCTCCAGCGACCGAACAGCGTGCTCAGGATCGCCACCCAGCCAAAGAATGGCGCATACCAGAGCACCCAGACAAGGGCGCCCACGATCCCGGCCAGCGAGATCTGCCCGAAGGCCACCACCGCTTCGCCGAGGCCTGGCGTTGCCAGAACCGGGAGCCGCAGTGCCGCCGCGATGGTGGCGCCATACCCCACAACGCCGCTGATCAGCATGAACACGATGATGGCGGCCGGAAAGATGGTGATTCCCGCGAGCATCTTGGTGCCGAGTACCTTGAGGTCGGATTGCGGCATCGACTTCCAGAACAGAAGGGCATTGTTGCGCCGATCGGCGCTGAAGCTGTCGGCAAAATAGAAGAAGAGCGCCAGGTTGAGATAGCCGATCCAGATCGAGGCGGCGGTGGCGTAGATCGCCTGGTAGAGATTGTCGGAGGAAATGCGGACCTCGCTGGGCATTTCGACCTGGTTGGCGAACAGCGCCAGGCCAAGCGCGACGATGACGAAGAGCGTCACGATGGCGGGCGTGACCACGAACACGCCGCGGTGTTCGAGATACTCGCGTTTCAAAAGGGCAATATAGGATTTCATTTCGAGAGTTCCGGATTGACGTGGTCGTGCTCCATGAGCGCGACGAAAAGATCGCTGAGGCCAGGGGTCGACACGGTGCCCAGTTCGGCAAGCTGACCGCGTGCGACGCCGTCGAAGATCATCACGGTCTGGCCAAATCGGGTCTCGCGATAGCGCGGGCCGAGGCCGGCGGCCCTTTCGGCCTTTTCCCCGCTCGTGACCAGTTGGGTGAAGCGTTCCTCGACCTGCTCCATGGGTACGTCCAGCACCAGCGCCCCTTCACGCATGAACATGATGTCGGTGAGCATGAATTCGATCTCGTCCACCTGGTGGGTGGTGATGAGAATGGTCCGGTCGTCGTTCATGTAGTCTTCGAGCAACCGCTTGTAGAAGCGCTTGCGATAGGTGATGTCGAGCCCCAGGGTGGGTTCGTCCAGGACCAGCAGCCGGGCGTCGATAGCCATGACCAGGGCCAGGTGCAACTGGGCCAGCATGCCCTTGGAAAGCGTCTTTATGCGCGCCGTCTGGCGAATATCCGTTCCGCCCAGAAAATCGACGGCAGCACTGCGCGAGAAACGCGGATGTATGCCTTCGACAAGGTCGAACAACTCGCTGACCTTGAGAAAACGCGGCAGGCTGGCGACATCGGAGATGAAGGCGACATCGTTCATCAGCCGCGCGCGGCTTGCGAACGGGTCGAGGCCCAGAACTTCGATCTTTCCCCCGCAATCGGTCAACCCCAGCAGGGCATTGAGCGTCGTGGTCTTGCCCGCGCCATTGTGCCCGACAAGGCCGTAGATTCGTCCGGCGGGAATGATGAAGTCGATGCCGTGAAGCACCTCGGTGCGTCCGAAACGCTTGGTGAGGCCGCTGGCCCGCACGATTGGCTGAAGGTCGGTCATTTGCCGGCCTCCTTGTTCAGGAGTTCGGTCACGTCGAGGCCAAGGGCCTCGACCTGCTGCATGATGCGCGGCCAATCCTCGGCAAGGAACTTTTCGCGTTCCTGCCTGAGAAGTTTTTCCTGCGCGCCGGCGGTGACATACATGCCAAGGCCTCTTCTTTTTTCGACGATGCCGGCGTCGACCAGGGCCTGGAATGCCTTGGTCACGGTCAGCGGGTTTACGGAGAGTTCGGTTGAAACCTGGCGTACCGAGGGCAGGGGTTCGCCTTCGGGGGCCAGGCCCTTGAGTATCAGTTCCACGATCCGTTGCCGGATCTGCAGAAAGATGGGTTGCGTGTCATTCCATTGAGTCATGTGGTTCGCTCTAGTAGTGTGCTACACAACTAGCACACTAAAACTACATGTCAAGCAGAATGCGCGGCGGCTCGCAGGGCTGGAACGGCATCTGGACTCTTGCATGCCAGTCACTAGTGTGGCGGGCGTCATCGCCCAACTGGCCGCCAGGTGGCGCACTGCGGGCCTCAGACGGATCGGGCAATGCCAGCAGGGACTTACCTTTATTCAAGACTCACCAGTGCGACACCGCAGAGCGGCATGGCGCTGATGATTCTCGCCACGATGCTGGTTCCCGTCGGCGATTCGATGAGCAAGTATCTCACCGGCGTCATCACGCCGTTTGAAATCGTGTTCTGGCGCTTCCTGTTTCAGTCGATCGTCCTTCTGGTGGCGATGCGGGCGTTCCGGCAGTCCTTGCGGCCGGCGGCGCTACCGCTACTGGTTTTGGGGGGCTTTCTTGCCGCCAGTACGCTTGTCACGCTTGTCGGGGCCTTCGCGGTAATGCCGATCGCAACCGCCATCGCCATCTTCTTTGTCGAGCCATTGCTGCTGACCGTGTTTTCCGCCCTCTTTCTTGGCGAAAAGACCGGCTGGCGGCGGTATCTTGCCGTGGCGGTCGGCCTGCTTGGCGCGCTCGTCGTTGTTCGTCCGAACTGGGCGACGTTTGGCTGGCCGGCGATCCTGCCGCTGGCTTCGGCAGCAGCTTTTGCGGGCAACATGATCGTTGCGCGCCATCTCAAGGGACGCATGAGCGGGCTGGGCGCGCAGTTCTGGATCACCGTCTTTGCCGTGGTGCTGCTTGGAGCGGGACTGTTCGCCGCAAGCCTTCTGGGGCTGTTCACATGGAGAACGTCGACGGCTCCGCACTGGGTTTTCGGCTACCTGCCGGTCATGGGCACACTGTCCGCGTTCACATATTTCCTGTTCTTCGAGGCGTTCCGGCGCACGCCTGCCAGCACGCTGGCGCCGTTCCAGTATCTCGAGATCGTCGGCGCAACCGCGATGGGGTACATCGTTTTTGGCGATTTCCCCGACCTGGTAACCTGGCTTGGAACGTCAGTCATCCTTGCCTCTGGCATCTATGTGTTTCACCGCGAGCGACAGGCCAGCCGAGCGGACGAGGCGATGGCACGGGGCGTGCAGACCTGAAAAGGTGCAAGACGGCCAGCAGGCTTGACTTTGTGGGGGCCTGCAACTAGAAACCGCCCACCTGTTCCGCCCCGCAAGGGCGTGCGGGCGCACCCGAGATTTCCCTTCATATGTGGAGATCTGTCGGCGAGCCGGGTTCCGGCTGGCAGAGGAGGGCGCGATCACTTTCGACGTTCAATGAAAGGATACGCGATGTCGAAGCGCCATGATGTAAAACACAAGATCGACCGCCGCCTTGGCGAAAACATCTGGGGTCGTCCCAAGAGCCCGGTCAACGCGCGCGCCTATGGCCCCGGCCAGCACGGCCAGCGCCGCAAGGGCAAGCTTTCCGACTATGGCCTGCAGCTGCGTGCCAAGCAGAAGCTCAAGGGCTATTACGGCTCGATCACCGAGAAGTCGTTCAAGCGCGTCTATGTCGAGGCGACCCGGCTGAAGGGCGACACCGGCGAGAACCTGATCGGCCTGCTGGAAAGCCGCCTGGACGCGATCGTCTACCGCGCCAAGTTCGTGCCGACCGTGTTTGCCGCCCGCCAGTTCGTCAACCACGGGCATGTTCTGGTCAACGGCAAGCGGGTGAATATCCCCTCGTATCGTTGCCGGCCCGGCGACAAGATCGAGGTGCGTGACCGGTCCAAGCAGCTGGCGATCGTTCTTGAAGCGACGCAGCTTGCCGAGCGCGACGTGCCCGAATATGTCGAGGCCGATCACTCCAAGATGACCGCGACCTTCGTGCGCACCCCGGTTCTTTCCGATGTGCCCTATCCGGTCCAGATGGAGCCGAATCTGGTCGTCGAATTCTATTCCCGCTGATCCATTCAGCGTCTCAAGTGCAAGGGCCGCCCATCCGGGCGGCCCTTTTTTCATGCCGGATAGGGACGCAATGGCGCGTTGGCGAAACGAAAAAGTCTGCAACTTTTTCTGCCAACGCTCGAAGTCCGGTCCAGACGGAGCCGAATCTGGTCGTCGAATTCTATTCCCGCTGATCCAGTCAGCGTCTCAAGTGCAAGGGCCGCCCATCGGGGCGGCCCTTTTTTCATGCCGGATAGGGATGCAATTGCGCGTTGGCGAAACGAAAAAGTCTGCAACTTTTTCTGCCAACGCTCGAAGTCCGGTCCAGATGGAGCCGAATCTGGTCGTCGAATTCTATTCCCGCTGATCCAGTCAGCGTCTCAAATGCAAGGGCCGCCCATCCGGGCGGCCCTTTTTCTATCCTGAAGTGCCGAGTGTCGGGGCGGGATTTACCCGCCAGATGGCACTTCGATCCGGATATCGACCGGCCGGATACGTGATTCAGGGCCGTCGTGTGGCCCGTGCGATACCTCCGCCTCTCCACTCGCGCCGCGAACGCCCATCACGACAAGTGCCACGCGCTCGGGCTGCTGGAAGTACTCCAGCGTCGCCGTGACGGGCCTGCCGGCGCGGATGGCGTCCATCGCCGCCCTTGCGCTTGCCGCAAGGTCCGCGGAATAGGCAAAGATGGTGCTTCTTGTCCTCGATCGTGGGAACCTGACACGGTCCAGCAGGTCGTACCACACGGTGATGTAGCCGTTGGGGTCGTCCGGATTTCCGTTCGGTTCGCTGACCAGCGCCCACTGGAAGTCGACCGGAGTGGTTTCGGTCGGCGGGTCGGGAACCTTGTCCCAACTCTCCTGATAGCGGTCGTCGTCGTAGTCGTTGGCGAATATCCCGTCCTTGGGAATATTGGCTTCAAAGCCGACCAGGCGCTTGTGGATGGAGATCAGGTTGATGATGCTGGTCCACGAATTGACCAGGAACCTGAAGGAATCCGAAACCTGCCCGAATGCCTGCAGGATCTGCTGGAACAGCCCCAGCGTGATCGTCGCGGTAACGATCGCCGGCCCCATGGCGATATAGGGAATGAAGACTGCCCCCTGCAGGTAGGCATAGCGCGCGACGTTGAAGTAGAGGTAGTGGAAGTAGAGGCGGAAATAGTTCCTTTGCACGTTCTTGAAGAAATCGCGCATGCTGCGCGGCCGCGCGTTTTCCTCGTGGTCTTCGCCATAGACCAGTTCCTTGCGGAATGCGGCCTCGACCCTCTGGTTGTGAAACGTCAGGCCGGGGAGGCGAACGCCCACGCTCCACAGCAATGCGGTGCCGAACGCGGCCGAGATGAGGGCGACCCAGACCAGGCTCCCCTCGACCGGCCCAATCCATGGCAGTTCGTGGATATTTGATGAAAGGTTCCACAAGAGCGGCAGGAAGACGATCAGCGTCATCACCGAGTCGATGAAGCTCAAACCGAGGTTTTCAACGATGGAGACGAAATCCCGCGTGTCTTCCTGGATACGCTGTGCGGCGCCTTCCACATGGCGCACCGATTTCCAGTTCGCCATGTAGTAGAACGTCATGGCGCGGCGCCAGCGGAACAGATAGTGCGAATTCAGGAAGGAATTGAGCACAAGGATGGTGATGTTGACGGTGAGCACGATGGCGACCGTCAGTATGAAGCCGAAGAACTGGTCGAGCGTGACCGAGTTGGGTGTCGCCAGCGCCTTCTGGATCAGGTCGTAGAACTGGCCGTACCAATCGTTCAGCCACGCGCTGATCTGGACGTTGAAGTACACCACTTCGACGATGGTGACCGAACCGACGACCGACCAGCGCAGCCAGCGGCGATTGTTGCCCCAGACGTACCACGGCACGCAGAACAGGTAACCGACCGCGATCACGTATTGGTAGAGCCAGACCCGATCTGCGTTGAAGAATGGATTGGGATCCGCCTGGGAGGGTTGGATGCCGAGCCACGGTCCGAGGCTGAGATACTGCTCCAGCCAGCCGCCGGCGGTGAACCACAGGGCCATGAATGCAGCCACCCAGAGCAATGCGGTGACAAAGAAGATACGGGGAGCGGGGAAAAAGGATCGGAACACGGACGGTTCTCCCTTTGTGTGGGGACGTCATCTAACTGCCATGTTGCGATTCCAGCAACAAGCAGGCGTTTCCGTCATTCGGCGGGGTCGGGCTTTCACTTTGAAGTGAAGCGCGTTATCAGCACCGCTGGAGGCCCGAAATGAACCAGCCGGCAATTGACACCCAGGTGGACGACGAGAACGCAACCGACGCCTTGGGCTGCCATCCCATGTTCCGGAATGCACCGGAAGGGGTCGAGTTCAACAAGCTCAGAAAGCGCCTTGTGCGGCAGGTCCGCGAGGCGATGGAGCGCTTTGCCATGGTGCGCCCGGGCGAACGCTGGCTGGTTGCGCTATCGGGCGGCAAGGACAGCTATGGCATGCTGGCGCTGTTGCTCGACCTGAAATGGCGCGGTCTTCTGCCGGTCGATCTGCTGGCCTGCAATCTCGACCAGGGGCAACCGGAGTTCCCCAAGCATATCCTGCCCGAATTCCTCTCGCGCAACGGCGTGCCGCACCGGATCGAATATCAGGACACCTATTCCGTGGTGACCGACAAGCTGCCGGAAGGTTCGACCTATTGTTCGCTTTGCTCGCGGCTGCGGCGCGGCCATCTCTACCGCATCGCGCGCGAGGAGGGGTGTTCGGCGCTTGTTCTCGGGCACCATCGCGAGGACATCCTCGAAACGTTCTTCATGAATCTTTTTCATGGCGGCAAACTCGCTGCCATGCCGCCCAGACTGCTCAACGACAGCGGCGATGTGGAAGTCCTGCGGCCGCTCAGCTATTGCGCGGAAAGCGATCTGGCGCGCTTTGCCGAAGCGATGGCCTTTCCCATCATTCCTTGCGACCTGTGTGGCAGTCAGGACGGCCTGCAGCGCAATGCGATGAAGGCGATGCTCGATGAATTCGAACGCAAGATGCCGGGGCGCAAGGATGTGATGATCCGCGCGCTTGGCAACGTCAACCCGAGCCATCTTCTGGACGAACGCCTTTTCGATTTTGCCGCCCTCAGGGACACGTCGCGATGAGCGGGTTCGATATCGCGGAAATCGCGGAAATCCTTCGTGAGGCCGCCAAGGCGGAGGTGCTGCCCCGCTTTCGTCGCCTCGAGGCCGGGATGGTCCGCCAGAAGAGTTCCGCGGTCGATCTGGTGACCGAAGCGGACGTCGCCGCGGAGCACCGTATTGCTGCGGCTGTCGCCGCGGTGGTTCCGGATGCCCTGTTCGTTGGCGAGGAAGCGGCGTCGGCCGATCCTTCTCTGCTTGATGGGCTGGCGGATGCGCAACTAGCCGTGGTGGTCGATCCGATCGATGGAACGGGGAACTTCGCAGCCGGCCTGCCGCTGTTCGGCGTCATGGCCGCCGTCGTTGCCAATGGCGAGACGGTGGCCGGTGTCATCTACGATCCCATGGGCGATGACTGGGTGATCGCGGAAAAAGGGGCGGGCGCCTGGCAGACGCGACCCGATGGTAGCGGCCACCGCCTCGAGGTCAGCGGCCCCGCGCCGCTCGAAGAGATGGTCGGCGCGGTATCCTGGCATGCGCTGGCCCCAAGGGAACGGGCGCGCGTCGTCGCAAATCTCGACAAGGTGCGCATCGCGGCGTCATACCGATGCGCGGCCCACGACTATCGCACTTTCGCGGCCGGGCACCTGCACTTCGTCATGCACGCGAAACTGATGCCCTGGGATCATCTCGCCGGCGCGTTGATTTCGCGGGAGGCCGGCGCCTATGTCGCGCGCATGGATGGCTCGCCCTATCTGCCCCGACACCGGGAGGGCGGCCTCCTGCTTGCCACTGACCGCGAGAGCTGGGTGGCGCTGAGGTCCGAGGTCTTCACGGTCTGAAGGGTGGCATTTCCGTGTGTCGCCGCACCATTGCCTTCAGAAAGTATAGCCGAAATAGGCGATTTCCTTTTCATACCATCGCGCGATCAAGTCCTGGGTTTCGGGTTCGTATAGTTGCGCATATGAGGTAGATGTCGGGCGGTAACCTGCGCGAACGCGACCCAGGGCCGGCCCTGGGCCGGGTATGCCCAAATCCTTGAGCACATTGTGGAAGTCTTCTTCCAGATTTTCAAATCTTATCACATGGGTCGCACAGACCCGACCACCAATGGTGTATATTCCCCAGTTGTTCAACCGGTTGTGGTGCAGAAGATTGTAAATTGGGGAGCGCATCGCCGCGTTGAACTGGGTTGGATCCGCAACGCCCTTCATGCTGCGCCTATGGAAATATAATGACACCTGGCGGTCCCAAGGATTTCTCTCACTGGTTATGATTGCATAGCGGTTGAATATTTCGGCGCCTACGAACTCTCGGACCTGGCGCGCGGTTGCATGCCTGTGGATGCCTCCAAGAATAGGAAATCGCCGCCCTATGCCTGTGGAGACCGCTGCGAAGGTGACCTGCGACAGGTCAGCACCTTCCCTGAGCAATCGCCGCCGCTCCGCGAATCGCGGAATCAGCGGAACGTCGCTCTGCGATGCAATCTCATAGAATGCCTTAAAAAGGCTGGATGACGCGGTCTTCTCGGTCTTGAGAAATATGAAGCGGTAGCGGTGCGAGATAATCATGTGCCGGGACCACTTTTTCTCTGTTCTACTGGTACTCTTCGCCGACGCCGAACAACTTGCCGCGCTCGGCGAACAATACGCAGGCGATCGCGATCAGGCCAACGAAGAAATATCCCGCCGCCACCGGTGTGGTCGAGCCGTTGAACATCTGTCCGATGCCCGCGCCGATGACTGCGCCGCCTACGGTCTGCATGAACCCGAACACGGACGACGCCGTGCCGGCGACGGCGCCCAGGGGTTCCATGGCCAGCGAATTCATGTTCGATCCGGTCCAGCCGAACATGAACATGATTGCGGCAAACAGCCCCAGGAACAACAGGAACGGCAGGTTGCCGAACAGGCTGAGAACCAGCCAGATGCCGCTGATTGCCGTGAAGGACAATAGTGCGAAGTGCGACAGCCGGCGCATGCCGAGCCGGCCGACGAAGCGGGAATTGAGGAACGAGGAAACGGACATCAGCCCGGCGACCACCGCGAAGGCCAGCGGGAAGAGGCTTCCGAGTCCGTAGATGTCGACATAGATCTGCTGCGCGGTGTTGATGAAGCCGAAAAGGGCGCCAAAGACGAATGTGCTCGCCAGCGCATAGGACACGGCCGTGCGGTCAGAGAACACCATTCGGAAGCCGGATGCGATGGCGCCAAGGCTGAAGGGACGTCTTTTTTCCGCTGGCAGCGTCTCGGGCAGCCGGGCATAGGCCCAGAGGCCGATGACCGACGCCAGGCCGCCCATGAAGATGAAGATATGTGTCCATGGGCCGGTGAGCAGGATGACCTGGCCTATCGATGGCGCCACGATCGGGATGATCATGAATACCATGAACACCAACGCCATGACTTCCGCCATCTTGCGCCCGGCGAAGCGATCCCGAACCACGGAGAGCGCGATCACGCGGGTTCCGGCCGCGCCAAGTCCCTGAATGAAGCGAAGACCGAGCAGGGTGGCGTAGTTCGGCGCGATAAGCGCACAGAATACGGTTGCCACGTAAATGGCAATGCCAACGAAAAGCGGCGCCCGTCTGCCGAAGCGGTCGGTTATGGGGCCATAGACGAGTTGCGCGAGACCGAAACCGATCAGGTAGGCAGAAAGGACCAGCTGGCGGTCGTTCTCATTCACCACCTTGAGCGCCTCGCCCATGAAGGGGAGCGCGGGCAGCATCACATCGATGGCCAGGGCATTGAGGGCCATCAGGGCGGCAATCAGGGCAATGAACTCCGGCCGGGATATCTCCCGTTCGGAGGCGGCGGAAACTGACATGGGATTACTCTTTGGGCTGGACCAGTGATCGGGTCCGTCACAGACGGGGTGAAAATGGACCGGTTTGCCCGGAATGGCAAGCCGCTCCCGGCAGCAGGCGGAAAAAGCCGCGATCCGTTCGCGCACTGATTCCGCTCTACGGTCGAACCTATTGTCGAATAAGGGATTCCTCAGGCGGGCAGTGCGGCAAAATCGGGCGCCGCGGCTTCCTTGATCGGCAGGTGGATGATCGCGGAACCAAGGCCCAGCAGCATTCCAAGATACCAGACCAGGTCATACTTGCCGGTCAGGTCGAACACGTAGCCTCCCAGCCACACCCCCATGAACGAACCGAGCTGGTGGGAGAGAAAGGCGATCCCGTAGAGCATTCCCATATAGCGCGGCCCGAAGAACTGGCTGACAAGTCCAGCCGTCAGCGGGACCGTCGCCAGCCAGATCATTCCAAGCGCGGCGGCATAGACATAGGCGGATGTGTCGGTGACCGGGATGACGAGAAACAGTCCGGTTGCGATGGCGCGCGACAAATAGATTGCCGACAACAGCAATTGCTTTGGCATTCGACCCCCGAGATAGCCCGCCAGCAACGACCCGGCGACATTGAACAGGCCGATTATGGCAATCGACCAGCTGCCGACCGCAGGGCTCAGGCCGCACTGGACGAGGTAGGCGGGGAAGTGGACCGTGATGAAGGCAAGGTGAAAACCGCACACAAAGAAGCCGATCACCAGCAGGCGATAGGAGCCATGCGCGCCAGCGTGCCGCAAGACTGCGAGCACATCGAGGTCAGCGGATTCGGGTGTGTGTTCGGACTTGCCCTGAAGCGCGCCAGATAGCGGGATCACCAGAAGCACAAGCGCGCCGAGATACAGGAGCGCCATCTGCCAGCCGAAACTGGAGATGAAAGCCTGGCCAAGCGGAGCGAACACGAACTGGCCCATTGAAGACGCGGCTGTGGCGATGCCGAAAATGAAACTGCGCTTGTGCGCGGGCACGGCGCGGCCGAACGCCGCCATCACGATTGCAAAAGAGGCGGTGGCGATGCCGGTTCCCACCAGCAGCCCTGCGCCGAGATAAAGCATCCCTGTCGAGGGCGATACGGCAAGGCCGATCATGCCGCCTGCATAGATGAGCGCGCCAAGGGTGAGCGTGCGGGCCGTGCCGAAGCGGTCGGCGAAACCGCCTGCGACGGGCTGGGCGATGCCCCACACAAGGTTCTGAACCGCCATGGCGAGACCGAAGGTCTCGCGGCTCCAGCCCATGTCGCTGGTCATGGGCAGCGTGAACAGGCCAAAGCTGGACCGGGCGCCGAAGGTCACAAGCGCAATCAGGCACCCGGCAACGATGACAACGGGAAGGGGAAGCCGCCGCGCGACTGTTACCGATGCCTGGGCCATTGCTGTTCGCATCCTTTGCTGCTCTTGCAGCAAAGATTACCCATGCGCGGCGCGCACGAACAGTTCATATTTCAGATGGGATCGATCGTTTCCGGTTATGCCGGTTCGATCCGCCGGTTGCGTTCAGGCTTCGCTTTTGACCGCAATGCCCTTTTCGTTGAGCATCGACTGCAATTCGCCAGCCTGGAACATCTCGGTCACGATGTCGGCGCCACCGACGAATTCGCCCTTGACGTAGAGCTGGGGAATGGTTGGCCAGTTGGTATAAGCCTTGATGCCTTCACGCAATTCTTCGCTCTCGAGAACGTTCGCGGAGCCGTATTCGACACCCACATAGTTCAGGATCTGCACCACGCGGCCCGAGAAGCCGCACTGCGGGAAGTCGGGCGTCCCCTTCATGAACAGGAACACGTCGTTGGACTTCACAGCGTTGTCGATGAATGAATTGATGTCGGTCATTTTGGCTTTGCCTTTCGTCATCCGGGTTCAAGGGCCGGAAACCGTGCCGTCTAAATAGGCCATCGCCGATTGCGTGTCGAGAGGTCGGCAATGGCCGCGTTGTCACATTTCACGCACTGTGTGCGGGGGGATCAGCGGCTCCCTGCGGTCGATGGCGCGGCGCCGAGACCGGCAAGAACACGGGCCGGAATACCGAGTTCGCGGATAATGTCGGCGTGGTCGCGAAACCCGCAGAGTTCACGTTGCACGAAGTACTGCCAGACCGCCTGCCGCGCGGTGAGGAGGATCGCATCGTCTTGCGGACCGGCGTCGAGGGCGGCAATGCTTGACATAACCCGCCGCTCGGCAAGCCCGAGCGAGGCCGCCCGTTCCGCGAGGATCTCGTGTTCGATGGCCCTTGTGCCCGCATCGGGCCGAACCATCCTGATCAGTTCAAGCGAATCCCTGAGCGACATGCCGGGCCTGTTGTCAATCGGATGGGGCGCTGGTCTGCAGGGCGAGGGCGTGCAGGGCTCCGCCCATCTCGCCCTTGAGGGCCGCATAGACGATCTGGTGCTGCTGCACGCGGGACTTCCCGCGGAACTGCTCGGAAACGACAGTGGCCGCGTAGTGGTCTCCGTCACCCGCCAGGTCGCGGATCTCGACCCGGGCGTCCGGCAGCGCTTGCCGGATCAGATGCTCGATTTCGCCAGCCTTCATTGCCATTTTTCGCATTCCCCGCTTTCCGGTGTTTTCCAGAGCATATGGGTATGGGACGGCGCGGGGTCAATCGTCAAAATGGGTGAATGGGGCTTTGTGCCTGCCTGGCGACCGGCGCGACGCTCGTCGATGGACCCGCGCCCATGGCCGACTGCGGGGCTTTGTCGGACATGCAGCAGGTGAAACGGGGCGCCGGGACAAGCGGCGCCCCGTTCCGGGGAGGGACCGGGATTCAGTGGATGTCGCCAGGCTCGGGCCGCCGCTTGCGACCAGAGATCATGGCGAGAACCAGGTTCTCCTTGTGGCGAAGGCTGGCGAGAACGACGCCGCCAAGATGCACGAGCACAAGAAGCAGCAGGCCGTGGGCTACCAAATCGTGAAGCTTCTGCATCCACCACACGCCCCAGAAGGCGTCGGTGGTCATCAGCCATCCGGTCAGGGCCGTGGCGGACATCGCCAGCAGCAGGGCGACAATCATCGCGCCGCCGGCCGGGTTATGGCCAAGGTGCCGCGCCTCGGAGCCGGATGCAATGGCCCTTAGATATTCCATCACGTGGCGGGGGTGGCGAACGAAATGGGAGAACCGCGCGTAAGGCGTGCCGATAAAGCCCCAGAGAAGGCGCAGGCCGACAAGCCCGGCCGCCGCAAAGCCCGCCCAGTAGTGGATCGTCTCGGCATCGTGCGATGTCAGCCAGGCCACCAGGAAACTGGTGACAAGGCTCCAATGGAACACCCGTACGAAGGGGTCCCAGACGCGCGCCATTGGGGGGGACTGGCGCGCGTCCGGGAACTCCTGGGTGACGTTATCAGCCTTCACCGGCTTCGGCATTGGAGAGCTTCACAAGGGTCTCGGCGTTGTAGGCTGCATTTACGCGCTTGCCGGAAGCATCGACCGCGTAGACTTCGTAGCAGCCTTTTTCGACCTTGATCTGACGAACCGTCAGGCCGTCCTTCTTGAGCATGGCCACGAGGTCGGCCTGCGGCTTCCATTGGGACTGGGGGCTCGTCGCGCAAGTGCCGGCGGCCATTGCCGGGCCGGCAATCAGGGCGGCGAGGGTGCCAATGGCGATCAGTCGTTTCATGGGATAACTCCGGTTGGTTCATGATCGAACGACACGGAGATTGCAGCGCGGGGCTGACGCGGACCTGACGACAGGCGTTTTTTGCGTTCAGACTGGCGTCAGGATCGGGTGCTATTCGGGGCTGGTACCCAGAGCGTAAGAAGAAGGCCGCCGTGTCCACTCCACCGGACGCGGCGGCCTTCCTCGCTTCTCACCACTCAGTTCACAGGGGTCAGTTCGCCGCCCATGTAGTTGGGGAACCACGCTTCGTGCGCCTGGCGCAGGGTCTTGACTTCAACGGCGTCGGCTTCGCCGAGCTTGAGGGCGCTGCCGCCGGTCGATCCGATCCAGTGGGCCCGGATGCCGGCGGTTCGTGCCTTCTCGATGACCCCAGTGACGTCATCGCGCTTCACCGTGACCACATAGCGCCCCTGGTCCTCGCCGAAGAACGCGGCAATCGGACTGCTGCCTGGAATGCGGGAGATGGTGGCGCCTATCCCCGAGGCCATCGCCATTTCCGCCAGTGCGATGCCAAGGCCGCCATCCGAGCAATCGTGAACGGCGGTGGTGATGCCGGAGCGGATCAGGCGGCGGATGAAATCGCCGGCCTGCTTTTCTTCAGCCAGATCGACCCGGGGAGGAGGGCCTTCCGTCCTGCCATGCAGGTCGCGCATATAGATCGATTGTGCGAGATGAGTGCCCCAGTCGGGCGGCGCGCCAACCAGCACGATGGCTTCACGCTCGTCGGCGAATGCGATGCGCGACATCCGGGAAATATCGGGAATCAACCCCACGCCGCCGATGGTGGGCGTGGGCAGGATGCCTTGCCCATTGGTCTCGTTGTAGAGCGAGACATTGCCGGAAACGATGGGGAAGCCGAGTGTGCGGCAGGCCAGCCCTATCCCGCGAATCGCCTCGACCAGCTGACCCATGATCTCGGGCTTTTCGGGATTACCGAAATTGAGGTTGTCGGTCGCCGCCAACGGCTCCGCCCCAACCGCGGTGAGATTGCGCCAGCATTCCGCCACGGCCTGCTTTCCGCCTTCGAACGGATCGGCTTCGCAGTAGCGCGGCGTGACATCGGACGAGAACGCCAGCGCCTTGGTGGGGTGGCCATCGACGCGCACCACGCCGGCGTCACCCCCCGGAACCTGCATGGAATTGCCCATGATCAGGGTGTCGTATTGCTCCCAGACCCAGCGCCGCGAACACAACGCCGGCGATCCGATCATGCGCACCAGCGCTTCGGCGACCGGTGTCCAGGGGATGTCCATCGGGGTGTTCTTGGGCGCGGGCGGCGCGATCCAGGGGCGATCGTATTCCGGCGCCTCGTCGCCCAGGTCCTTGATGGGGAGATTGGCGACTTCATCGCCCTCGAACAGGATGCGGAAGCGCAGATCGTCGGTTGTCCGGCCCACGGTCGCAAAGTCGAGCTCCCACTTCTCGAAAACGGCCCTGGCCTCCGCTTCCTTTTCGGGATGCAGCACCATGAGCATGCGCTCCTGGCTTTCGGACAGCATCATTTCGTATGCGGTCATGTTGGCTTCGCGCACGGGCACCTTGTCGAGATCGAGTTCGATGCCGAGATCGCCCTTGGCGCCCATTTCGACCGCCGAGCAGGTCAGGCCAGCGGCACCCATGTCCTGGATGGCGATCACGGCGCCGGTCTGCATGAGCTCAAGGCAAGCCTCCAGCAGCCGCTTTTCGGTGAACGGATCACCGACCTGCACGGTGGGGCGCTTGTGTTCGATATCGTCGCCGAACTCCGCCGAGGCCATGGTGGCGCCACCAACGCCATCGCGGCCCGTCTTGGCGCCCAGATAGACGACGGGCAGCCCAACCCCTTCGGCCTTGGAATAGAAGATATTGTCGGCATCGGCGAGCCCGGCGGCAAAGGCATTGACCAGGTTGTTGCCGTTGTATCGCGCGTCGAATTCCACTTCGCCGCCGACCGTGGGTACGCCGAACGAATTGCCGTACCCGCCGACCCCCGCGACGACACCGGAAACGAGGTGGCGGGTCTTTTCGTGCTCGGGAGCTCCAAAGCGCAGGGCATTCATCGCCGCGATCGGCCGGGCCCCCATGGTGAACACGTCGCGAAGAATGCCGCCGACACCGGTCGCCGCGCCCTGGTAGGGCTCGATATAGGAGGGGTGGTTGTGGCTTTCCATCTTGAACACGACGACCTGGTTGTCGCCGATATCGACGACGCCTGCGTTCTCGCCTGGACCCTGGACGACCCGCGGGCCCTCGGTTGGCAGGGTGCGCAGCCACTTTTTCGAGGACTTGTACGAGCAGTGCTCGTTCCACATGGCCGAGAAGATGCCCAACTCGGTCAGCGTCGGCGTGCGGCCGATGAGGTCGAGGATCTTCTGGTATTCATCGGGCTTGAGGCCGTGGTCCGCCACCAGCTGCGGGGTAATCTGAATCTCGTTGGGGATCATGCTATCTCGATTTCAGCCAGATGAGGGAGCGGTCGATGAGGAGCGCGAGGGCGCCCAGGATGGAATAGAAAATGATTAGGGCGACGACATTGGCGCCGACACGCGCATAGCCGAGCACACCCGCGTCGAGCACGGGATAGGGATATTCGAGCACGATGGCGCCGCGCACCATGATGTAGACGACGTAGACCATCGGATAGACCAGCATGGAGGGGAGCCGGGAGAGCGTGAGCGTGCCGGAGCGGTTCCATATTGCGAACCAGATCAGGTAGAGGATCGGCGTGACGTAATGCAACGTCACGTCACACACCCAGAACAGGCCCTCCGGTTTCCAAAGGTCAGCCAGCACGGGTTCGTAAAAACCCATGACCAGTGCGATGGAGGCCGCCGCGACCGCACGGGTCAACGGCCTGCGGAAAGGCGCCAGCCAGCGATGGCCGCGGACTGTGGCCCCTGCGTAGACCAGCACCACGAGGATGTTGGTGAGGATCGTGAAGTAGGAAAAGAACTTCACCAGGGCGAATGGCAGGGAATATCCGTTGTCGAGCATGGCGGGAACCGAGACCAGCAACTGCAGCAGCAGGCCGGCAGTTCCCAGCAGCAGCCCGACTACGGCCAAGCCCTTGCGCATCGTTCCGCCTCAGGCCGCCGCCAGATCGAGCAGGCCGGTAAACAGGCCCCGTCCGTCGGTGCCCCCGTGGGCAGGCTCGATCAGGTCCTCGGGGTGCGGCATCAGGCCAAGCACGGTCTTTTCCGCATTGAAGACGCCGGCAATATCGTTGATGGAGCCGTTCGGATTGGTGCCCTCAGCATAGCGGAACGCGACCTGGCCGTTTTCCTCGATCCGGGCGATGGTCTGGGGGTCGGCAAAATAGTTGCCATCGGCGTGGGCAACCGGGCAGCGCAGCACCTGGCCGCTCGAATAATGGCGGGTGAAGACGGTGTCCGCGTTCACGACTTCGAGCCTGACTTCACGGCACACGAAAAGAAGAGAGGCATTGCGCATCAGGACGCCGGGCAGGAGCCCCGCCTCGGTCAGGATCTGGAAGCCGTTGCATACGCCGAGAACCCGAACCCCGCGGGCCGCGCGTTCGCGTACCGCGTTCATGATCGGCGAGCGCGCCGCGATGGCGCCCGAGCGCAGGTAGTCGCCGTAGGAAAAGCCGCCCGGGATGACGATCAGGTCAGCGGCGGGGAGTTCGGTGTCCTTGTGCCAGACCACCGCCGGCGCGGTACCTGAAATCTTTGTCAGCGCCGCGATCATGTCGCGGTCGCGGTTGGAGCCGGGGAATGTGATGACTGCGGTCTTCACTTGGCCTTGCCGCGGGCGGCGTGCCCGCGCTCCTTGTTTCGGGACAGGCGGTCTTGTCCGGATTCTTGGAGCAAAATGCAAGTGGCAAGGGCAGGGCAAGGGCGGGCCGGATGCGGTTTGTCACCGCATTCGACCCGGAAAGTACCGATTTGCCGTGTCGCACGCGTTATTCGGCGGGAACTCGGGCCATTCTGCGTGCCGCGAGGCTGCCCGGCGTGCCCGGGATATGGGCCCAGGCGGGACGCTCGAAAAGGAAGGTGGCGATGCCGGTCCAGCGGGTGGCGAGATAAAGCGCGACGGGCAGGGCGATGGAGGCCAGGAGCACCACGATGCTGAGCATGCCCGGATCGGTCAGCAGGCCGGTCTTGAGCGCCGCTATGCGGATCGCCGACATGGGCAGGGTGAAAGCCAGGTAGATGACGATGGAATGTTCCCCCATCCAGCGCAGCCAGTCCATGAACCAGAACCGCGAGAGCAAAGCGCCCATGGCGCAAAGCGCCACCGCGCCGATCACAGCCAGCGTCAGGTGCACGGGCGGAAAGGCCGCGTACCCCATCTGGGTATGGGTGGGGAGGATGGCGAAACCGGGGTTTACGTAAGTGAAGCCGAACAGGGAAATCGTATAGCCGGGCGAAAAGACGAGGAAAGCCTCGGCCAGTGCCCAGACCGCGAGCCCCAATATCGACGCGCGCGGATGGCGCTCGACCCAGTCGACCACCTTGAACACCAGCGGCGCACCCGCATAGCCGATGTAGAAGAACACGAAATAGGCCGCAAATTGGGTGACCGCATAGCTCGGCACTTCGACTTGCGCCATCTGCAGGCCAGCGGCGAGAGGGATGACGAGCCAGTGCGGCGCGCGCACCTGCCACAGCAGTCGCGTGACCAGGCTGAATACTCCGAGCATGTAGATGAACCACAGCACACCATAGGGCTGGACCGCGGATTCAACGAACAGCGAGAGTGCCTTGTTCGGATCGTGCTCGCCGATGGCATGCTTGACGATGACCATGATGGTCACCCAAAGGGCGTAGAAATAGAAGTAGTGAACGACCCGCCGATCAGCATAGCGCGCGAAGGGGCGCGCGATCACCTGGGAGAGGAACAAGCCGGAGATCAGGAAGAACTCGGGCATGCGGAAGGGTGTGGCAAAGCCGATCACGTAGTGAAGCACCCCGGTTCCCCCGGTATCGTCGCCGACCGAATAGGCCGCGTACATCATCACCACGAGGATGATCGAAAGGCCCTTGGCCATGTCTACCCAACTCAGGCGGTTCGTGGCGCTCATGTCGAAGTCCCGCATTCCGGTTTCATCGCGCAATCATAATGCCACGCTTGCGCGGATGCAGCGCAAACCGTTGTCGTCGCGGGTAAAACCGGGTCGAAGGGTTAAGCGGCAAGCTTAATAGCTAAAGCTTTACGCAAGCCCGATTCAGCCCGCAACCCATAGCAGAGACAGGGCTGCGAGCGCGGGCAGGGCCTGCACGAGAAGAATGCGCACCGACACCGTGAGGGCGCCGAATAGACCGGCCAGAGCCGCGCAAGCGAGGAAGAACACCTCGACTTCAAATCCCGGCTCGCCGGCGCCTGTCGCGACCAGCCAGATGCCCCAGAAAAGCCCGGCGGCGAGGAAACCGTTATAAAGCCCCTGGTTTGCGGCGAGGGCGCGCGAAGCGTTGGCGAATTCCGGTGTGAGCCTGAAGATCGCCATTCCGGCGGGGCGGGTCCAGAAAACCATTTCGAGGACCATGAAGCCCACATGCAGCATGGCGGTCAGCAATATGAGGTTTTGAGCAGCGGCCGCCATTCGGACCCCCTTAGGCCATCGCGCAATATCGTTCCGGCGCGAGTGCCCAAGGTCTAGCGCATTTCAACGTCCATCGTCCATCTCGCGGCCCCTCAAGGTCGCGCGAAACGCACAATTCGCTGGATGCAGGAAGGTCAGGGCCGGTATTGGCGAAATCAGGCCGGAACCGTCGCGTATGCTGCGACCATGAGGCCAAGCGCGAGGAAAAACAGCAAAGACAGAGAGAGGGTCTTGATCATCTTCCGGGAAGTCCGTCTGCGCGTTCAGGCGCGAGATTGCGGGAGGGTGACACGCAAGGGTTAAGGAACAATCTCTATTGCGTAGTCTTCGATCACCGTGTTGGCCAACAGGCGCTCGCACATGTCGCCGAGCGCCTTTCTGGCTTCTCCGGTATCGCTCGACTGGAGATCGATGTCGAAGATCTTCCCCTGGCGCACGCTGCCGACACCTGCGAAGCCCAGGCTGGCGAGGGAGTTCTCTATTGCCTTGCCCTGCGGATCGAGAACGCCGTGCTTGAGGGTTACGGTAACGCGTGCCTTCATGAGGTCGAACCTTGCCTGCGATGCTGCGCTATTGAACGAGTCGGGGGCCGGTGGCCAGCGCATTATCGGCTTCCACAAGGATTCCGAGCCGCTGGGCAACTTCCCGATAGGCGTCCACCAGGCCGCCGAGATCCTCGCGGAAGCGATCCTTGTCGAGCTTGTTGCGGGTCTTGAAGTCCCAAAGACGGCAATTGTCCGGCGATATTTCATCGGCCAGCACGATGCGCATGGTCTCGCCCTCGTAAAGGCGGCCGCACTCGATCTTGAAATCGATGAGCTGAATGCCGACGCCCATGAACAGGCCGGTCAGGAAGTCATTGACCCTGATGGCGAGCGACATGATGTCGTCGAGTTCCTGGGGCGTTGCCCAGCCAAAGGCGGTGATGTGCTCCTCGGAGACCATCGGGTCGTTCAGCGCATCGTCCTTGTAGTAGAACTCGATGATCGAGCGGGGCAACTGGGTGCCGGCTTCGAGCCCGAGCCTCTTGCACAGCGAGCCGGCGGCGACGTTGCGCACCACCACTTCGAGCGGAATGATCTCGACTTCCTTGATCAACTGCTCGCGCATGTTCAGGCGCCGCACGAAGTGGGTCGGGATGCCGAGCGCGTTGAGCCGTGTGAAGATGAACTCCGAGATCCGGTTGTTCAGCACGCCCTTGCCTTCGATGATCTCGTGCTTTGCGCCGTTGCCCGCGGTTGCATCGTCCTTGAAATGCTGGACGAGCGTGCCGGGTTCGGGGCCTTCATAGAGGATCTTGGCTTTACCCTCATAAATTCTGCGCCGACGGTTCATGTCACCTGTCCGTAATAGCAATGAAGGGAAGGGCCAGCACGGCGCGCTTCTCTTGCGCCAGATCGGGGGTGAATTGCAAGCCCTTTCGAAAGCGCATGGCGGATGGCGAGGATTTCCCCGCACTTTTATTGCCTGCGGCGGACCGCTTGTTCCCTTTTGCGCAATTAATACCGGTATGGGCGTTCGTTTGGCCGCCAGACAGCGTTGATTTGACCGTGGGAACGCATTATCTCAACAACGCGCTGGCTTGCGTGCCAAACACCAGATGCTCAGAGGAGACGACATGTCCGGTTTTGAAGATCGCGAAAAGGGTCAGGAAGCCAAGTTCGCCCACGATGCCGAATTGGCCTTCAAGGCCGAGGCGCGCCGCAACAAGCTGCTTGGCATCTGGGCCGCCGAGCAGATGGGCGTTACCGATGACGCGGCGAAGGCGGCCTATGCGGCCGAAGTGGTTGCCGCGGACTTCGCCGAAGTGGGCGAGGAGGACGTGGTGCGCAAGGTGATGGGCGACTTCAAGCAGAAGAACGTGACCGTTTCCGAGGCCGACCTGCGGGCCAAGATGGCGCAACTTGTGGCGGTCGCGCGCGAGCAGGTGCAGCGCGAGGGCTGATCCCGATTTGAAGCGGGCCGACAGGTTCGATGGAACGACGACGCGGGGCCCTTGTGGCCCCGTTTCTTTTCAGGCGTGCAGCCGCTGCATCAGGCGGGTCAGCATCATCAACCCCTCCGGCCAGGGGCCGTGCCCCGAATCGGCGTTGATGTGGCCCATTTCTCCGGCAACATGGAAGTCCGATCCCCAGGCGGTGGCAAATTCGGCCGCGCGTTCGAGCGAGCAGTAGATATCATTACTCGATGCGATCAGCATCGATGGGAAGGGAAGCGGGTCGGTGGGCACCGGAGCGAAGGTCTTCACGCCCCTGGCAACGCCCCGATCGCGCTCGGGGTCGGACGGTGCGACAAGAAATGCCCCGCGCACCTTGGTGTCGGCCAGCAGGGCCGCCGTATGCGCGATGGTCGTCACCCCCAGTGAGTGGCCGATCAGGACGACGGGCCGCGTGGCCATCATGATTTCGTGCTGCAGCACGCCGACCCATTGCTGGCGATCCGGCCGGCTCCAGTTCTCCTGTTCGACCACGCTTCCGGTGGAGAATCGCTCCGCCCAGCGGCGCTGCCAGTGACCCGGCCCGGAATTACCCTTGCCGGGAACGAACAGGATATCCGCGTCGCTCAGTCTCATGCCTGGCCGAACACACGCCGGAAGATCGTGTCCACATGCTTGAGGTGATATCCCTCGTCGAACATCGCATCGATCGCGGCGTCTGACAGGGCGGCATGCACTTCGGGGTCTGCCTTGAGAAGAGCGGCGAACTGGCCTTCTCGGTTGGTGTCCATCTGCCAGACCTGCATGGCATTGCGCTGAACGGCGCGATAGCTCTGTTCGCGGCTCAGGCCCGCCTGGGTGAGCGCGAGCAGCACGCGCTGCGAATTGTGCAGGCCGCCCAGCATGTCGATGTTCTTCTTCATGTTCTGGGGATAGACGACCAGGTTCTCGATGACCCCGGCAAGCCTGTTGAGGCCGAAATCGAGCGTTACCGTCGCATCCGGTCCGATCATGCGTTCGACCGAAGAGTGGGAGATATCGCGTTCGTGCCAGAGCGCCACGTCCTCGAGCGCCGGGGTGACCATGCCGCGCACGAGCCGCGCAAGGCCGGTGAGATTTTCAGTGAGGACCGGGTTGCGCTTGTGCGGCATGGCGGACGAGCCCTTCTGGCCCGGCGAGAAATATTCCTCTGCCTCAAGCACTTCGGTGCGCTGGAGGTGGCGCACTTCGGTGGCGACGCGCTCCATGGACGAGGCGATCACGCCAAGAGTTGCGAAGAACATCGCGTGGCGGTCGCGCGGGATGACCTGGGTGGAAACCGGCTCCACGGCGAGCCCCATCTGTTCGGCGACGTACGCCTCCACCGAGGGGTCGATATTGGCGAAGGTGCCGATGGCGCCCGAGATGGCGCAGGTAGCGATCTCGGCGCGGGCGGCAACCAGCCTGTCGCGGCAGCGCGAAAATTCGGCAAAGGCCTGGGCGAGCTTGACCCCGAAAGTGGTCGGCTCGGCATGGATGCCGTGGCTGCGGCCGATGGTGATCGTGTCCTTGTGCTCGAAGGCGCGCTTTTTCAACGCTTCAAGCACGCGATCGATATCCGCAAGCAGGATGTCGGAAGCGCGGGCAAGCTGCACGGCAAGACAGGTGTCGAGCACGTCCGAGGATGTCATGCCCTGGTGGACGAACCGCGCATCGGGCCCGACGATCTCCGCAAGGTGCGTGAGGAAGGCGATGACGTCGTGCTTGACCTCGCGTTCGATCTCATCGATGCGCGCGACGTCGAACGTGGCAGTTGATCCCTTCTCCCAGATCACGCGCGCGGCGTCTTCCGGGACCACGCCCAGTTTCGCCAGCTGGGTGGTCGCGTGCGCCTCGATCTCGAACCAGATGCGAAACCGGGTTTCGGGCGACCAGATGGCGACCATTTCAGGGCGGGAGTAGCGAGGGATCATGGAACAGGGCTCCGAAATTCAGGGATCGCGGGGGCGGTGTCGGTTTCGTTTCGCGTTTCCGACTGGTGAACCGGTTTCTATTTGACCTGGAAACACTCTTCAGCCGGAAAGCGCTTCGGGGCAAACAGGCAAGCTGGGCCGTGCGCTAGCACGAGCGACGGTTTCGAGCAACATTGCGGGGCCTATCTGGTGATCCTGGGGCGGTTCAGCACGGGCGCGAGCAGCGCGCTGAGCGCCAGCATGGGAAACAACACTCCCAGTCCGGCGCGGATGCCGGCCAGCTGGGTGATCGATCCGATAAGCAATGGCCCAATGAGGAATCCGGTCAATGCGATAAAGGAAAGTGTTGCGACATTGGATGCGGTGTTGCGCCCCGGTGCTTCTACCGCCGCTGAAACGCCAATCGGAAAGGCAACGGAGGCGCCAATGCCGACCAGCACAAAGCCGAGGATGCCAGCGCTCTCGCTGGGGGCGAAAACCACCAGCAGTACGCCTGCAAGGCCGACAAATGCCAGCGTGCGTCCCAACCTTGCGGGGCCAAACCTCTGGCGAAGTCGGTCCCCCATCATCCGGGTCAGCGCAACGGCCAGCGAAAAGGCGGAAACCGCGAGCCCGCCAATTCCCGGCGTGCTGCCGAATGCGTCGCGCATGTAGATCGCCGACCAGTCTGCCACCGCCCCTTCGGTCAGGGCGGTTCCGAAAACATAGAGACAGATGAGCAAGAGCACAGGGTGCGGCAGGGCGATCTTTCCCGGCACACTGCTGGCCGGGGGGGCGGCGCGCGGCAGTTCCCGACCGAACCACATGGCAGCGGGCAAGGCAAAGAGGGTTATGGCCAGGTTCGCGGCGATCGGCGCGACGTGAAGGCCCGCAGCGATCGCGCCCAGAGCTGTCCCGGCCATCAGGCCAAGGCTCCAGAAGCCATGCGCCTTGCTCATTATGATGCGCTTTTCGAGACGTTCCGCTTCGCTTGCCAGGACGTTCAGTCCCAGTTCGAGAATGGAAATGCTGGCGCTCATCAATGCCAGCGAAAGCGCGAGCAAGGGCAAGGTGGGGGCGAGCAAGGGCAAGGCCATGACGGCGAAAAAGACTGGAAAAAAGACGAGAGTTGTCTGGCGCGCACCCAGCGCGTGCACCAGCCGGTCCGCAAAAAGCAGTGTGATCAGTGTGCCCACGGGACCGCCGGCCAACGCCAGCGCAAGTCCGGCTGGATCGAGGGCGAGCTTGGTCTGGATTTGCGGGATGCGCGGGATCCAGGCGCCGAACGCCACCGGCTGCAGAAAGAACAGCCACAGGACGCGTTGCTGCAATGACATGACGCCGCCGCCTTTCCCGACCGCCTGTCTTTCAGGCTGTCAACGACGCCGCCTCGCGGATGGCCGAGATGCGTGGGGCATAGGTCGCCGCGTCATTGCCCGAGAAAATGGCCGATCCCGCAACGAACACGTCGGCACCGGCCGCCGCGATCTCCGCGGCATTGTGGGCGCTCACGCCACCGTCGACCTCGAGATCGATGGGGCGGCCGCCGATCAGCGCTCTGGCCTGGCGCAGCTTGTTGAGCGCCTCGGGGATGAAACTCTGGCCGCCGAAGCCCGGGTTCACGCTCATGATCAGGATGAGGTCGAGCTTGTCCATGACGTGCTCGATGGCGGAGAGGGGCGTTGCGGGGTTGAGCGAAACGCCCGCCTTCTTGCCAAGCGCCCGGATCGCCTGCAGCGAGCGGTCGAGGTGAGGCCCCGCCTCGGCGTGAACGGTTATGATGTCGGCGCCGGCCTTGGCAAAGGCTTCGAGATAGGGATCGGCGGGGGCGATCATCAGGTGAACGTCGAGCGGCTTGCGTGTCACCGGCCGGATCGCGGAGACGATGAGCGGGCCGATGGTGAGGTTTGGCACGAAGTGGCCATCCATCACGTCGACATGCACCCAGTCGCAACCGCCTTCATCTATGGCGCGTACTTCTTCGCCGAGCCGGGCGAAATCGGCGGAGAGGATCGAGGGCGATATCCTTGGCTGGCGGGCCTTCATCGGCGGCATCCTCAGATTTTGCGGGACGCAGCGCCCCTAGCACGGGGGGCGGCGGGGCGCAATCCGAGCGCGGCTGTCGCGCGCGCGTCGCATCACATTCCGGCGAGACGCATGCCGGCCCGTTGCACTTGCCGCGTGGTGGGCTAAAAGGGCTGCAAACAAGGAGCGTCCATGCTGGGTCTTTCGCTGCCGGTGGTGTTTGCCGCCGGGATTCTGAGTTTCCTGAGCCCCTGCGTATTGCCGCTGGTGCCGCCCTATCTCACCTATATGGGCGGAGCCAGCTTCGAGCAGTTGCGCGCCGACGGATCGGCCGCCGGCGTGGTCTGGCGGCGCAGCGTATTCACTTCGCTATTCTTCATTCTGGGCTTCTCGGTCGTGTTCATCGCACTTGGCGCGACAGCCACAGCGTTCGGCCAGGTCTTCCGGCAGGCCCTGCCGGTTCTGACACCTGTCGCTGGCCTGCTCATCATCGCCATGGGCCTGCATTTCCTCGGTGTGTTCCGTATCGCGATGCTCGACCGGCAGGTGCGGGCGCAGGGGCCTGGGGTCGCCAGCGGGCCGGTGGGCGGGTTCCTTCTCGGGCTCGCCTTTGCGATTGGCTGGACGCCCTGCATCGGGCCCGTTCTCGCCGCCATCCTGGCGGTGGCCGCCAACCAGGAATCAGCTACCCAGGGTGCCTTGCTGCTCGCGGTCTACTCGGCCGGGCTTGGCGTGCCCTTCCTGATCGCGGGCCTTCTGATTGGGCCATTCCTCTCGTTCTTCCACAGTTTCAAGAAACACCTGGGGGTCGTGGAAAAGGTGATGGGGGCACTCTTGGTGTTGACCGGCCTCCTGTTCATCACGGGCAATTTCACACGCTTGAGCTACTGGTTCCTGGAGACATTTCCGGGGCTTGCGACGCTCGGTTGATGGCCTGATTCAGGGCCGGGCGTTGATCGGTCCGGCTCCCTTTCCGCGTGTTGACTGATGCCGGGCATCCCGTGCGGTCCACCGGACGGGCCCGCGTTTACCTTTTGCCAAGAATATTCACGCATCGGGTGCGCGATGCCGGTAAACAAGACGTGATTGAATCATTTGTTTCGGGTTTGAAAAGTGGCTGGAGCATCGACAATTCAGGTCGGGACCCAGGGCGCGGCGGTCAGTGACCGCCCACTCGAGGGCGTAGCTGAATCGGCGGCTGTGACCATTTCGATTGTCCGCCATCTGTCCGATGTCGCCGAGGATTGGCGAAAGCTCGAGCCAGTCGAGGTTGAATCGCCGGGGCAGAACCTTGCATTTGCCGAACAGTGGATTGGCACGCTTGGCGCGGGCACGGAACAATTCCATGTCCTGGCCAGTCTTGGTGGCGTTCCGGTGATGCTGCTGCCCCTCATGGTGATGCGGCCGTTTGGCCTTACGGTGCTCACATGGTTGTTCGGACGCCATGTGGGCTGCAACGCACCGCTGATCGATTCAGGCCGGTTGGCCGCGGCGACCGACGCCCAACTTTCGGCGCTGTGGCGAGGCGTGCGCAGCGCGGCCCAGGGTGTGGACCTGATCTACCTGCCGTTCACGCCGGTCGGCTGCCCCGGCCTCGATCGCCTGTTCGGCGCGGTGGGGCATTCGATTGCCGGCGAGACCCTCTATCGCGCCGAGTTCAAGAGTTTTGCGGACTGCGACGCGACCCAGCGCAATCGCTCGCGCCGCAAGCACGACAAGCAGCATGCTCAGAAGCTGGCCGCCCAGGGCGAAGTCAGTTTTGAGGAACTCAAGTCGGGCGACGATATCGATGTGGCGCTAGGCGCCATGTTCGAGCAGCGCGCGGCGCGGTTCCAGGCGCAGGGCATCTGCAATCCGTTTGCCGCACCGCAAGTGCAGGACTTCTATCTCAAGGTGTTCGCGGGTGGGGAAGACCTCAAGGGCGTGATGCACGTCCTGCGACTGGACGGCGAAATCATTGCGACACGCTACAACCTGGTCAAGGGCGACCGGATGTTCTGCCTGATCTCCTCCATGAGCGATGATCCAGGGTTGCAAGCCGGGGCGCCAGGCAAGCACTGCCTGGTCAGCGTGATGCAGACCGTGTTCGACCAGGGCTATGCGGTGTTCGACATGGGTGCAGGGCTGACAGACGAAAAACGCCAATGGTGCAACGTCCACATTCCGCTGGAGCACCGGTATGTGCCGGTCACCTTGCGTGGACGTATCGCCTCGTCAGCGCATCGCGGCTTCGTCAAGCTGCGCCGCATGCTCAAGGAACATCGGGCCAGCTATTCATTGCTGCGCAAGTGGCGGCAGACCCGCACCAGGCTGAGCCGCAGCTAGAGCATCCGTGGCAAAAGCGGAAACGTCTTCGGGTCTGAAGATCCGGCCGTCCGAAAACCGGACAATTCCGCTGCGCTGCCTAGATCAGCTTGAGCCCACGCATCGAGACATGGCCGGATCGCCCGACGATGAGATGATCGTGCAGGGTGATTCCGAGCGGGCGGGCGATATCCGCGATGGCCTTTGTCATCTGCACATCTGCAGAGGAGGGCGAGGGGTCGCCCGAGGGGTGATTATGCACCAGGATCAGCGCCGTGGCGGATAGCTCCAGGGTGCGGCGGATCACCTCGCGCGGATAGACCGGTGTGTGATCGACGGTGCCGACCTGCTGAACCTCGTCGGCAATCAGCCGATTCTTCTTGTCGAGGAACAGGATGCGGAACTGTTCGCGGGTTTCATAGGCCATCTGCGAGCGGCAGTAGTCGACCAGTGCCGTCCAGGAACCGAGGATCGGGCGATCAGGTACTTCGTCGCGCGCAAAGCGCTGGGCGGCGGCGACGATGACCTTGAGGTCGGTCACGGCGGTGCGGCCAAGCCCGTCAATCTCGGCCAGCAGGTGGGCCGGGGCGCTCAGCGCCTCCGAAAAACTTCCGAACCGGGCGAGCATCGCCTTGGCAATCGGCTTGGTGTCGCGTCGCGGCAGGAGCCGAAACAGGATCAGTTCGAGCAATTCGTAGTCGCGAAGGACGGCGCTGCCGCCCTGTTCGAATCGCTCGCGCAGGCGCTTCCTGTGCCCATGGTAATGGGGCGTGGAGCCCTCGCTGTCGCCCTCATCGACGTCCTTGCCACTGGTGGGTGCGCTCATTTGCGGCGGGCATCGAGCGGGTTGAACAGGCCGCGCGGCGAAAGCGTGAAGACCTCACAGCCGCTTTCGGTGATGCCGATGGAGTGCTCCGCCTGGGCGGACAGGGTGCGATCTCGGGTGACCGCGGTCCAGCCGTCGGCAAGGATCTTCACATGCGGGCGACCGAGATTGATCATGGGTTCGATGGTGAAGATCATCCCCGGTTTCAGTTCGATGCCGGTCCCCGGCGTGCCGAAATGCAGGATGTTGGGTTCGTCGTGGAACAGGCGGCCGAGACCGTGGCCGACAAAATCGCGAACCACGCTGGCGCGTTCGGCTTCCGCATATTGCTGGATGGCGGCGCCGATATCGCCGGTGGTGTTGCCGGGGCGGGCCACCTTCAGGGCGCGCTCCAGGCTCTCATAGGTGATCTCGATCAGGCGCTCGGCCTTTCGCGAAATCTCTCCGACCGGGTACATGCGGCTCGAATCGCCGTGCCAGCCATCAACGATCAGGGTGACGTCGATATTGACGATGTCACCTTCGCGCAGCGGGCGCTCGGACGGTATGCCGTGGCAAACCACGTGATTGATCGAGGTACAGACCGAATGCCGGTAACCCCTGTAGAACAGGGTGGCGGGCACCGCGCCGTTGTCGCGGGCGAATTCGAAGACGAAACGGTCGAGATCCTCGGTCGGAACACCCGGTTCCACCTTGTCCACAAGCAGGTCAAGGACCTCGGCGGTCAGCCGGCCGGCCTTGCGCATTCCGGCAAAACCCTCCTCGCCGTGCAAGGGAATGACACCGGCGGTGCGCTTGAGATTGCTGTCCGCTTCGACGTAGGTCACCATGTGCTGCTCCATTGCCCGCCCTGGAAAATAGCGTCAGGCCCCGCGCATGGGAAGGGGCCGGGCGAGGCGGATTTCCTCGTTATCGATCGTGCAGGCATAGCACAACATCTGCACACCCGCCGCGACAGCCATGGCATGCGCCTGCATGTAGGTGGGGTCAATGTCCGCGGCGAGACTGAAATGGGTGCAGTCGGTCCTCTGCACAAGATAGAGCAGCGCCGCGCGGTGCCCGGCCCCCGCGACCCTTGCCAGCTCGGTCAGGTGCCGCGCGCCACGCGCGGTTGGACAGTCGGGGAATTCGGCGAGGCCGGGCCTTCGGCTGAGATGGACGTTCTTCACTTCCACAAAACAGTCCGGCAGATCGTCGCCCCAAAGCAGGAAATCGACCCGCGAACGCTCGCCATAGGGGACTTCGGCCCGGACATGGGGATATTGGGCAAGCTCGGGAATCGCCTTTTCGGCAATGGCCTCGCCAACGATCCGGTTGGGATGGCTGGTGTTGATGCCGACCAGCCCGGTCGGCAGTTCGACGAGTTCAAGGCTCCATTGGAGCTTTCGCCTGGGATTGTCGGAATATGACAGCCAGACCGGCAACCCGGGCATGTCGAGGCCGGTCATCGCGCCTGGATTCGCGCAATGGGCGGTGATCACTTCGCCCGAGGGCAATTCCGCGTCGGCCAGGAAGCGCTTGTAGCGGCGCACGAGTCGCGCCCTGGTAAGAGGCTGTGGCAATTGCATGGGGAAGGCTTGCCCCAGATTTGGGCCGGCTGTCCAGCGCAAGGATGCAAAGCTTTCGACGGCTTGGCTTGACGTTTTCGCCAAGGGCGGGCATTGCTTTGCACCCTCTGGGCAATCCGGTCATCAAATGTCAAACGAGCAAGTCACTGCCGGGCTGGTCGTCATCGGCGACGAAATCCTTTCCGGCCGCACCAAGGATGTCAATATTGGCGCCACCGCCGAATTCTGCACCGATCTGGGGATCGAATTGCAGGAAGTCAGGGTGGTGAGCGACGACATGGACGCGATCGTGGAGGCGGTGAACGCCCTGCGGGCGCGCTACAGCTACGTCTTCACCACTGGCGGCATCGGTCCCACCCATGACGACATTACCGCGGATGCCGTGGCGCGGGCCTTCGGTGTGGATCTGCCGATCCATCCGGTGGCGCGCGAGATGCTGATGTCGCGCTGGAAAGATCTCGAAGTCACCCCGGCGCGCCTGAGGATGGCGCGCATTCCCGAAGGCGCCGAGCTGGTGACCAACGCGGTCAGCGCCGCGCCCGGGTTCTGGATTGGCAACGTGATCGTCATGGCCGGCGTGCCGGTGATCATGCGCGCCATGCTCGAATCCGTCGCGCCGCGGTTGAAGGGTGGCCGCAAGGTGCTGTCGGCTGCGGTGGACGCCGCGGTCGGCGAGGGCGATCTCGGCGACCCGCTTGCCGCGCTGCAGGACGAGTTCCCAGACGTGAAGATGGGCAGCTATCCGCAAATGGGGCAGGGGCAGGTGCGCACCCAACTCGTGCTCCGATCCACTGATGCGGAACGCCTTGCGGCCGCGACGGCCAGGGTCGAGGCAATGGTGGCCGCCGTGCAGCACAAGCGCGACATCGGGCAATCCAGGAAGGAAAAGCAATGAGTTCGGCACAGAAGTCGTTCCCGGTTACCTGGGATCAGTTTCACCGCGACTCGCGGGCGCTTGCGTGGCGGCTCATGAGTCAGGGACCCTATGGCGCGGTCGTCGCGATCACGCGCGGTGGGCTCGTCCCCGCGGCTATCGTGGCGCGTGAGCTAAATATCCGCGTGGTCGAGAGTGTCTCCGTGAAGTCCTACGATCACCAGAACCAGGGGTCGGTGAAGGTGCTCAAGCCCATTTCCCAGGTTGTCCTGGACCTGGCCAATGCGGGCGAGAAGATCCTGATCGTCGATGATCTGGTGGATACCGGCGCCACGGCCCGGGTGGTCCGCGAGATGCTGCCGGGCGCGCATTTCGCCACCGTATATGCCAAGCCCATGGGCCGCGAGATGGTGGATACCTTCGTCACCGAGGTCAGCCAGGATACGTGGATCTATTTCCCGTGGGATCTCGATGTAACCTATGTGCCGCCTCTGCATGGCGGCACCGACTGACCGGCCGGACCGACCGGTTGCCTGATGCGGGCGTGGTGGAACCGGTAGACACACAGGACTTAAAATCCTGAGGGGGTAACCCCGTGCGGGTTCGACTCCCGCCGCCCGCACCAGTTTTCGCGCTCGACAGGCAAGAGCGGGTGTTATCGATCACATCGTTGCCCGGATCGCGTGGTTTTCACTTTCCCCGAAGCGTCGAGTGTGCTTGCCTCTCAGCGCGCGCCCGTTCTCGCCTCGCGCGCCCAAGTTCAAGAATAGCGTTGGAGATCCAAGCCATGTTTGAAGCGGATATCGGCCTGATCGGCCTTGGTGTCATGGGAGCCAACCTGGCCCTCAACATTGCGGAAAAGGGCTACAAGGTTGCCGTCCACAACCGAACCGCTTCCAAGATCGACGAGTTCGTGAATTCGGCGGGCGCTCTCGCGGCCAATGTCGGCGGGCACCACGAACTGGCGGAATTCGTGAAGATGATCAAGCGGCCGCGTTCGATCATCATCATGGTCAAGGCCGGTGGCCCGGTGGACTCGGTCATTGAGTCGCTGCTGCCGCACCTTGAGGAAGGCGACTCGATCATTGATGCGGGTAATGCCAATTTCCATGACACGGTACGCCGGTTCGGAGAACTGACGCCCAAGGGGATCGGATTCCTGGGGGTCGGTGTTTCCGGCGGCGAGGAGGGCGCCCGGCATGGCCCCTCGATCATGGTCGGCGGCTCAAAGGAGCAGTGGCACAATGCCGAGGCGGTGCTGACCGCCATTTCCGCCAAGTTCAAGGGCGAACCGTGCTGCGCCTATCTGGGAAAGGGTGGCGCGGGCCATTTCGTCAAGACGATCCATAACGGCATCGAATATGCCGACATGCAGATGATCGCCGAAGTCTATGGGGTGATGCGCGACGGGTTGGGGATGACCCCAAAAGCCTCAGCCGAGGTGTTCCGGAAATGGAACGAGGGGCCGCTCAATTCGTATCTCATCGAAATTTCCGGACATGTGCTCGACGCAGTGGATGAGAAGACCGGCAAGCCGCTGGTCGAACTGATCGTGGACAAGGCCGGCCAGAAGGGCACCGGCCGCTGGTCGGCGATCGCGGCGCAGGACATGGGCGTGCCGGCGACAGCGATCGAAGGCGCTGTGGCGGCCCGGTCGCTGTCGGCGCTCAAGGACGAGCGCGTGGCGGCGGAGAAGATCTATGGCAAACGCAGCGCAGGAGCCGTCGATATCTCACTCGACGACCTGGAAAAGGCGCTGCTGGCAGGAAAGATCGCGGCTTATGCGCAGGGCTTTGCCGTGATCGCCAAGGCGTCAGAGGAGAACAACTGGGGCGTGCCGCTCGACACGGTAGCCAAGATCTGGCGCGCCGGGTGCATCATTCGCTCGCAGTTCCTCGACAAGATGGCGGCAACCTACGAGAAGGGCGACCAGGTCAACCTGATGGTCGCGCCGGATTTCGTCGAGGTGATGAAGGCCAATCATGGCGCGCTGCGCAAGGTGGTGGCCGCCGCGGCGCTGGGCGAATTCCCTGTGCCCTGCCTGGCCGCGGCGCTCAACTATTTCGATGGCTATCGTCAGGCGCTGGGCACGGCGAACATGATCCAGGGCCTGCGCGATTTCTTCGGTGCCCATGGCTTCGAGATGGTCGACCGCGAGGGCGAGCAGCACGGACACTGGCCCTCGACCCTGCACGATTGAGACTTGAGGGGACCAAGGGACAAAGGGGCCGTTTCGCCGGCCCCTTTTTCGTGTCCCCTAGTCGTCGTCCGTTTCCAGCGGCGGTGCGATCTGGCCCGGAGGCGCCATGTGCGGCGCGTGTGGGTTCTTCGCAGTGCTCGGGCGGTGCAGCAGATCGAATCGCAAGACCGAGTAGACGAAAACGCCGACGGAAAAGAGAATCAGGATCCCCGCGCCAAGGAACGGCACACCGGGAAAATAGGTTGGCGCGCGCGGCGAGGTCGTGAAGAACGAGAAGAGCTGGGTCGCCGCAACCGGTCCGATGATCGTGGACAGGGAATTTGCCGCGTTGACCGCGCCCTGCAGCTCGCCCTGCTGGTTGTCGGGCACCTGGCGCGACATCAGCCCGTTCAGCGCCGGGCCTGCCAGGCCGCTCAGCGAGCCGACAACAAGGTAGCCGTAGAGCCCGACCGGGGTGTTGATGAACGCGGTGCCGAAAAACGCGATCGCTGCCGCGCCCATGCCCAGCAATACCGTGACGCTCTCGCCGAAACGCTTGATCGTGGGGCTGATCAATATGCCCTGCCACAGCGCAAACAGGAGCCCGAACACGCCGAGCGACAGCCCGATCTGGGACGAGGTCCACTGGAAACGCTCGATGGTGAAGAAGTTCCAGACCGCCGGATAGGCCTGGCCGGCCAGCGCGAAGATGAACAGCGAGGCCAGAAGCCAAACGACCGAGGGATATTGGCGAAGGGCAAGAACCGCGCCGAAGGGATTGGCGCGCTTGAGGTCGAACCGCCGGCGGTTCCTGACCGTCAGGCTTTCGGGCAGGACGATCAGTCCGTAAAGGAAGTTGGCAAAGGCAAGCCCGGCTGCGGCATAAAAGGGCACGCGGTGCCCGAACTCGCCAAGAATGCCGCCGACGACGGGCCCGATGATGAAGCCGAGGCCAAACGCCGCGCCAATCAGGCCAAAGCGCTGCGACCGTTTTTCGGGCGGCGTGATGTCGGCGATATAGGCGGTGGCCGTGGTCACCGCCGCACCTGAAATGCCTGAGAGGAAACGGCCCAGGAACAGCCAGGCCACGACCGGCGCAAAGCCCATGATGAGGTAGTCGGCAGTCAGCCCCAGCAACGACAGCAGCAGCACCGGCCGCCTGCCGAACCTGTCCGAGAGGTTGCCAAGCACCGGCGAGAAGATGAACTGCATGAGCGCATAGACGAAGACCAGGTAACCCCCGATCACGGCGGAGCGCGCCACCAGGCCTTCGCTGGAGGCCCCGTTCATCGTCGGCGCGATCAGCTCCAGGATCAGGCCGGGCAGGACCGGCAGGATGATCCCCAGACCGACCATGTCGAGCAGGATGGTGATCAGGATGAAGATGAGGGTGAGATTGGAGTCCCTGGCGACCTTCATGCGCGGGCTACGAGCTCCTTGTTCGAGATTGGGGCGCAGTTGACACAGGCAGGTGCCGCAAGGCAAGCGGCAAAGCCTGTTGCGCGACGGGTTCGATGTGTGCGCCGATCCGGCGCGTTTGATCTTTCAGCCGGTCTTGCGGGCGGAATAGCGTTCGATTTCAGGGGCCGCGTCATAGTCATAGAGCCATGCAAGCCGGCGGAAGTGACCCAAGGGTCCCTGCATGGCAATGACTGCATCGCGCCCCAGCGACAGCGGCCACTCCAGGTGAAAGGCGCGACCGTTTGCCGCCGAAACCCGGGCGACCCGTCTTGTACGGGCTTGTCGCAGGCCCTCGTAGCGACGAAAGGCGGTTTCCGCGTCCGGCTCGGTGATCAGCAGGGGAGCAAGGATCGCCGCATCCTCGATCGCCATGGCCGCGCCCTGCGCCTGGAACGGCAGCATTGCGTGTGCGGCGTCTCCGATCAGGCCAATCGGGCCGGCGTGCCATTGGCGCGCGGCGACGAAGGAAAGGGGCCAATGGGTCCATGTGTCGCCTATCGCCGCCATGAGCGCCTGCAATCGCTGAGAGAGCACGAGGCGCCTTCGAAAGCTGGGCATGTGCGGAGCGGGCTCGGCAAATGCCCGCGCCTCCGGCTCGCGGGTGAACAGCGCGACATTGGCATTGCCGTGCCTGGGCAGGGGATAGACCACCGCGTGAAAGCCCGGCCCGTACATCAGGCTGGTACGGTCGGTGGCGGCGATTCCCTCGAGCGCGGTGAGCGGAAGCAGGGCCCGCCACCCAACATAGCCCGAATAGACGGCATCCGGGCCGCCAAGCAGGCCTGTTCGGGTCGTTGAGCGCACGCCATCGGCGCCGACAAGGGCGAAAGGCCTCGCCTCGCGGGCACGCCCCCCCGATTCATCGACGAGGACGGTCATGCCCCTTGCATGGGTGGCGACGTTGAAGCGGTTCACCCCGAAGACGATGTCGATATTGGCAAAGCGCTTGCAGGCCTTGTGCAGCACTTCGATGAGGTCGCGGCGGTGAAATACCGCGTAAGGAACCCCGAAACGGTCGCGTGCCGCCTGGCCAAGGCGGAGCGTCGTCAACGGGCGGGTGGCGCCATGAGGATAGATATCGATGCCTTCCGGCTCGAATCCGACACTGGAGAGCGCCCGGTCGAGGCCCAGCCGATCGAGCACGCGGCGCGCGTTTGGGCTGATCTGCAGGCCCGCACCGAACTCATCGATCCGCCGGCGCTTTTCCAGAACGACAACGGTTGCGCCGAATTTGGCAAGGGCCAGCGCAAGGGTCAGTCCGGCGATTCCGGCACCGGCGATGTAGATGGTGCGGCCTTGTCCGGCCATGAACGTGCCGCCTAGACGTTGGCGGGCTTGTAGACCGCGGAAACGGGATCGGCGGCGCCTGTCTTCAATTTGGAATTGTAGACGTAATGCGTCGAGCAATACGGGCAGATGATTTCGTTCTCCCCGCCCATGTCGAGATAGACGTGGGGATGATCGAAGGGCGGGAGCGCGCCGATGCACTGGAACTCGCGGGCCCCGATCTCGATACGCGCCACACCGTCGGTATTGTGAAAGTGGGGAACGTTCTCGTGTGCCATCTTCAATAAGCCTGCCTGTTTGGAACGGGGCGGACCATAACGGGTGCGAAGCGGAATTTCCAGTGGCTTGGCCGCAATGTACCCGCGCACTTGGTCGAGCTGGCGCGACCTGCTATGAGCCTGCCGTTCCAAGAGGTTGCCGGGGAGCCTGCGCGTGCCGGATTTCGTGTCGGATGGTCATCGCATTGCCTATGAAAGCTACGGGGAGGGCGCGCCCGTGGTCCTGGTGCACGGCTTTGCCTCGAGCGGGCGGGTCAACTGGCTGGAAACCGGATGGGTCGCCACGCTGACAGACGCGGGCTATCGCGCCATTACCATCGACAATCGGGGGCACGGCGAATCCGACAAGCCCCACGATCCAGCGGCCTATCCCGCCCGGATCCTGGCGGGGGACGTCATTGCCCTGATCGATGAACTCGGATTGGAGCGCGTTGCGCTGATCGGCTATTCGATGGGCGCGCGTATCTGCGCCTTCGCGGCGCTTGCCGCGCCACAAAAGGTCGCCTGTGTCGTGTTCGGGGGGCTGGGCGCCAACATGACCATCGAGACGCCGCATGCCGACGAGATCATCGCCGCGCTCGGGGCCGCCAGCCTCGAAGATGTCGCCGGACCGGTCGGACGCCGGTTCCGGATCTTTGCCGATCACACAAGGAGCGACAGGCAGGCGCTCGCGGCGTGCATGGCGGCGTCGCACGACAGAATCAGCAAAGACGAGATCGGTCGGATCGCCCAGCCGGCGCTGGTGGCGGTGGGGACCGAAGACGAGATGAGCGGGCGGCCGGAACCTCTTGCCGCGCTTCTGCCGCGAGGCGAAGTACTTGCCATACCGCGCCGCGACCACATGCGCGCGACCGGTGATCCGGTGTTCAAGAAGGGTGTGCTCGCCTTCCTAGCAAAGTGGTATTCTTCATCATAGTCTCGTGAGACCTTTGAATCAGGGGCCGGGATGGCCTATATCTCGGGCTCAGCGAGCGAGGATATCATGCAGCAAGCCAGGCCACGGCCACACGTCACCACGGTCGACCCGATTTGGAGCAGCATCAACGCCGAGGCGGCGGCCATTGCGGACAGCGAGCCCTCTCTCTCGGGGTTGATGGTCGCCACAATTCTCAATCACTCCGACTTCGAGTCGGCGCTGGCCTTTCGCCTTGCGCAGAGGCTGGACCATCAGGATCTCACTGCCGATCTGATCCGGCAGGCCTTCGAGAATGCCATGGCACTGGATCCCGAGATCGGGGCTGCGGCGCGCGCAGACCTTGCCGCGACGCTTGAGCGTGATCCTGCCTGCCACCGGGCCATAGAGCCGCTGCTCTATTTCAAGGGATATCAGGCGGTCCAGACGCATCGCTTTGCCCACAGCCTGTGGGCTGCCGGGCGCCGCGACTTCGCGCTTTATCTGCAGAGCCGCTCCAGCCAGGTGTTCCAGGTGGACATTCATCCGCGCGTGACGATCGGGCGCGGCATCATGATCGACCACGGCACCGGTGTGGTGGTTGGCGAGACCGCAACCATCGGCGATCACGTCTCCATCCTGCAGGGCGTCACGCTCGGCGGCACGGGCAAGGAAGACGGCGACCGTCACCCCAAGGTCGGCTCCGGCGTGCTGATCGGCGCGGGAGCGAAGGTGCTGGGCAACATCAATATCGGTTGCTGCGCAAAGATTGCTGCGGGCTCGGTTGTGCTCAAGGATGTGCCCGACAAGATGACCGTCGCGGGCGTGCCGGCGAAGGTCATCGGCCCGGCCGGATGCGCCCAGCCGGCCTCGGACATGGACCAGACGCTGAGCGCTGGCGACAACGCCTGATTGCCCGGTTCGGGTGGGGAAAAGCCGCCCGGGGGCATTGTTATAAAGTTCTGGCAGCCTACATTGGCACCCGAACCGGTCGGCAACCCGCCTGCAGCAGGCGCCCCGTCCCGAAATGAATGACCGGGCCGCTATGTTGCGAGCACCCCAAGGGGATTGCGGCCAGTACCCTGGAGATCACTCCGTGAATCACGCAGAAATCATCAAGCTGCAGAACTTCCTGCAGCGCAAGTTCGGCAATCGCGCCATCGATGTTCGCCCCCGCCCGCGCAAGGACGATTCGTGCGAGGTCTATCTCGGCGAGGAATTCATCGGCGTGCTCTATCTCGACGATGAGGACGGCGACCGCTCGTTCATGTTCCAGATGGCAATTCTGGACGTCGACCTGGAGGACTGAGTCCTCCAGCAAACCGCCTGCAATTGCTGGCGGTTCAGGGTTCGATGATCGGCTCCAGGCGCGCAGAAACCGTGTCGTCGAATATCTTCCATGACGCAAGGACCGACCGGTCGAAGGCGTAGGTCGCAGAGATCTTGTCGTCCAGGACCACGGTTCTCAGGCATCGCCCCTGTTCGCCGGCGGCCAGCGGCGCCTGGCACTTGGCCACGAAGGGATTGACTGAAAGCGGGTCATACCAGACGGTTTCGCTCTGGTAGCCTTCCTTGTTGGCCAGCGGCTTCCCCACCAGGCCCGGCGGGCCCTCGACCTGGCTTGCCTGGAACATGTGCAGGTAGACGCTGTCGAGCAGGAGCGCGCTCGGCCGGACGCGGCTCTTGGGTGAGAGAGTGACGTCGACCACGGTGTCGGCGCCGCCCGCGCCAAGCGGAAATGTCAAGGAGAGGTCGACACGATCCGCATAACCTTCGGTCTTCTGGTCGTCGTATCGGAACCAGTTGGCGGGAATGTCGAGGACGGCCCCGCCCACGGTCTTGGCGATTGGCGGCTGGTCCGGGCCAGTTCCGGCCATGACGCGGTCATGAAGGCTCATTGCGTTGATCGCGTACGCAAGCGCGATGCCCCCAAGAAGGGCCATGGCGGCGATGCCTGCCAGATTGAACCCGATGCTGTGATGCCGGGAGTGCCTTGCGGTTCTTGCGGAGGCCGCTGCGTGCGCCATGTCGTTCCAACTCTGAAGCGACGTCACCAGCCGGTATGTCCCGGCGGCCGGTTCGCCCTTACATCGACCTGATCCCCGGGTCGGCATTAACCAATGATGCCTTCGCCGGATGACTCTTTATTCGTCACCCCATATGCTTAACAAAGTATTAATCTTGTCCGGTTTGCGTAGGGGTGCATGCGATGAGTAGCGATGTCTTGCTGGCGGGGTTCCTGATCGCGGTGGGGTTGAGCGTGGCGGGGGCCGGAACGCATCTCTATCAAGGGCTTGCGCGGCAGCAGGCGGAGCTGCGCTATGACGGCCGGACCGTTTGGGGGATGTTCGGCAATCTGTTCATGAGCTTCGTTTGCGGGCCCTACATCATGCTGCAGATGGGGGCGCGTGCTGAACGGGGCGGAACGGTTGCGCTCACGCCGATCGTATTGTCGGCGTTCGTCGCGTTCGGCTGGAGTTTCATCACCGGCCTGCTGTTCGTGTCGGTCTATCTGGCGATGCTCGGCTAGGCCGGGCCGCCCGCCCACCCACGAAGGCGACCGTTCGGTTCAGCGTGTCGCGATGACGGTTGCTGCGCGGTTGTCGACGATGGCAACCCAATCGGCAGAATTGGCCTGCGACTGGCGCTTCAGGTAGCGGTAGGGCGTGTCGTCCCAAAGACGCACGAGCCCTTCCTGGTTGTCCAGGATCAGGTCACCGCGATCGGTGCGGACCGTGAGCACGGCATGCCCCTCGCCATTCTGCTGGCGAACCACAGTCATCAGCAGCGTTGAGGCGGGCCAGCCCAGGGCCATGAGTTCGCGGCGTTTTTCCAGTGCGTAGTCCTCGCAATCACCATAGCCGTGCGGGTAGGTCCAGTATTCGGCGACTTTGTAGAGCACCTCGTCGGTGACCGGCTTCACATTGGTGTTCACCGCGTTGTTGACGTCGAGAAGCTGCTGCCACAGCGCCTGGGTGAGGGTGACTGTCTCGACGACATGGGCGTTGGGGCCGCATTCCCGCTTGTGGATGGCGCAGAACTCGGCGTGGCCGACGGGGATGCTGGTCAGTCCGGCCACCGTCTCGAAGACCGGCGAGGGGGCCGCGGCAACCGACGCCGCGCTGGCGGAATGACCCGAGATTGCAACCGTGAGTGCGAGACCCGCAACAAGACCGATGAAGCGACCGATGCCCGACATATCGTTTTCTCCCTGACGGAGACGACGATAGGGCGGGCGACTTGCCCCGATGCGAAAAGTCGCAGCGAGATTTTAGACGAATTTGATGGGAACGATTCATGCCCCGTTAGGCATGTGAAAGGCGCCGGAGGGGGCTGCGCCGGTCAGCCGACCTGCAGGTTCTGCTGTACCACGGTGAGCATTTCCTGCACGGAGGTGAATTCCACCGCGACGCCATTGGGGAAGTGGCGCACGACACGCGCGCGCATGCGGCCAAGGGCAACAGGGGTGCCGATTGCGGGGCGCACGGCCATCTCGACGGCCGCGCCGCCCAGCGAGATATCAATGATCTTGCAGTTATAGCGGCGACCGTCATCAAGCACGATCGTGGAATGCCTTATGTCGGGAACCAGGCGCTCGTGCTTGCGATCCTCGGGCAGGTCGAGCAATTCCTTGTTCGCCAGCCATGTCAGCTGCGCCGCGAGCTTGTCGCGTTTGCGCGGAGAGGCGACCACTTCCATTGTGAAGCCACCATCGATCATCTCCACAATGGGACCCTCGATCCGGCCGAGATGGTCGAGATAGGCGATCACGCGTTCGTTGAGCGCGCCGGAGACGGGAACGATCATTACGGCGTCGCCCGGAGACATCTCGATGACCTGGCAGGGGAATTCGCGGCGGTCGGCAAGCATGTAGCGACCGAGCATGGAAACCTTGACGCGCTGGAATCGCGGCATTTCCTTGCCGTCACGTACCGGCGTGGATCCACGATAGGTATTGGTCTGTTCACTCAGCATCAGCGCGCCAGGCCCGCAGCAAGCAGATTTCTATTTGACGCTCAATCGTAACCTGAGTTGGTTAACCCTTGGTAAGGATCGAGGCATTCGGGCAGTAGGTACGAAACCGCATCGCGAAGCCCGGAAATTCTGGCTCTGCGATCCATTCGGCCTATCTGGCGGTTCTGTATTTTTGAATCAGTTCAGGCCGACAATTTATTGAAAATGATCGGTAATTTCTTGCGGAGGAATGCGGGGGCGGCGATCAGTTTCGACCTTTGCCGCCGTCGATAACCGCCAGATGCTGATAGCGTCGAGCGCTTATTCCCTGCACCTTGACGGGCATGGCGACAGGGTCGACATCGGCCCCGGCGGCGAGGTCGTGAAGCTCGGCGGCGTTAATGGAATCGACATCGTGCGCGCCGATCTCATCAGGCCAGATCAGCCGCAGGCCCGTGATCCTTTGTTCCATCACCGGGTGCATGCCGAACCAGTAGGGTTCCTCGAAGGCGGTCATGGAACCGATCATGCGCGCGGTGGTGCTGCCATTGTGCCGCAAGGGCAAGAGCATGAGTTCGAAATTCGTGGCGCTGCCCTGCGGGGTGGTGCCCTGCAGATTGACGACCGCCGCGGCGTGATCTTCGGTCACCGCGCGAATGAGCGTCTCGATCGCATCGCGGTCCTTTTGCTGCCAGAGCTTGTTGAAGGACCGGCCCTTGAGTTCGCGGCAATAGGCGGAGCACAGGTGGGAACCAGCCAGGCGGAAAGTAAATTCGGTGGCGTCGCTCGACTCCAGGATGAATGTATTGGCAAGCGCGGAGCGGATGCGGGTCGGGTCGATGTCCCGACGATCCGGTGCGCTGCGCGAGCCGCGCAGGGTGTTCCAGTAGTCGTAAAGAGCGCGCGTGCTCGCTTTTCTCATGAATATCGTCCGTTCCGCTGCGTCTACTGCCGCACGGCGATCCAGTCCGTGCGGCGCCAATTTTGCGCTGGCAGTGTGTTGCGGGAAGGGCGGCAACCCTTCACAACATCGCTTGGGCGATTCGCCTTGCTGCCTGCACCGAGAGTGGCAAAACCCGGCGCCAAAATCGCCATTAAACACTTGTTAAGGTTAATGCCTCGGTGGAGTGTGGATAAGAGTGTTGAGAGGCCAGACTGGCCGCCGACAGGGGAGTGCGACATCGATGCAGACCAATGGGCGTGAAGCCCCCGAGCATGGCGGTTCACAGCCCGTATTTCTCCTGCCAGCGGCGGTCACCGCGCTGGTGGGGTTGATCGTTGCGATTCATCTCGCATCGGTCTTCGTATTCTCGGAACAGGCCTACTTGCGGTTCGTGGTCTGGTTCGGCTTCATCCCAGTCAGGCTCACGGCTCCGGAACTGGTGCCGGGCGGGCTCGCTCCCATGCTCTGGACGCCCTTTACCTACGCGCTGCTGCACGGGGGCTGGGAGCATCTGATCTTCAACGTGGCCTGGCTGGCGATCTTCGGCACGCCGGTTGCGCGGCGCTATGGCGGCCTGGCGATGCTGATCGTGTTCTTCGTGGGGTCACTGGCCGGGGCGATGGCCTATCTGGCGCTTGCCTGGACGTCGCCCATTCCCCTGATCGGGGCATCCGGCGGCATCGCAGCGCTGACCGGGGCGGCCGTGCGCTTCGTCTTCCAGCCGGTCGAGGTGGCCCGACATCCCGAAACCGGCGAAGTCGTGGTGCTCGGCCGGCGGCTCCTGCCTCTTGGGGGGCTCTTGCGCGACGGGCGGGCGGGGCTTTTCAGTTTCTTCTGGCTCGTGCTGAACGGGATTGTGCCGCTGATGCCGGAATTTTTCGGCGGCCCGGGCGTCCAGATCGCCTGGCAGGCCCATATCGGTGGGTTCGTTTTCGGCCTGCTCGTGGTTCCGCTGTTCGAGCGTCGCCCGCCGCTACCCGCTCAGGATCCGGACGAATAGACGTCCTTGGGATCGAATATCAGCGGCTCCGCGCCGCCCTCGAGCGAGACACCGTGTTCGCCGCTCACCACACTGCGATAAAAGCACGTCCGGTGGCCGGTGTGGCAGGCGGCGCCCCGGCCGGTCTGCTCGACGATGACCAGCAGGGCGTCCTGGTCGCAGTCGACCCGGATTTCCTTCAGCTTCTGGATTTCGCCGGAGGTTTCGCCCTTCTTCCAGACTTTCGCGCGCGAACGCGAGAAGTAGTGCACTTCTCCGGTTTCAAGCGTCAGCGACAGCGCTTCGTCGTTCATGTAGGCGACCATGAGGACATCGCGTGTGGAAGCATCCACTGCGATCGCCGTAACAAGGCCGTTTACATCGAAACGAGGCGCGAAGACGGAACCGTTTTCCCGCGCTTCATGGCTCAGCGAATAGTTGTCGGCAAACGTGTGTTTCATGGCGACATGTCATGACACATCACGCAGGATTTCACCACACCCGCGTTGCTGTCAGCGCTTGCCGATGAGGGCGAAGAACCGATCCTGCTGGTCGCGATCCTCGGCGAAAACGCCGGTGAAACGCTGAGTGGTGGTGCTTGCGCCGTGGGCCTGGACGCCGCGCATGGTCATGCACATGTGCTCCGCCTCCAGCAGGACCGCTGCGCCGCGCGGATTGAGATGGTCGTTGATCGCGTCGATGATCTGGGCCGTCAGGTTTTCCTGCGTTTGCAGGCGGCGGGCGAACGCATCCACCACGCGCGAAAGTTTGGAGAGCCCGACCACCCCATCGTGCGGCAGGTATGCGATATGCGCCCGTCCGGTGAAGGGGACCATGTGGTGTTCGCAGTGGGAATGAAACGGGATGTCGCGCAGCAGCACGATGTCGTCATACCCGCCGACTTCCTTGAAGGTGCGTTGCAGGAATTCGGCCGGATCCTTGTCGTAGCCCGAATAGAGTTCGCCATAGGCCTCCGCGACGCGGCGCGGGGTATCGATGAGGCCCTCGCGTAGCGGATCGTCGCCGGCCCAGGCTATCAGGGTGCGTACGGCGGCCTCGGCCTGTTCGCGGGTCGGGCGCTGGACAACCCTGTTCTCAACAGCTACCGGGGTTTTCGGGCGGGCAGTGACGTCCATCACATGGGTTTCCTTATCGTTGCGACCGAGCATATACGCCGCCCCTATCGACTTGGACCATCGCGCGCCACAAGCTTTGCCTGCAAACCGCTGACACTCCGTTCGGTGACCCTTATATAAGGTGGCAAACAGGTCGAACAAGAAAACTGATTGTGATGGTTTCGCCGGGAACCGGAATAGAAGTTCGCGCATCCGATCATATTCGGGAAAAGGTAGCTGGACGCATGGAACTGACCGATCTCTATTCGGAAAAGATCATCGAGATTGCCTCCGGGCTGGGGCCGGCGTCGCGCCTTGCGCACCCCGACGCGACCGCCAGGCGTGTGTCGCGGATATGCGGCTCGATCATCGAGGTCGATGTTCAGGTGCGCGATGGGCGAATTACCGACTACGGCCAGGATGTTTCGGCCTGTGCCCTCGGCCAGACTTCGGCGGCAGTGATGGCGCGGGAAATCGTGGGCTCGACCACCGAGGAACTCTATGCGCTCCGCGACACCATGCACGCCATGCTCGAGGCCGGTGGCCCGCCGCCGGATGGCAAATGGAGCGACCTGAAATATCTGGAACCGGTGCGCGAGTACCGCCCCCGCCACACTTCGACGCTCCTGGTCTTCGACGCGGTTGCCGACGCCCTCGACAGTATCGCAAAGGCCGGTTCGGAATGATCCGTTCCCTGTGGGACGGGTTCTGGCGCCTGGTCGATTGGCCGTTCAAGCTGACCGCGGTCGCCCTGATTACGATCTATCGCTACACGCTTTCGGCGATCTCGGGGCGGCAATGCCGGCATCTGCCGACCTGTTCGGAGTTCACGCGCGACGCGATATGGCGGCACGGGTTCTGGCCGGGGGGCTGGATGGGCCTCGCGCGGCTCTATCGTTGCCGCCCGGGCGGCACCCATGGCTACGACCCCGTGCCTGACGATCTGCCAAGCCGTGGCCACTGGTATCTGCCTTGGCGATATGGGCGGTGGAAATAGCGTCAAATCGTGCTAAACAGCGCCGTCTTTTCGACATCAAACCCCAAAAACTTCCTGGAGAAGGACAATGATCAAGGTGACATTTCCCGATGGTGCGGTTCGCGAATTCGAGCGCGGCACCACCGGCACCGCGATCGTTGAGGGCATTTCGAAGTCGCTGGCCAAGAAGACCGTGGCCATGCGCTGGAACGGGGCCCTTTCCGACCTTTCGGATGTCCTGGACGCCGATGGCAGGATCGAGTTCGTCACGCGCGACGATCCGGCGGCGCTTGAGCTGATCCGGCACGACGCTGCGCACGTGCTCGCCGAGGCGGTGCAGGAATTGTGGCCCGACACACAGGTGACCATCGGGCCGGTGATCGAGAACGGGTTCTACTACGACTTCGCGCGCGACGAGCCGTTTTCCGAGGACGACCTGCGCGCCATCGAGAGGAAGATGGCCGAGATCATCCAGCGCGGGGCCGCCTTCACCAAGGAGGTCTGGTCTCGCGAAGAGGCCAAGCGCGTGTTTGCCGCAAAGGGCGAGCATTTCAAGGTCGAGCTTGTCGATGCGATCCCCGAGGACCAGCAGATCAAGATCTACCGCCAGGGGCAGTGGTTCGACCTGTGTCGCGGTCCTCACATGCGGACGACAAGGGATGTGGGGCAGGCCTTCAAGCTGACCAAGGTCGCGGGCGCCTATTGGCGCGGCGATTCAGATCGTGAGGTGCTGAGCCGCATCTACGGTACGGCCTTCGCCAACCAGGCCGACCTCGACGCCTACCTGCACATGATGGAGGAGGCCGAGAAGCGCGACCACCGCAAGCTGGCCCGCGAAATGGACCTGTTCCACCTGCAGGAAGAAGCGCAAGGCTCGGTGTTCTGGCACCCCAAGGGCTTCGTCATCTACAACCAGATGGAGGCGTATATCCGGCGGCGTTTGAACCGTTCGGGCTATGCCGAGGTCAAGACGCCGCAATTGATGAACTCCAAGTTCTGGGAGCAGTCCGGACACTGGGGCAAATACCGCGAGAACATGTTCGTGGTGCCCGACGAAGTGCCCAGCACCGAGGATGAGGGGCCGGTTCTGTCGGGCGAGGGCGAGTTGATGGCGCTCAAGCCTATGAACTGCCCGGCGCACGTGCAGATCTTCAATCAGGGCATCAAGAGTTACCGCGATCTACCGATCCGCATGGCGGAATTTGGCTGCTGTCATCGCAACGAGCCGCATGGGGCATTGCACGGGTTGATGCGCGTCAGGCAGATGACGCAGGACGACGCGCACATCTTCTGCCGCGAAGACCAGATCCAGAGCGAGACGGAGCATTTCGTCAATCTGCTCTACAAGGTCTATGAGGACATGGGTTTTTCCGACGTCGTGATCAAGCTGGCGACGCGGCCCGAGAAATTCGGCGGCACCATCGAACGCTGGGACGCGGCAGAGAAGGCGCTGGGCGATGCGCTGCGCGCGACCGGACGCGATTTCATCATCGCCGAAGGCGAGGGGGCATTCTATGCGCCCAAGCTCGAATTCCACCTCAAGGACGCCATCGGGCGCTCGTGGCAGGTCGGCACGCTGCAGCTCGACTATGTGTTGCCCGAGCGGCTTGGCGCCTCCTACGTGACCGAGGACGGCAGCCGCAAGTTCGCGGTGATGCTGCACCGGGCGATCCTTGGTTCGCTCGAGCGGTTCATCGGCATCATGATCGAAAGCTATGCGGGCCGCATGCCAATGTGGCTGGCGCCGGTGCAGGCGGTGGTTGCCACCATCGTCTCGGATGCTGACGACTATGCCGCCGACCTGGTGGAGCGGATGCGGGCCGCGGGCCTGCGCGTCGAACTGGATACGCGCAACGAGAAGATCAACTACAAGGTCCGTGAACACTCCGTGCAGAAGGTGCCCGCGATCCTGGTCGTGGGCAAGCGCGAGGCCGAGGAAGGGACCGTTTCCGTGCGTCGGCTGGGGTCGGACGGACAGGCGGTCGTGCCAGCGGACAAGGCGATCGCGGATCTTCTGGACGAGGCTATGCCTCCCGACCTTCGCAAGTAGCTGCAAGGCGGTCGCCGAAAAAGCGGCCGCCGCGATTGCCGGTTCAGTAGACGGTGGTCAACACCTCGACGAGATGTGGCTTGCCGGGCTGAATCTGGAATTCGCGGTTGTAGACGCGGTCGCCAAGCTTGGCGAGCACCAGGTAGTCGCCGGCCTCCAGCACGACCGAGGGAAAGGCGCCGTGGTGGGTGAACACGGTGTCGCCCGCCGACGTCTTGACGGTCCAGTCGACATCGGCGATTGCCTCGCCACCTTCCTTGGAGACGAGCCGAAGTGTCACCTGGGACGCCTTGTGATAAAGGGTTGCCTCGGTCAGCTTTCCCGGCTCGACCCGCAGGTCGGCACGCACGCTCGCATTGGCCGATCCATAGTGCGAAACGATCTGGTAGACACCGGCATTGACCCTGACGATTTCGTCCGGCGCCACCTTTTCAGCCACCGGAACCCGCTCGCTTGCCGATTCCGTCGAGGTGAATATGTCGAAGGACAGCAGGTTCGCCGGTATCGACAGGTCGCCGGTGATCTTGCCATTCAGTTGCAGCGCGCCGGCGTCGAGAATGATGGTCTTGGCGTTGGGGCCGGTCTCGACGTCCATGGTATCGCTGGCCTGGGCCCGGCCGTAGGCGACGTGGACGACGTACTGGCCGACGGGCAAGGCAAAGCCAGCCGCGGCTTCGTTGGACTTGCCGATCAGTTCGAGCTGGCCGCGCGCGTCCGCCTTGGTGTTGTAGACGCGCCAGACAAGGCCGCTGGTGATGATCGGGCCGTCTTCGGACACCCGCGCGGACAGCGTGACCGGTTGCGGCTCGCTGGCGGCAAGAACCGGGTTTTCGCCCTTGGGTACGGGTACGTCCGCGGGTACCTCGTCGGGGTTGACCGTGTCGCCTGAGAAGTGCGGGCGCGGGCGCGGCAGGGGTGGCTCGTCGCCAAGGGCGGTGAGCGGTGCGACAAGCGCAAGGGCCAGGGTGAGAATCACAAGATGACGCATGGGCGAAACAGACCATAGATTGGCGCGATTTGCAGCCGGACAGTGACCGTGTGCCGCGCCAGATAGGCTTGGAACGGGACGAACCTGTGGCATAACGGAACAAATCGCAACCGAGGTGAATCGATGCCGCAAAATCAGCCGCTTCTGGACTATCTGAAGACCCGGCGCAGCGTGACGCTGCCGTTCCTGAAGGATCCCGGGCCAAGCGAAGCCGAATTGCAGGAGTTGCTGACCATTGCGACCCGGGTTCCGGACCACGGCAAGATCGCGCCATGGCGGCTGGTTCTGTATCGCGGTGACGCGCGGCAGGTCATCGGAACGCGCCTCGCGGAAATCGCTGGACGGCGGAATCCGGGCATCGAGGAGGCCGCGCTGGAGATCGAGCGCAAGCAGTTCCTGCCAGCGCCGCTGACCGTGGGCGTGATCAGTGCGCCGATTGCCCACGTCAAGGCGCCGCGCTGGGAGCAACAGCTTTCCGCTGCCTGCGTGTGCCTGAACCTTCTCAATGGCGCAGAAGCGCTGGGCTATGCGGGCCATTGGGTCACGCGCTGGTTTGCCTATGACCCGGAAGCGCGGGCGATGCTGGGCGCCCGGGAAGGCGAGGCGTTTGCCGGGTTCGTGCATATCGGCACCCCAAGCGCGCGGATGGAGGACAGGCCAAGACCGAACCTTGCGGACGTGGTTTCCGAATGGCGGGCGTGAAAGCGGCTTAACTCGCCCTTAACCCTTTGTGAGGGAATTGTTAACCATCCCAATGGTGGAGAGAGGGCTGGGGCATGGCCGTGCAACCGGTGGGTGTGTCACCGTCGCTGGCACAGGCGTTGAACCGGGCGGGGGAGCGCAACGGAGTCGATTTTGGTTTCCTTCTCAACACCGCCATGCGCGAAAGCGGGATGGATGCCGGCGCGAAGGCGCCGGGCTCGTCGGCGGTGGGGCTGTTCCAGTTCCTTGAGCAGACCTGGTTCTCCGTGATGAAAAGCGATGGTGCGCGGCTCGGCTATGGCCGATATGCCGATGCAATCGTCGACAATGGCCGCGGGCAGTTGACGGTCAGCGATCCCGGACTTCGCGCCGAAATCCTCAAGTTGCGCGAAAACCCTGACGTGGCCGCCGACCTGGCCGCAGCCTTCACGCGGCGCAACGGGGAGTACCTGCAAAGCAGATATGGCCGGATGCCCAGTCCGGGCGAGCTCTATATCGCGCATTTTCTGGGTGCGCAGGGGGCGGCCAAACTCTTTGACGCCGGCCTTTCGAACCCCGACCAGGTGGCGGCGCGCCTGTTTCCCGACGCCGCGGCGAGCAACCGGGCGATCTTTTTCGATGCAGACGGGCATGCCCGGACGATCCGCGAGGTCTATCGCGCCCTTGTGGCCCGACACGACCAGCCACAGCCTGCAGCCGGATTTGCCGCCCAGCAATTGGTGTCCGGGCCGCCGCCTGCCGGTGCCGGGGGCCCTCAGCCTTCGGGGCCGCTTGTGCCTCAGTCCCTTCCGGTCGATTTCACGGGTCTCTTCTCGACCGGGACCGCGACGTCCAGCCCGCTATCCCCTGTTCCGCAACCGCAAGGCGGTGGCGCGTTCTTCACGGGGCTCTACAAGCGCTAGCGGCGTGTTCGTCATGGTGAACCAAACGTTAATGCTTGCGGCCTAGGGTTGCGAAGTGGGAATCCCGTTTGGAGCGCGCGATGGTGGCCTATCCGGAGTTTGTGGAGCTTTCGCAGTCCTGCGACAGCGACGCGCGCGGGCAGGCGGCCCGGATGGCGGCGATGGCCTACCTGGCCCATCACGGACCGGCAGACGAACACGCTGCGTTGTATGCGGCCCTGGTGACGTTCCTCGACGACCCTTCGGTCAAGGTTCGGGCGGCCCTTGCCTATGGGCTGCTGCACGGAAAAGACGCGCCGCGGACCTTGATGCTCGCACTGGCCAACGATGCCCCGATCATCCAGCGGGCCGTGGCGCAATATTCACCCGTGTTGCTCGACGCCGACCTGATCGGGCTGATGGCTGACGCCGATGAGGAATTGCTGCTGGCCATTGCGGCGCGCCGTGCAATCGGGCCGTGCATTGCCGCCGAACTGGTGGAGCGCGGCGGCCGTCCCGTGGTCCTGCGCCTTGCGCAGCGTTGCGAGCTTGCACTTGGGGGAGACCTGATTGCGCGAATAGCCGAGCAATGGGCCGGCGACGCGGAGTTCCGCGGAACGCTGCTGGGTCGGGGTGACCTGCCGGCGATGGCGCGGGTTCGCCTTGTCAGGGAGGCAGTCGATGCCCTGCGCACAACCCGGATCGTTGCGGGCGCGATTGCCGCGCCAAGGCTTCAGAGGCTGTTGCTCGACGCAACCGACAAGGCGGTCTCGGATATTGGCGAACGCGACGCGGCATCGGGCAAGGGCGAACTGGCGGAAAACCTTGCGGAAAGGAGCGGTGTGACGCCCCGGCTTCTGCTGCATGCGCTCGTGCACGGACAGACGCTTTTCTTCGCCGAGTGCCTTTCTGCCCTGTCGAAAGTGCCAAGGCGCAAGGTGTGGGCCCTGCTCGAAAAGGGGAGCCGCGCTTCGCTGAACGCGCTTCTGGCGCGGGCAGGGCTTGGCGATGCGTTCCGGAACCTGCTGGCGAGACTGATCTTTCACGCCAGATCCGCCGACCTTGCAGACGATCTGGCAGCGCGGCACTTCGTGGTCACGGTCTTGATCGAAGACCTGGTGGACGAGCACGAAGGCCAGATTCCGCCGGAACTTGGCGACGCTTTCCGCTATCTGAACGCACAGAACGCCGTGCTCGCGCGCCAGGCGGCGAGGGGCGTGATGCCGGCTTTCGCGCAAGAGGCCGGCGACAGCGCCGTGCCCGAATTGCCGGACGACCGCGAGGTGAGGCTGGCGCTGCCCGCCGCATAGAGCGGTTGCGGCGTTCCTGACGGAGGGGCCGGCGTCCATTCGTGCATCGTCGCACGGGTATCGGGTGAAGCGCTCGCCATGCGCTCAGACCACCCTGCCGCACTGCGGCATCCCTCCCCATCAATGGGTGGCAGGGTGCCTCGCCGGGCCCTTGCTGTGTTCGGCTGGCTCTAGTAGCGGAACTGCTCGTTGAGCACCCGCTCCTCGAGCGAATGGCCGGGGTCGAACAGCAGCGTGACCACGTGGGAGCGATCCTCGCGCACAGTGACCTCGCGCACGTCCTGGAATTCGACGTTGTCTGCGACGGCGCTCATCGGCCGCTTCTGCGGTTCGATGGAATGGAAAGTGACAACCGCCCGGTTCGACAGAATCGCTCCGCGCCAGCGCCGGGGCCGGAACGGGGAGATCGGCGTAAGCGCCAGCAGCGGCGCCTCAATCGGCAAAATCGGGCCATGGGCAGACAGGTTGTACGCGGTGGAGCCGGCGGGGGTAGCGATCAGGACCCCGTCGCAGATCAACTCGTCGAGCCGGTTGTGGCCATCCACGTCGATGGCGATCTTGACGGCCTGGAACGACGAGCGGAACAGCGACACCTCGTTCAGAGCGAGGGCACGATGCGTCGCGCCGGCGCCGTCGACGGCCGTCATCGCCAGCGGATAGATATTGGTGGGCTTGGCGCCAAGCAGGCGATCCGCCAGGCCATCGGGCTCGAACTCGTTCATCAGAAAGCCGACCGAGCCGAAATTCATGCCATAGACCGGGATGCCCTTGTCCATCACCTTGTGCAGCGTCTGCAGCATCAACCCGTCGCCGCCGAGCGCGACGATCACGGCGGCATTGTCGAAGCCGACTTCGCCATATCGCTCGCGCAGGCGCGCAGCCGCTTCCTCGGCTGCGGCGGTGCCGCTGGTTACGAACGCGATCCTGTCGGTTACAGGCGATGCCAAGGCGAATTCCCCCTTTGGCCAAGGACGTTTGTGCCTAGCACGGAGGGAACCACTGCGCCAGCGTCACTGACTGTCATTCGCGGTGCGGGACAGGAGGCGCAGGATGCGCGCCAAGCGGAATGCAAGCCACAATGCGGCCCAGAGATTGCCGAGAAAGGGCAGGGGCAGGATGGCGATGAGCCGGCTCAGCGGCCTGTCCTCGATTGCGTACATGACAACGCCGATGACCAAGAAGCCGATATAGAGATCGGCAAGTGTTACGATGCCCCACGGGTCCGCCGCCATCGCGGCGAAAGCGGCGCCGATGGGTGCCTCGGTGGCGGCGCGCAGGATCAGCGCCAGAAGCACCAGCGCGAGCGCGACCAGGATGGTTCGAAGTGATGTGGTCATGGCTCTTTTCCTTTGGGCAAGGAACGCTTCGCACGGCGCGCCGGATCACGTGAGGGGGAAACGAGCTTGCTTGCCAGAAGCCGCCGACGATGCTAGCTAGCGCCGGTCTCTGCGAGGCAATCGGGCCGGTATAGCTCAGTTGGTAGAGCACCTGATTTGTAATCAGGGGGTCGCGGGTTCAAATCCTGCTGCCGGCACCATTCAAATTGCTGAAATTGCCGAATTTACTGCAAATGCGCCGCGATTGATTACCCGCATGAAGCGGGGAGTGGAAGCGCGCGTTGGGTTGTCCGCTGCACTCGATCAACGCTCGTCGTCGTCCCGGGACCGAATTGCCCTTCGGCGCGGCACAGCAGAGACGAACCTGTTGATCGCCCGAAGGCTTTCTCAACGCCCCTCCCTGCAGCAGCCGAGAGTGGGCCCCGGGATCAAGTCCCGGGGCGACGCATGCGAAGGTGCGAACCTTGTGCCGGACCTTCGCACAAGAGTGGCGTATTTAGTGCACTGTCACCGTAATCAGGTCGGCGTTCATAAGATTCACGCCAATTTGCCGCGAGAGTGACGGGCCAACACTCACACCCAGAGAATTGGCAACATCCTCCATGTAGCGGTTGGCGACATAGCCAGAGAGGGTATCCTGAGTTACCACGCCGAGTGCAAGCTTTGCGTAGGCGTCACCTTTGGATGCCAGTAGGCCATAGTAGGCATAGCGATTGCCGGAATTTGCATAATTTGTAAGCTTGGTCACATCGCTATTTGAAAGATAGCCGGACATGTTCATTCACCCTTCAAAAATGTTTTTGTAAGTTCCGCTAGAGCTGCAGGTATCTCTTTCCAATACATCATGTATTTTCTACTGAACTCCACCGAAGCTGTCGCCCGAATTTTGTCTAGGTAGAAGTGTTCGTCGCAAGAAGCCTTATCTCCAGTTAGGTAATACGGGCTGACAATCCTTGATACATCATCGTCCATGCACGCCAGGAAGACAGTGGCTTCCTCGGGCGATTGCGCGTTGTAGTAGATGTCGGGCATCAACTGCGGGAACATGTTCACCAAGTCGGACGTTGGCGCGGTTCCCATCCCCTCAAGTCCAAATATTGGAGAAAGGTCACGAACACGACTTGAAGTGGCCCGAACCCTCTCCAGCCGGAAATTCAACTCTTCCCGCAGGATCTGGTTGGGATCCTTGCTGGGCACGAGCGCTGTTGAGAAGAGTTCAATATCCGCCAGGTCAGGTCGATCTTCCATCAGCGGAAAATCAGGTGCCCGGAAGTCGGGCAGCGTGGCGCGCAACAACAAGGTGATCTTGAAGTCATGCGCGCAATTTGGGTCCACTTCTTTTGGTGAGAAAGGGTGACAGAGCGCTTCCCCTTGAAGTGGGCCCAGATAGGCCTTGGGAATGCGGAGTGTCGTCACTTTGATTGGATTTCCGACTGCCCAGCGCACGTCCAGCGCCTTGGTGCCGTCAGGGAGATCGACCCATTGGGTGTTGTGGTACACTTTCGGGCCTGAATCCGCATACGCAACGGATACCAAACTCAAAAGCACAAGAATTGCCGGTGCGATGAATCGCGCCAATCGATCAACAAGATGCCTACGCCGCATGACAACTTCCTTTGCGGGATTTGCTGAGGCAGAAGCTTATGCGGTTGAGCTTTGAGCGATCATGGCCAACGCAAGGCCCAAGACACAAGCCTGCACTGCCCCTGCCTGCGAGCTCATTCGTTCTGCGGTTGGCTATCACGCCTGTCTTTGGGGAGCATGGCGACTTCCCATCACACCCCCACCGCATAATTCCCCCCATA
>DATCMU010000015.1:0-5096 GCA_036563245.1 Devosiaceae bacterium | reverse complement strand
GGCCACGCGCTGGTCGATGGCGCCGAAGGGTGCGAGGCCGTCTTTGGCGCGGGCTTCCATGCGGATGGTGTCGCCGTAGCCCATGAAGGCGGTCGACGGTTTGCCCCCGGCGATCATCTCGATGGCGCGCACTTCGGAGATGCAGCTCGATCCCACTTCGGCATAGTTGGGGTTCGAGACCGTTCCCGAGCCGATCACGGTCCCGGCGACAAGGTCGCGGGTTCGCGCGGCATGGGCGACCAGTTCGTGGAAGCCGAAGTCCATCGCCGCGCCATTGGCGTGGCCGAAGGCCTTGCCGTTCCATTCGATCACGAGATCGAGGCACACGCGCCCGTCCTGCCAGGCATCGCCGAGCGCTTCGGGTGTTACCGCAAAAGGCGCCATCGAACAGGCCGGCTTGGCCTGGACCCAGCCGAAGCCGGTCTTCATCTCGACCGGCGCGATCGTGCGCAGCGACCAGTCGTTGATCTGCACGACAAGCCGGATGTGCTTCATCGCTTCTTCTGCCGTCGTACCCATCGGCACGGCATCGACGATCACGCCGAACTCGCCCTCGAAGTCGATGCCGTCCGCCGGATCGGGGAAGGGAACCGGATCGCCCGGACCGTAGAAGCGGTCCGAGATCCCCTGGTACATGAGCGGCCTGTCGGTCTCGATCGGCGGCAGCTTGAAGGCGATCTGCATCAGGTCGCCATGGGTGCCGAAGGCCGAACCGTCGAGCCACTGCCAGGTGCGCGGCAGCGGCGCGCGCAGGGCCCCGGGATCGAGCGGCTCGCCCTCCCCGGCCTCGAGACGCCGGGCCAGCGCGGCAAGGTGCGGCTGAAGCGCGTCCCAGTGCTCCATGGCGCCGAGCAGGTTCGGCATCTGCGGGCCGGCCGCAAGCATGCGGCGCCCGTCCTGCGAGACGACGACAAGGGTTCCGTCGGGCGTGGCGCCCGCTATCGTGGCCAGACGCATGCGGCTCAGTCCTCGAAAATGGCGACGGCGCGGATCCAGCCTGCCGAGGCGCCCTTGATCTTGTGCGGGAAGCACGAGATCGTGAAGCCGTCGGCGGGCAGCACTTCCAGGTTGTGCAGCTTTTCGATGTGGCAGTAGCCGATGTCGCGGCCCGCCTTGTGCCCTTCCCAGATCAGCGAGGTATCGCCAGTTTCCTCCACCTTCCTGGCGGTGTGCACGAAGGGGGCATCCCACGACCAGACATCGGTGCCGGTCACGCGCACGCCGCGTTCGGTGAGGTACATCGTCGCCTCGTAGCCCATGCCGCAACCGCGGCTGACGTAGTCGGGATCGCCCAGCGCCTTGCCCGCCGCGGTATTGACGACGACGATCTCCAGCGGCTTGAGCTCATGGCCGATGCGCGCCAGTTCGTCCTCGACGTCCTTGGCGGTGACGACATAGCCGTCCTCGAAGTGCCGGAAGTCCAGCTTCACGCCGGGCTGGAAGCACCATTCGAGGGGGACCTCGTCGATCGTCAGGGCAGGCTTGCCGCCGTCCTGCGTCGGGTGGAAGTGCCAGGGCGCATCGAGGTGCGTGCCGCTGTGTGTAGTCAGCTTCACCCATTCCGCCGCTGCAAAGCCGGCACCGTCAGGGGTCTGCTCGGCCGTCACCCCGGGGAAGAAGTGCCCGAGCTCGCCCATCGTCTCGCCATGCGTCTGGTAGGTGATTTCCGGCTTCAGGAATGGCGGATCGGTGATGACATCGTTGCACAAGGTGATCGACAGGTCGACGAAGCGGCGGGCCATAGGCGTGGGTTCCCATCTTGTCGCGCGCATCTCGCCAGACGCGCGCTGCTGTGAAGTGCTACCGGCGCATCACCCGACCGGAGGAGAGAGGGGTCGGGCGATGCGCCGGCCTTGTCAGCCCGTTGCGGGGCTGAAGTTCAGGCGGTCTTGCCTCCGAGGGTTTCGGCAAACCAGTCGGAGAGGAGATCGCGGCCATAGCTCATGTTGTCGGCGCCCACGTGCTCGACGCCGCCTTCCCGCGCGGTGAAGATCACCTTCTCGCGGCGCGGCGAGTTGACGAGCTGGTCGTAGAGGTCGTCGGCGTACTGCGGGCTGATCTGGCGATCGTTCGCCCCGTGGGTCACCAGGAACGGCACCTTGATGCCGTCCATGTGGCCGTTGAGGTTCATCGCCTCCGACTTGGCAAGGAAGTCCTCCTGGTCCTTGGCCCCGAACGCCCAGTGAACGTGGGCCCAGTAGTGCGGGACCGGGTTCTCGCCCTCGCGCGCCATGCGCTTGTCCTGCACTTCGCGCCAGTTGTGGTTGGCCCCCCAGACCGCGCCCGAGGCAAAACGCGGCTCGTAAGCCACCGCCCGCGGCGCGAAGTGGCCGCCCAGCGAGATGCCGGTCATGCCGATCGCCCTGGGATCGACGTTGTCCTGCTGCTCGAGCCAGTCGACTGCCTTGCTCGCCCAGCTTTCCGAATGCGGATCGACCGGCAGGCCCTGCAGGCGCAGCGTCTCGCCCGAGCCGGGCTGGTCGACGCACAGCGTCGAGATGCCGCGGCGGGCGAGCTGCTCGGGCAGCTGGGTCCAGTAGAGCAGCTCCTTGCAGCTATCGAGGCCGTTGCAGAAGACCACCACCGGCTTGCGCCCCTCGCCCGGCGCGCGGGTGAACAGCGCCGGCATCGTGCCCTTCTCCAGCGGGATCTCGACGCGTTCGCGGTTGATCCGGCCGATCTGCGTCGACTTGTCGAAGGCCGCGCGGGCCTTGGCGTAAGTCTCCTTGCGGCCCGGATGGCCATGGCCCTGCATGCGCTCGCCGGTAAACATGTAGAGCGCGGCGCGCTCCAGCTTGTTCGAGGCGGAGAACAGACGGCCCCTCGCCTCGTCCTCGGCGGCAAGTTCGATGAGCTTGTCGCCCATCGCCACCCACTGCTTCATGAACGCGGGCGTGCCCGCATCGGCCCCGGCATCGGCCGCATCCTTGATCGGCTTGCACATGTCGATGACTTCACCAATCCGGCCACCGCTCTCCATCGCAATCGCGACCGACAGGTTCCAGATGTAGTTCGGAAAATATTCGAAGAGGGCCATCGATCAGAACTCCGAAGCCTGGAACAGACGCGCATCGGGTGCCGGATGCGGCATCGTCTGCGGGCCGCCGGTGCCGATGCCCCACTGGTCCATGACCATCGGCGCGGGCTTGTGCACCTTGTACTCGTGCGTCTCGAAGTCGACCACTTCCAGCTCGGAGGTGTACTCGACCGCGAAACCGCCCGGAGTGACGAAGTAGCTGAACGTGTTGTTGCCCGCGGTATGACGGCCCGGACCCCAGCGGATGTCGGTGCCGTGCTGCTTGAGGCGATGCGCGCCGCGGAACATGTCGTCGATGCTCGGCATGTCGTAGGCGACGTGGTTGAGGCACGGCGGTCCGGGCAGGATGGCGACGCGGTGGTGCGCCTCGTTGCAGCGCAGGAAGCACATGAAGTCGCCGAGCCAGTCGGAGATCCTGAAGCCCAGCACGTCGGTGAAGAACTTCACCATCGCCTGGTGGTCGGGCGAGTGCAGGACGATGTGGCTGATCTTGAGCGGCACGCCTTCCCAGCGCTCGAGTTCGCGGGCCTCGAGCGTCTCGACCCCGGCCGAGATCTCGAAGGGCAGGCCATCGGGGCTGAAGAAGCGGAAGCCATAGCCGCCGCCCGGTGCATCCAGATCCCTGGGCGCGAAGATGACCTTGCAGCCCGCCGCCTCGATCTTGCCGAACAGCGCATCGACATCGGCGCGGCTGTCGGCGGCAAAGGCGATCACCTCGACGTGGTTGGCATCCGACTTGTGCAGGCGCACGACATGGTGCTCGCCATGCCCCTGGGTCTTGAACCAGGCCATGTCGGCCTTGTCGCCGGATCCGGGCACTTCGACGAGGCCCCAGTCATCGGTGTAGAATTTGCGTTCGGCATCGAAGTCCTCGACGCCATATCCGACAAAGCGGATCTCGGTTACTCGGGTCATGGGATTGATCCTTGAAGATTGACTGATCAGATGGGCTGCGAAACCACCGCGAACATCTCCGCAGTAGCCTTGTGATTGTCGACCGGCGGGCCCTTGCCGATCTGGCCGTGGCAGATCTCGAGCGACTTCTCGACGATGTAGCGGCACCGCTCGAAACGGCGGTCGCGATAGGCCTCGAAGGCCGCTTCGGGCGTATCGGCCCGCGTCAGCTCCTCGGCCAGCACCAGCGCGTCCTCGATCGCCATGCCCGCGCCCTGGCCCAGGTGCGGCGTGGTCGCATGGACGGCATCGCCCAGCAGCGCGATGCGGCCCTTGCTCCAGGAGCCGTAGAGCATCATCCCCTCGAGCGGACGATAGACGACGCCTTCGTCGCTGGTGATCTGCTCGGCAAGCGCACGGATCTGCGGGGCCGCCCGGGCGAGCTTGGAGCGCATGACCGCGGCGATGCCCTCTGTGGGATACCACGGATTGTCCGGCTCGGGCGTGGTGACGTACATGTACATCAGCTCTTCGGACATCGGCACGAGGCCGGATCCGATCGGACCGTTGTAGACATGCAGGGCATCGAGATCGGCCGGGCGCGGAAAGTTGTAGCGCCACACCGCCTGCCCCGTGAACTGCGGCTTCTCGGCATCGGGCAGGATCGCCTCACGGGTCTGCGAATAGACCCCGTCTGCCCCCACCACGACGTCGAAGCGCTCTTCACGCCCGTCGCTGAACCTCACGTTCACGCCTTCGCCGTCGTCGTCGAACCGCTCGGCCGTCACGCCCAGGCGGATCTCGGCGCCAAGCTGCATGGCGCTGTCGCCCAGGACCTTCTGCAGCGCGCGCCGGCCGATGCCGACATTGGCCGGCTTGCCTTCGACCAGCGCCGGCGACGGCACCCGCGCCACGCGCGTCCCGTCGGGCAGGTAGATCTCGACCGCATCGAAGCCGCAGGCAGCACCGAGAAAGGCATCGAGCACGCCCAACTGGTCCATCGCCCGGATCACGTTCGACTGCTGGATGATGCCCACCCCATAGACCGACCACTCAGGGTCCTTCTCGATCACCGTAACACCGTGCCCCGCACGGCGCAGCGCAATCGCAGCCGAAAGGCCGCCAATACCACCGCCAATGATCAGCGTGTTCAGATCTTTCATCG
>DATCMU010000048.1:0-40138 GCA_036563245.1 Devosiaceae bacterium | reverse complement strand
ATTCGGCGACGCAATCCGCCACATAGGCGGCAAGGGAGGTTGGTGGCGGACGCAGTCCTCGCCAATCGGGTCAGGTCCGGAAGGAAGCAGCCCCAACGAGTTTCACTACGGGTCGTTGTCAGCCTCCCGCCTGTTTCCCCGGTGAAAATCAGTGTGGAGACGGATCGGAGCGCGCTTGCGGGCTTTCCATATTCCTCATGTCGATTAGGCTAGGCGGATGGCTTTGAGCGACAAACCCGCATCCCCCTATCTGGTTCTGGCCCGAAAGTACCGGCCGCAGAGCTTCGAGAGCCTGATCGGCCAGGACGCGATGGTGCAGACCTTCGCCAATGCCTTCCGGACCGGCCGGATTCATCACGCCTTCATCCTTACCGGCGTGCGCGGCGTGGGCAAGACCACCACGGCCCGCATCCTCGCCCGCGCCTTCAACTATGTCGACGAGACTGGTCCCCATCCCACCCTCGACCTTGCCAGCGAAGGCGAGCACTGCCGCGCCATCATCGAGGGGCGGCATGTCGACGTGATGGAAATGGACGCCGCCTCCAACACCGGCATCAACGATATCCGCGAGATCATCGATTCGGTGAAATACGGCCCTGTGTCCGCGCCATACAAGGTCTACATCATCGACGAAGTGCACATGCTCTCCAACCAGGCCTTCAACGGCCTGCTCAAGACGCTGGAAGAGCCGCCGCCCTATGTGAAGTTCATCTTCGCGACGACCGAGATCCGCAAGGTGCCGGTCACCATCCTGTCGCGCTGCCAGCGGTTCGACCTCAGGCGCGTGCCGGCCGACCTCATGACCACCTATCTCGACGGTATCCTTGGCCGCGAGGGCGTCAGTTGCGCGCCCGACGCGCTCTCGATGATCGTTCGGGCCGGCGAGGGTTCGGTGCGCGACTGCCTGTCGCTGCTCGACCAGGCCATAGCCCATGGTGGTGGCGAGGTCAGTGCCCAGACGGTGCAGTCCATGCTCGGACTTGCCGATCGCGGACGCATCATCGACCTGTTCGAGGCGCTGATGAGCGGCAATATCGTGGCCGCGCTCGACGGCATGCGGTCGCTCTACGATTCCGGCGCCGACCCGCAGGCAATAGTTGGCGATCTGGCCGATTTCACCCACCTGGTGACGCGGCTCAAGGTCGTGCCCGCCAGCGCCGACGATCCGGGCCTCACCCCGGACGAGAAGAGCCGGGGCAGCGCCTTTGCCGACAAGCTCGGCATGCGCATCCTCACGCGCACATGGCAGATCCTGCTTGCCGGAATCAACGAGGTCGCGCACGCGCGCAATGCGATCCAGACCGCCGAAATGGTCCTGATTCGGCTGGCCTATGCCGCCGACCTGCCCACTCCCGACGAGGTGATCGAACGACTGCGCGACAACCCTGCCGATTCCGGGCATGCGCCCGTGTCCCATGGCAGTCTTCCGCCCCGAGGCGCACCGGGTTCGGTCCAGTCGGCGGTTCGCAGCGCGCCGTCCATCGATCCTGCCCCGAGCGGCGCGCCGAGGGCCGTCGCGGCGCCCGAAAGCTTGCCGCAGCCCGCAAGCTACACGGACCTTGTGGCCCTTGCCGCCGAAAGGCGCGATCTTGTGATCCGCCACGCCTTGGAAGCCGATCTGCGCCCGGTCAGCTTCGAGGTCGGGCGCATCGAGGTGGCGCTGGAGGAAACGGCCAATCCCGCCATCATCGCCACCTTGTCCGCCCGGCTCAAGACATGGACCGGACGTCCATGGATGATCAGCGTCACCACCGAGAAGCCGGCCGTACCCACCTTGCGTGAAGCGCGCGCCGCTCAGGAGCAGGAGCGCCTGTCGGCCGCCCATGACGATCCGCTGGTCAAGGCGGTGCTCGAAACCTTCCCGGGTGCGCGCGTGGTCAATGTGCGCGTCCGTGACGATCTGCAGTCGGGGGAAATGCCGGATGGGCAGGACCCGGATATCACGGGCATCGACCCGGAGGAGAACTGATGAAAGACATCATGGGCATGATGAAGAAGGCGCAGGAGTTGCAGGCTCGCATGGGCGAGATGCAGGAAGAACTGCAGAATGCCGAAGTCAGGGGACAGTCGGGCGGGGGCCTGGTCAGCGTGACGCTGAACGGCAAGGGCGACATGCGCGCCATCACCATCGATCCCGGCCTTCTGGCCGATGGCGACGCCGGCATCATCGAGGATCTGGTGATGGCCGCGCATGCCGATGCAAGGGGCAAGGCCGAGGCCATGGCCGCCGAGAAAATGCAGGAAATGACCGCAGGCCTGCCGATCCCGCCCGGCATGAAGCTGCCGTTCTAGGCGCCCGGATCGCAAGCCATGGCCAATGGCGGCCCCGAAATCGAACAACTGATCCAGTTGCTGGCGCGGCTGCCCGGGCTCGGACCCCGGTCGGCACGGCGCGCCGTGCTGCAACTGATCAAGAAAAAGGAAAGCCTCATGGTGCCGCTCGCCGCCGCGCTCGACCGCGCGGTCGACGCGGTGCGCACCTGCGAGGTCTGCGGCAATATCGATACCCGATCGCCGTGCTCGATCTGCACCGATCCGCGCCGCGCAGAACAGGGCCTGCTGATCGTGGTGGAGGACGTTGCCGACCTCTGGGCGCTCGAGCGGGCGGGGGTGGGGCCGGTGCGCTACCACGTTCTGGGCGGCGTGCTGTCACCGCTCGACGGCGTGGGGCCGGACGATCTGTCGATCGAGGCACTGGTGGCGCGGGCGCCCGAATTCCGCGAGATCGTCCTGGCCGTGAATGCCACTGTCGAGGGTCAGACCACGGCCCATTACATCATGGACCGGCTGGCCGGATCCGGGGTCAAGGTGACGCGCCTCGCCCACGGCGTGCCGGTGGGCGGCGAACTCGATTACCTCGACGAAGGCACGCTCTCCCAGGCACTCAAGGCGCGCACCGAGTTCTGACCTGCCCGGCGGGCAGCGTCATCCCGTCAGCGTCTCCTTGAAAAATGCCACCGTGCGCGACCAGGCGAGCTCCGCCGCCGCCTTGTCGTAGCGGGCTTCCGATGTATCGTTGTTGAAAGCGTGATTGACACCCTCGTAAACGAACATCTGGTAATCGATCCCCGCTGCATCGAGCGCCGCCTTGAAATCCGGGATCCCCGCGTTGATCCGCTCGTCGAGCCCGGCATAGTGCAACATCATGCGGGCCCTGATTTTCGGCACCTCGTCGGCTGGCGGCTGGCCGCCATAGTAGGGTACGGCCGCGAGCAGGTCAGGCGAGTGGGTCGCCATGGCGTTCACCGTGCCGCCACCCCAGCAGAAGCCGGTCGCCCCGATCCTGCCATTCGTCTCCGGCTGCGACCGGAGCCATTCGATTGCGGCGATGCCATTGGCCGCGACATCCTCGCGAACCAGTTGCCCGAACATGGGCCGCGCCGCGTCCTCGTCCGCCGGCGTGCCGCCGAGGGGTGTCAGGAAATCGGGCGCCAGCGCCACGAAACCCTCCAGTGCCACGCGCCGCGCCACATCCCGGATATGCGGGACAAGGCCGCGGTTTTCGTGCACCACGATCACGCCGGGCAGCGGGCCGGACCTTTCCGCCGGCATGACCAGGTAGCCGGACATTGGGCCGGACCCGCCCCCGAAACTGACCGTCCTGGCCGTGAGCCGGGCATCATCCTCGGCGACCATGCCCGCCGCCTGCGCGCTTGCCGCCATCATGGCGGCGGCGGCGGTTGCGGCCGAGGCCGAACCCGCCAGCGCCGCGAGGCGTTCCATGAATTGCCGCCTGTCGAATGAACGATGCGTGAAATCGTCATAAAGATCGATCATCTCCTGGGTGATGACCGGCCTTGATTGATTATCCGGCTTGCCGTGATTTCCCATGTCCTGCGCTCCCTTTGCTGTCCTGTCCTCAATATAGGCAGGTAAGGAAGGCGCGGATTTGCTGTTCGGGCAGCCTCACGTCAAAGTGATCCGGGCAGGATTACTGCGCAACCATGCGCGTGGGCTTCGGTTTGCAGTCAGTTCGCAAAGCCCATGCCGGGCGCGGGCGACCCCGCGGCAGGCGCCTCGGACGGGGGCGGTTCCGCCGGCGAGAGAGGCCCGCCATTGTTCTGCGCTTCGGCGTCGGCCGGCTCGGCGTCACGCATGTCTTCGGAAGTGCCTTCGCCCGTCTCGGGTTGCTCCCGCACATCCGCCGCCCGCCTCGTGGGCAGGCCGGTGCCCCCATCGACCCAGTCGCCCGGCACGGCCTTTGTGGTCTTGGCGCCAAGCTCCTTGAGCATTTCGATCTGGCGCAAGACGTTGCCGCGGCCGCTCGAAAGCTGGGCCCGGGCGTCGTCGAAACTCTGCTGGGCCTGAGACAGGCTGCGTCCGAGACGATCCATGTTGTTGAGGAACCCCACGATCTTGTCGTAAAGGCTGCCCGCGCGCTCCGCGATTTCCTCGGCATTGCGATGGCGCTTCTCGATATCCCAGATATTGCGCACGGTGCGCAGTGTGGTCATGAGCGTGGTGGGTGTGGTCACCGCAACGTTCTGCGATACGGCGAAATCGAGGATCGACTGGTCGGCCTCGATGGCCACCGAGAACGCGGCCTCGATCGGCACGAACATGAGCACATAGTCGGGGCCGCTCGCGGTATGGCGCTGGTACTCCTTGGAGCCGAGGGTCTTGATGTGGTTGCGCAGCGACGCAAGATGCGAGCGCAGGTGGCCCTGGCGCTCCTCGTCGTCCTCGGCGTTCACATAGCCCATGAACGCATTCAGCGAGACCTTTGAATCGATCACGATCAGCTGCCCGGTGGGAAGCCGCACCTCGACATCGGTGCGCAGTCGGCCACCATCCTCGGTGGTGTGGCTCTCCTGGGTAACGAATTCCTCGCCCTCGCGCAGCCCGCTGCGTTCCAGGATCGTGGACAGGATCATCTCGCCCCATGCGCCCTGGGTCTGCGAGTTCGACTTGAGCGCGCGGGTGAGATTGGACGCCTCGGCGCTCATTTTCAGGCTGTTTTCGTGCAGGGTCCGGATCTGTTCCCCAAGCGTCGCCCGCTCCTTGGCGCTTTCGGTGTGCACGGCCTGCAGGCCCTGCTGGAACTCGATCAGCTTCTGCCGCAGCGGGTCCAGAAGTCCGCCGATCTGCTCGCGGTTCTGCTTGGAAAATGTCTCGCCATGCGACTTGAGAACTTCCTCGGCCAGGTTCTTGAAGGCAACGGTCATGTCGGCGCGCGCATTCTGGATCAGCGAGAGCTTTTCCTCGGCCTGCACGGTCTGTTGCTCGAGCCGTTCGCGCAGCCTGGCGTTTTCCGAATTCAGGTCGGTGATCTGGCGGCGATGCAGTTCAAGCTCGGTGGACAGTTGCGAAATCCGCCGATCCTTCTGTTCGTCGGCGACGCGGCGCGAATCCTCGAGCGCGTTTTGCGATCTCTCCAGTTCGCTGAGCACTTGTTCGAGCTTTTCGGCGCGCTCGTCCGCGGTGCCCGTGTTTTCGGCCCGCCGGGCCGCGCGCATGGCAAGAATGACTGCCGCCGCCACCGCGACCGCCACCACCGCGCCGCAGGCGATCAAGACCATCAGAACAGTGATCGGGTAGCCGCCCAGGTCATAAACTATCGCATCCATTGCGCGAGCCTAGCGCAAGCACGCGCAAAGTGGAAAGGCCTATCTCTTGCAGGCGGGCACAGCGTTGTCGCGCCTTGCGGATCGGCTCAGCCGATCCCCTCCAGCGTCACCTCGGGAAGGTTGTAGGCCGACCGAATCACTCCCCAGCCCTCTTCGGCGGTGTCCACGACCGAGAACAGATCGATGTCGTCCGGGGCGATGGTGCCTTCTTCCGCCAGTGCCTCGAGATTGAGCACCTTGCCCCAGAAGTCTCGCCCGAAAAGGATGAGCGGAATGCGCTGCATCCGGCCGGTCTGGATCAGCGTGATGGTTTCGAAGAATTCGTCCATCGTGCCGAAGCCGCCGGGGAAGATGGCCACGGCCCGCGCCCGCATCAGGAAATGGATCTTCCGCGTCGCGAAATAGTGGAAATTGAAGCACAGTTCCGGCGTCACATAGACGTTGGGCGCCTGCTCGTGCGGCAGGACGATGCCGAACCCGATCGAGGGCACGCCGACATCGGCGGCCCCGCGATTGCCGGCCTCCATGATGCCGGGGCCGCCGCCCGTCACCACCACGTAGTCACGCAAGCCGAGCGCCTTGGACGTCAAAGAGGCATATTGCGCGAAACGCTGCGCCTCCGCGTAGTAGCGCGCCTTGGCCTCAAGGCTTCGTTTCGCCGCCTCTGTGCGGCCCGACTTCGCTTCCTCGCCGGGGGCCGGAATACGTGCGCTGCCGAAGATGACCACGGTGGAGTTGATCCCGCGTTCCTGCAGCCAGGCCTCCGGCTTCATGTATTCGAGCTGGAAGCGCACCCCGCGCATGTCCTCGGAGGTCATGAATTCCTCGTCGGTGAAGGCCAGCCGATAGGCCGCCGACGAGGTTTGCGGCGTCACCGGAATGCGGCGGGCGACGTCGATATCCTGGACCGAGGTTCTCAGCGGGGTGGTGTGGCGGCGTTTGACCATCGCGGCTTCTCCGTTTCTTCGCAGGCCTATTTTCGCGCGGCAGTGTTAAGTTTCGGTGGCGCGCGGCACCGATAGCAGGGTGCGGGTCGTGTTGACACCCCGCCGGCAGGCGCTAATGTCGCGCGCCCTTTCCATTTCAGCCCTGGACGGAACCTGACACATGCCCATGACCGATCTGGCAGCCACCATCGATGCAGCGTTCGATGCGCGCGACACCGTCAATGCCGGCACGACCGGCGTCGTGCGCGAGGCGGTGAACGAAGCGCTGGCGCTGCTCGACGCGGGCAAGGCGCGTGTGGCCGAGAAGACCGACAAGGGCTGGGTCGTCAACCAGTGGCTCAAGAAGGCCGTTCTGCTCTCGTTCCGGCTCAACGACATGGCCGAGATTTCCGGCGGCCCCGGCGGCGCCAGCTGGTGGGACAAGGTGCCCTCCAAGTTCGCCGGCTGGGGCGAAAGCCAATTCCGCGAGGCCGGGTTCCGGGCCGTGCCCGGCGCCATTGTGCGCCGCTCCGCCTTCATCGCGCCCGGTGTTGTGCTCATGCCGTCCTTCGTCAATCTGGGCGCTCACGTCGATGCCGGAACAATGGTCGATACCTGGGTTACGGTTGGATCGTGCGCCCAGATCGGCAGGAACGTGCATCTTTCAGGTGGCGTCGGCATTGGCGGCGTACTCGAGCCCCTGCAGGCCGGCCCTGTGATCATCGAGGATAATTGCTTCATTGGCGCGCGCTCGGAGATCGTCGAGGGCGTCGTGGTCGGCGAGGGTTCGGTGATCTCGATGGGCGTGTTCATAGGCCAGTCCACCAAGATCGTCGACCGCAATACCGGCGAGGTACACATGGGTCGCGTGCCGCCTTATTCGGTGGTCGTTTCCGGCTCCATGCCCGGCAAGCCGCTGCCCGACGGAACGCCCGGCCCGAGCCTTTACTGCGCGGTGATCGTCAAGACCGTCGACGAAAAGACCCGCGCCAAGACCGGCATCAACGAGCTTTTGCGGGACTGACGGCCCACTCTTTCGCAATCCCTGCGTCTCCGCTATCGTTTCGGGACCGGCGCGCGCTGGCGCGCGCCGCAAAGGGGGCGGAAATGGACAATCTGGGTCATCTGTTCTTCTCGTTTGACGGGCGCATCGGGCGCCGCCGGTTCTGGATCGGCATTCTGGGTCTTGCCATCGCGGTTATCGTCATCAGCCTCGTCATCCTGCCGGTCCTGGGCCTCTCCATGATGGGCGGAATACCGGCGGACATGAACAACAATCAGGAAATCTACGCCTTCTTCGACGGCCAGATGCGCCGCGGTGGCTGGATATCGCTCATTGTGCTGATCGTTTTTGCCTGGCCATCGCTCGCCGTCATGATCAAGCGCGCGCACGATCGCGGCAGCGCCGGCATGCTTGTCTACGCAGGCTTTGCCCTGACGGGGCTGAGCGACCTTTTTCAGGGGCTCGGCCTGACCCATGGCGCCAGCATGGTCGAAGGCATGCCGGTCCCCGGCCCGAACCTTCTGGGCATTGTTCTCTCCGTCGCCATGACCATTATCGGATTGATCCTGCTTGTGACCTTGGGTTTCCTCAAGGGAACCAAAGGATCGAATCCCTACGGCGTCGATCCGCTGGCTGCCTGAACGAGACGAAAGGAACCCCGCTCCATGCCCAAAAGCGAAACGGCCGTCATCCGGCCGGCCGATTTGCTGCGCGACCTGATCCGTTGTCCCTCCGTCACTCCTGAGCAGGCCGGCGTGTTCGACGTGCTCGAGGCGGCGCTGACGCCGCTCGGGTTCGATTGCACGCGCGTCACTTTCGACGGTGACGGGTCCTATGAGGTCGCAAACCTGTTCGCGACCCGCCATCGTCCCGGTCCGCACCTGCTGTTCGCTGGCCACACGGACGTGGTCCCCCCGGGCAATGAAGCTGCATGGACCCACCCGCCCTTTGCCGCCGAGACCGACAATGACCAGATCTGGGGACGCGGTGCAGTCGACATGAAGTCCGGCATAGCCGCCTTCGTCGCCGCGGTGTCGCAGGCGGTCGCCGATGGCAGCGCCGAAAAGGGCACCATTTCCCTTGCCATCACCAATGACGAGGAGGCGGACGCCGTCAACGGCACCGGCAAGCTGCTTGCCTGGGCCGCCGCGGCGGGGCATCGGTTCGACTTCGCCCTGGTCGGTGAGCCCAGTTCGGCGCAAAACGTGGGCGACGGAATAAAGATCGGCCGGCGCGGGTCGCTGAACGGACGCATCACCGTGAGCGGAATCCAGGGCCATGTCGCCTATCCCGAACGGGCCCGGAACCCGCTGCCGGCCCTGGCACGGCTCGCCACCGCGCTCAACGCGGAGCCGCTTGACGACGGATCGGAACATTTCCAGCCCTCAAATTTCGAACTTACCTCGATCGACGTGGGCAATCCGACCTCCAACGTGATCCCCGCCAGCGGCAGCTTCCGCTTCAACATCCGCTTCAACGACCACTGGACACCCGAAAGCCTCACGCGCTGGCTGGAGGCGCGCATCGAAGCCGCTCCGCTCGAAGGGTGCGGCGCTGAACTGGAGATCCTCGGCCGGCCCTCGACTTGCTTCCTGTCGCCGGTGGGGGCCGAGGTCATGGCGCTGAGCGATGTGATCGCCGCGGTCGCCGGCCAGGTCCCGGTGCTCTCGACCGGTGGGGGCACGTCGGACGCCCGCTTCATCGCCGAATATTGCCCGGTGGTCGAGTGCGGTCTGGTCGGAACCACCATGCACCAGGTCGACGAACGGGTTCCGCTAGCCGATCTCGACAGGCTGGCCCGGATCTATCATGGCTTCGTCACCCGGTTCTTTGCCTGAAGACGGGGCCTGCGGACTGGTTGCTCGCGGGCTATGGTGCTATGCGGGCTTGCGAATCGCATTGCCGAGCCCCAAGTCAGACGCTGCCAAGCGCGAGGAATACCGTTTCATGCCGACGACCCTGACCCAAGAAATGTCTGCTGCCGCGCGCGGGGTCGTTGCGCTGCTGCTTGGCAACCGGTCCGCCGCGGTCAATTTCGATTTCAGCCTGCGCGGACTGGTCGGCAGTTTCATCGTCTTCATCGCAGCCGCGACCATCAACGTCTATCTGCCCCTCTTGATGGGCGTCGAGGGCGGCGGCCCACCCTGGCAGGCGCTCGCCATGGTCGCGTTGCTCTATGGGCTGCAACTGGCGTTCGCGGGGCTGTTCCTGCGCCAGATCGGGCGGCTGGACGGGTTGGTTCCCTATATGGTTGCCGACAACTGGGCGACGTTCTTCGTCACCATCCTCAGCGCCATTCTCGGCGCAACGGGTGCGACCGGCGACTTCGCGCTCGTGGTGATCGGAATTGCCGTTCTGGTGATCGAGGTGAATATCGCCCGCCTGATCGTGACGCTCCGGCCGTTGCACGTGTTCCTGTTCCTCGTGGCGCAGCTTGCCGGCGCGGCTCTCGGCCTTGTCATCCTGGGCGCGTTCTTGCCCGACATCGCTGCCAGCTGACGGGCCCGCCTCAATAGTCCACTGAAACGAAGTAGAGGCCGTCAGAGGGAGCCAGCGCGCCGCAGCGCGACCGTTCCCGTGCGTCGAGCGCCGCCCGCAGGTCATCCGGTTTCCACTTGCCGTCCCCCACCAGCTTGAGCGAACCCGCCATCGAGCGCACCTGATGGTGCAGGAAGCTGCGGGCGCTGGCCCGGATCACCACATGCTCGCCCTCCCGCGAGACATCGAGCCGGTCAAGCGTGCGTATCGGAGAATTGGCCTGGCACTCGCTGGCCCTGAACGTGGTGAAATCGTGCTTTCCCACAATCCGTTGCGCGGCGGCGTGCATCGCGCCGGCGTCAAGCGGATGCGCGACGTGCCACACCCGGTTGGCCTCCAGGGCCGGGCGGGCGCGGCGATTGAGGATGCGGTATTCGTAGTGCCGCGCAAGGGCCGAAAACCTTGCCTCGAACGTGCCGGGAACCTGTTCGGCCAGGACCACCGCAACCGGGTGCGGCTTGAGATGATAGTTGATCGCCTCGCGCACCCGGAACGGATCCCAGTCGCGCGCGAGATCGAAATGCGCAACCTGGCCAAGGGCATGGACGCCGGCATCGGTGCGGCCGGCCGCCTGGGTTGTCACCGCTTCGCCAGAAAATCGCTCGATCGCGGTTTCCAGCGCCTCTTGCACGGATAGCCCGTTGGTCTGGCGCTGCCAGCCCACGAACGGGGTCCCGTCATATTCGAGGATGAGCTTGTAGCGCGGCATCTCAGCCCAGCATCCGGCCTGCCAGCGGACCCGTGCCGCGCAGGAAGGCTTCGGCATCCATCGCCGCCTTGCCTTCGCGCTGTACCTGCAACGGGCGCACTGCGCCCTCGCCACAGGCAATCGCCAGGCCGTCTTCATCGAGAACCGTGCCAGGTGCGCCGCCGGCCTCGACCACACGCGAACGCAGCACCTTGACCCGGGTCATTCGCCCCCCGAGTTCGATTTCGAAGAACGCGCCGGGGAAGGGGGAAAGCCCACGGATCAGATTGTGTACCTCCCGGGCCGGTCTGGCCCAGTCTATGCGGGCCTCCGCCTTCTCGATCTTTTTCGCGTAGGTCACACCCTCTGCTGCCTGCGGCGTGAAATCCAGCCCGCCGCGCTCGAGCGCGGCAAGCGCCCGCCCCATCAGGTCGGCACCGCGCCGCATCATCTCGTCGTGCAGTTCGCCCGCCGTCATGTCCGGGCCGATGGGGATATGCTCGACCAGGGCCACCGGGCCCGTATCGAGCCCTTCGTCCATCTGCATCACCATGACCCCGGTTTCCCGGTCGCCCGCCATGATCGCGCGCTGCATCGGCGCCGCACCCCGCCAACGTGGCAGAAGCGAGCCGTGCAGGTTCAGGCACCCCTCGCGCGGCGCGTCGAGCACCGGCTTGGGGAGCAGCAATCCATAGGCGACGACCACGCCCACATCTGCGTCATGCGCCGCGAATGCTTCGCGATCGGCGGCGTCCCTGAAGTTGCGGGGCGCAAAGACGGGGATGCCGAAGCCTTCGGCAGCAAGGTGCACGGGGGACTTGCGCTCGGCCTGTCCGCGCCCGGCGGGCCGGGGCGGTTGCGTATAGCATGCGACGACCTCGTGCCCGCGCGCAACGATTTCGGTGAGTGTGGGCACGGCGAATTCCGGCGTGCCCATGAACACGACTTTCACGAGTCAACGTCCCCCGTCCGCCAGTGGCGGCTTGATCCCGGCACGACGCCGGCGTGGTGTCAGGCGCTGGCGCGCCGCGCCGCCTTCTGGAATTTCTTTGTGATGCGCTCGCGCTTGAGCCGCGAGATGTAGTCGATGAACAGCTTGCCGTTCAGATGGTCGATTTCATGCTGGATGCAGGTGGACAATACCCCGTCCGCCTCGCGTTCCACGGTCTCGCCCTGCTCGTTGAGATAGCGCACCCTGCACCGGTCTGGCCGCTCGACTTCCTCATAGAACTCGGGAATCGACAGGCACCCTTCCTCATGCACGCGGATTTCCTCCGAGACCCAGAGGATTTCGGGGTTGATCATCGCAAAGGGCGCAGGCTCTTCATCTTCCTTGGCGACATCGACCACCACCACGCGCTTCATCAGCCCGATCTGCGGCCCGGCCAGGCCGATACCAGGGGCATCGTACATGGTGTCGAACATGTCCCTGATCGTTGCCCTGAGATCGTCATCGACATGCGCCACCGGCTCGGCGACGGCGCGCAGGCGTGGATCGGGGATGTGCAGGATTGGACGGATGCTCATGCTTTCATAACCCGCAGAATTGCTGTCACCGATATGGTATTTTTGCGTCGCGGGGTCAACCGTGCGCTCTGCCGCGGGTTATCGCAACGCCTTCAGAAAGGCCCTGAGATCACTCGTGACATGATGCACGTGCTCATGGTCCTCGGAACGGACAAGTTCCCATTCGTCCACCTGCTCGTGGGCATAGTCTTCGCCGGCCACCACCTGGATGGTCGCCATGCCGACCGCATGCGGTACCTCAAGGTTCTTGTGCAGGTCGTCGAACATGGCGGCGCGCCTGGGGTCTATTCCGTGGCGCTCCAGAAACAACGCATAGGGCTCCGGCGCGGGCTTCGGGGTATAGCCGGCGTCCCGAATGTCGAAGACCCCGTCGAACAGGTCTTCGCCGCCAAGGCGCGCGAGAACGGCCCGCGCGTGGCCCGCATCCGCGTTGGTGAAGATGAACTTGCGGCCGGGCAGGGCGCGGATTGCGCCCACCAGGTCCGGATCGGCTGCGACCGGCGAGTAGTCGATTGCGTGAACGGTCGCCAGGTAGTGGTCCGGGTCGACGCCGTGCAGAGCCATCAGCCCGCTCAGCGTCGTGCCATGATCGCGATAGTAGTCCTTTTGCAGCTTGCGGGCCGCTTCGGTTTCGAGCCCGGTAACCGTCACGACATATTCGGTGATCAGCCGGTCGATCTGCGCAAACAGGTTGCAGGTTCTTGGATAAAGCGTGTTGTCGAGATCGAACACCCAGTCGGTGACGTGCTCGAGGCGGGAAGGGGCGATTTCTGCATGGTGGGTCATCGATTGACATATGGCACAAACCAGCCCTGCGATGCTATCACCTTCGCGTGGCTTGCTCCCGCATGGCGATTGGCAGGTGCGCTGCGCAAGCATTGATCCGCGAGTTGCCTTGCGGCGTACTCCCGCAAGACTTTCTTTGCCTATTGGACAGTCCCCTCCATGACAGCCGACACCGCCGACCAGCACGCCCATGCCGATTCCGAAACCGAGGCACCGGACCCAAGGCGGTGGATAGCCCTGGCCGTGCTGCTGCTTGCCGGGTTCATGAACCTGATCGACGTCACCATCGTCAATGTCGGCCTGCCCAGCCTGCAGCGCAACCTGGGCGCGACATCCTCCGATATCGAATGGGTGGTGGCGGGTTACGTGCTCGCCTTTGCCCTTGGCCTTTTGCCTTTCGGCCGGCTGGGCGATATCGTGGGGCGCAAGAGCATATTTCTGGCGGGCGTTGCGGGGTTCACGCTGTTCTCCGCCCTTTGCGGCTTCGCGCCCAATATCGAGTTCCTTGTCGCGTCCCGCGCCTTGCAGGGCCTGTCGGCGGCGATGATGATGCCGCAGGTTCTCGCAATCGCCCAGGTCACGTTCCCCCCGCATGAGCGCGGCGTGGCCTTCTCGCTGTTCGGCCTCAATGCCGGGCTGGCCTCGGTCGCCGGTCCGCTGGTCGGCGGGCTGCTGATATCGGCAAATATCTGGGGTCTCGACTGGCGCCCGATCTTCCTGGTCAACCTTCCGGTCGGGCTCTTCACCATCGTCGCCGGCTGGTTTCTCATTCCGAACATGCGCGGCAGCCTCAACATGCGCATCGACTGGCTGGGTATCCCCATGGCCGCCGCAACCATCCTGCTGCTGGTCTTCCCGCTGGTGGAAGGTCGGGGCTATGGCTGGCCGCTCTGGGCATTCGCCATGATGGCGCTTGCCGTGCCGATGGCCTTTGCCTTCGTGCAGTGGGAGCGCCGCCAGGCCCGAATGGGCGCCCCCCAACTCCTGCCCATCGCGCTGATGTCGAACCGCAACTACCTTTTCGGGACCATCATGACCACGGCGCTGTTTTCGGGCATGCCTAGCTTCTTCCTGGTCTTCGCGGTCTTCCTTCAGACCGGCTTCGGGTTCACGCCCTTCCAGTCGGGTTACACCACGACACCGATGCCCCTTGGCATTCTGGTCGCCTCGTATATCAACGGGCGCCTCGGCAGCCGCCATCTCAAGGCGCGCGTCGCTTTTGGCATGACCGCCACGCTTTGCGGATATTTCTGGCTTCGTACGATCGTGCTCGGCCTTGGCGATACCGTCGATCACTGGTGGGTGGCGCCCCCGCTCGCCATTATCGGCCTTGGAATCGGCATGACGATCAGTGCGCTGTTCCAACTGGCGCTGGCAAGCGTGCCCCACCGCGATGCCGGATCGGGTGCAGGCGCCATTCAGTCGTTCCAGCAGGTGGGGGCCGCGCTCGGCGTTGCCATCGGGGGCGAGATCTTCTTCGCCAGCCTTGGTGCGGGCGGCATGGGACATGCAAGCTTCGTGCATGCCCTGAGCAATTCGATCCTCTATCAGTTCTTCGCCTTCGGCACCGTGCTGCTTCTGCTCGCCTTCGTCCGCAATCCGCCACAGGCGGCACCGCGCGGATCGAAACCTCAAGCGAACCGCGAGCCGGCGGCCCCGGTTGTTACCGAGCTCTGAGGGCCCGCTACTTCACGATCAGCGTGCCGGCGCCATATTCGGTGAACAGCTCGATCAGCACCGCGTGCGGCGTCTTGCCGTTGAGGATCACGACGCCTTCCACCCCGCGATTGAGCGCATCGATGCAGGTTTCCACCTTCGGGATCATTCCCCCGGTGATCGTGCCCTGCCGGATCAGCGTCTGCGCTTCCGAGACCGTCAGCTCGGGAATGAGCACGCCGTCCGCACCCAGCACCCCCGGCACGTCGGTGAGGAACAGCAGGCGCTTGGCTTTCTGCGACCCCGCGATCGCGCCAGCGAAAGTGTCGGCGTTGATGTTGTAGGTGTGTCCGTCGCGCCCCGGCGCGACCGGTGCGATGACCGGAATCATCTCCGAACGCGCCAGAAGATCGATCAGGGTGCGGTCGACCTCGACCGGTTCCCCCACGAAGCCAAGGTCGAGCACCTTCTCGATATTGGATGTCGGATCGACCACGGTCTTGCGGGCCTTTTCGGCGAAAACCATGTTGCCGTCCTTGCCGCAAAGCCCGATGGCCCATTCGCCCTCGGCATTGATCAGGGCGACGATTTCCTTGTTGATCGACCCCGCCAGCACCATTTCCACGATCTCGACGGTCTTTTCGTCGGTCACGCGCAAGCCACCCTCGAAGCGGCTCTCGATGCCCATCTTGGTCAGCATCTGCCCGATTTGCGGCCCGCCCCCGTGCACCACGATGGGATTGACCTTGGACTGCTTCAACAAGGCGATGTCGCGCGCAAAGGCCCGGCCCAGCATCGGGTCTCCCATGGCATGGCCACCGTATTTCACCACGACCGTCTTGCCCTCGTAGCGCTGCATGTAGGGCAGGGCCTGCGCCAGTATGGCAGCGTCATAGGTCTTGTCGTGGTCGTCGCTCATCGGCTCGGGGCTCCCATGTTTCAGCGCCTGAATAACCCATAGCGGCGCCGAGGTGAATTCGCTTTTCGCGCGGCAACGCCGATGCGGTTTGCCGCGCCCGACTGATCCCTGGCGGCCGGTCATGCGTAAGGAACCCGAGGCCTGCTCTCAAAGATGCGGGCCGAACGGGGGAAAGGTCGGCGAGATGACGCCGCATGCTGAGGGCATTTCGGACCTGATTGCGCGCACCGCGCTCGGAGATCGGGTGGCCTTTCGACAGCTTTACGAGCGCACGAGTGCGAAACTCTTTGGCGTATGCCTGCGTATCTTGAAGGAACGCCAGGACGCCGAGGAAGCCTTGCAGGACGTGTATATCAAGATCTGGCAGCGCTCAGGTCACTATCTCGAGGGGCAGGCCAGCCCGATAAGCTGGCTGGTTGCCATCGCTCGCAACCATTCGCTCGATCGGCTTCGGGCGCGCCGGCCGGCCGCGCTCGATATCGAAAGCGCGCTCGACCTCGCGGCGACCGACCCAGATCCCGAGCAGAGCGCCGAAAACGGCGAGCAGCGCCAAAAGATCGACGAGTGCCTCGACCGGTTGGCCCCGGATCGTGCCGATGCGGTGCGCAGCGCCTATCTTGACGGATGGAGCTATGCTGAACTCGCCGAACGCCACGGCGTGCCCCTGAACACGATGCGCACCTGGTTGAGGCGGAGCCTGATCCGCTTGAGGGACTGTCTGTCGCCATGACCCGAACCGACGAACATGGACGCGAAGATGACGACGGGGTGGCGGCGGCCGAGTATGTTCTCGGCCTGCTCTCGGCAGACGACCACGCGGCCATGACCGCGCGGATTGCCAACGATCCCGCCCTTGCAAGGCAGGTGGCCTATTGGCGCTCAAGGTTTTCTGCCTTCGACGAGGGCTTTGCGGAGGTCGCTCCGCCGCCGGCCGCATTCAGGCAAATCGAGCGCCGCCTCTTCGCAGCCCGGCCAGGCCCCCGGCGGCTTCTCGGCCTGTGGGGCAGTCTCGCCGCGTGGCGTGGTGCCGCTGCCGGTTTTGCCTTGCTCGCGATATTGGCGTTTGGATTGTCCGTCTGGCGGCCCGCCCCAACGACACCCGTGCCCGCTGCGACAGCTCTTGTGGCGTCCCTCGCCGCGCAGGGCAGCGAGGTCAGGATGCTCGCGCTCTTCGATCCTTCGCGCGGCGAGCTGCGGTTGACTGCGTTGTCAGGGCATCCGGGCGCCGGGAAGGCGTTCCAGCTCTGGCTGATAAACGCCCACAACCAGCCGATCTCCCTGGGGGTCCTGCCCGAGGCGCCCACGGCCTCGATTACGCTGCCCAGTGCGATATCGGCAGGGTTGACCGCCGGATCGGTGCTGGCGATATCCCTCGAACCCGAAGGCGGCTCCCCCACGGGAGCGCCGACTGGCCCGGTCGTTGCCTCGGGTGCGGCGACAGCCGTTTGACGGCCGCGGAAATTTTTCGCGGCGACGGTGAAACTTCCGGCGAACCGACCCCGTTCCTTCTCTTGTCATCGCCCCGAGGTCTCGGGGCCAACAAGGAAGGATCAGATCATGAAGACCCGTTTTCTCAAGGCTGCGGCCATCTCGGTGGCTCTGGGCATCTCCACCCTCGCATCGGGCGCGCTGGCCGAAAATCCCATGGTGGGCGGTGCGGCCATGTATCCGACGAAAAACATCATCCAGAACGCGGTCAATTCCAGGGATCACACAACCCTTGTCGCTGCCGTGAAGGCAGCGGGATTGGTCGACACGCTGTCCGGCGCCGGGCCCTTCACCGTCTTTGCCCCCACCAACGAAGCGTTCGAAAAGCTTCCCCCCGGCACCGTCGACAATCTGCTCAAGCCGGAGAACAAGGCCACGCTGGTCAAGATTCTCACCTGTCACGTCGTGGCGGGCGATGTCATGTCGTCCGACGCCATGAAGATGATCGAGGCCGACGGCGGCATGCACGAGGTGACCACCGTTGGCGGCTGCAAGCTTGACCTGAAGATGGACGGCGACACCCTTGCGGTGACCGACGAGGCCGGTGGAACCGCCCACGTCACGATCGCCGACGTCAAGCAGTCCAACGGCGTCATCCACGTGGTGGATTCGGTGCTGCTGCCGAAGATGTAGGGGCATCGCACGATTGCTCACAACACCGTGCGGCGCGATTGCGCCCCCCGCCCGCCGCACGATAGGACTCCGCGCATCGGCCTTTCCTCCAGGGCCGGCGCGGGGTTCGCCCCGCAAGGGGTCAGAAAGGGAGAACGACAATGAAACGCCGTGGACTGCTCGCGGGAGCCGGAACGCTGGCCGGGATAGGGGCGCTCGGATTGAGCGGGCGCCTTTTGTCGCGGGCCGACGCCGCCGAGAATTTCGAGGTCACGCATACCGACGCCGAATGGAAGAAAATACTCACGCCCGGGCAATACCGGGTGTTGCGCCAGCAGGGGACCGAACAGGCGTTCACCTCGCCCCTGCTCGAAGAGCATCGCGCGGGAGTCTTTGCCTGTGCCGGCTGCGATCTGCCGCTGTTTTCCTCGAAGACGAAATTCGAAAGCGGCACCGGCTGGCCCAGTTTCTATGCGCCGCTTCCGGACGCCGTGGGCACCAGGGCCGACTACAAACTCATTCTGCCCCGCACCGAGGTCCATTGCCGCCGGTGTGGGGGCCATCTTGGCCACGTCTTCAACGATGGCCCCAAGCCCACGGGCAAGCGCTATTGCATGAACGGGCTCGCGCTGGTTTTCCATCCTGAGAGTGCATGAACGAGGATTGCCGGCCGGTTGTCGCCGACCCTGGATCTGGTGTACTCCGTCGCCATTCGGACCAGCACGGAAAACCCCGGATGACCACGAGACTGACGATCCTTCAGGTTGGCGAAACGCCGGCCGCCTTGCGCGAAAGGCATGGCCGCTACCCGCGCCATTTCCAGGAGATGTTCGAGAGGACGGGCGAGCCCTTCGTGTTCGAGACCATTTTCGTCCTCGATGGCGAAAAACTTCCCGATCCCGCAACGCTTGAGGGCGCGGTCATCACCGGCTCGGCCGCCGGGGTCTACGACGATCACCACTGGATGGACCCGTTGCGCGATTTCATCCGCGCCGCCTATGCCGCACGCACCCCGATGCTCGGTGTCTGTTTCGGACATCAGATCATGGCGGACGCACTCGGCGGCGACGTGCGCAAGTCGGAAAAGGGCTGGGGTCTCGGTCGGCACGTATATCGCGTTACGGCGCGGCCAGAGTTCCTGCCCGCGGACTTCGACGAACTGGCAATAGCGGCCAGCCATCAGGACCAGGTCATGGCGCCGCCCGAGGAAGCCGAGGTTTTCCTTTCCTCCGAATTCACTCCCAATGCCGGCCTGGTCTATCGCAACGGCGCTGCGGTCAGCCTGCAGCCCCATCCCGAATTCGACGTCGGCTTCTCCCGCGACCTTGTCGAGATACGGCGCAACAATCCCTTGCGCGACGAACAGGTCGAAGCGGCGCACAATTCGTTCGAGGCGCCGCTCGACAATCACAGGATTGCCCAGGGGCTTGCGCGCTTCTTCAGGACGAAGGCAGACAAAGAGGGTTGAAGGCCGGACGCGTTCCGCGCGTCGGGCTACTCGGCAAGAAATGAAGCGATGGCCGCTCTGAGATCGGCCAGCCCGTCGCCCTTTTCCGAAGAGGTCGCAATGATCTCGGGATGGGCCGCCGGGCGCTTCGCGGTCGCCTTCACCGTTGCGGATACGGCGGTCGCCAGTTCAGCCTGCGAAGGCTTGTCGCACTTGGTCAGGACGATCTGGTAGCTGACGGCGGCGCGGTCGAGTTCGTTCATCACCGACAGGTCGTTTGCCTTGGGGCCGTGCCGCCCGTCGATCAGCACATAGACCCGCCTCAGGTTGGGCCGGCCGGTCAGATAAGAGTGGATCAGGCGATTCCAGGCCGCCACGGCGGGCTTTGGCGCCTTGGCATAGCCGTAACCGGGCATGTCCACGATCCGGAGATCGGCGTGGTCCGCCTCGAAGATATTGAGTTCCTGGGTACGCCCCGGGGTGTTCGATGTGCGCGCAAGTCCGGATTGCCCGGTCAGCGCGTTGATCAGCGAGGATTTGCCGACATTGGAGCGGCCGGCAAAGGCCACCTCGACCCGGTCGGAAGAGGGCAGGTCCGATACGCGCACGCACCCCTTCACGAAGTGCCAGGGCCGGGCGAACAACAGCCGCCCGGCTTCCACCAGTCCTGCGTCCTCTGGTGTGTCCTCGTCCAACGCGCGTCAGCTTCCCGACTTGTCGGCGGCCGGCTTGCGGCGGAACGAATTGACGATATTGCCCAGAAGGTTCACCTCGACCCCGTGCCGCTTCATGATGATGTACTGCTGGGTCACCGAAAGCGTGTTGTTCCACGCCCAGTAGATCACCAGCCCGGCCGGGAAGCCTGCAAGCATGAAGGTGAACACGACCGGCATCAGGCCAAAGATCATTGCCTGGCTGGGATCGGTGGGCGGCGGATTGAGCTTCATCTGCACCCACATCGTCACGCCCATGATCAGCGGCCACACGCCGATGGCGAGGAAATGCCCGATCACCGGCACCGCCGAAGGATCGTAGGGCAGAAGGCCGAACAGGTTGAACACGTGGGTGGGATCGGGCGCCGCCAGGTCCTGGATCCAGCCAAAGAACGGGGCGTGCCGCATTTCGATGGTGACGAACAGCACCGTGTAGAGCGAATAGAAGACCGGGATCTGGATCAGCAGCGGCCAGCAGCCGGAGACCGGATTGATCTTCTCGCGCTTGTACAGCTCCATGACCGCCTGCTGCTGCTGGGCACGATCATCCTTGAACCGCTCCTGGATCGCCTTCATTTCCGGCTGCACGCGGCGCATCGCCGCCATCGAGGCGTAGGAGCGGTTGGCCAGCGGGAAGAAGATGCCCTTCACGATCAGCGTCACCGCCAGGATGGCCAGGCCGAAATTGCCCAGAAGCCCATGCAGGAACGTGATGACGACGAACATGGGGTGCGTGATGAAGGCGAACCAGCCCCAGTCGATCAGCAGATCGAACCGGTCGAAATGGTAGGTATCCGCGATATGGGTGAGAACCGATTCCACCTTGGCGCCGGCGAACACATAGCTGGTGTCGGTGCCCGTCGCGCCAGGCTGAACCACGACCGGCTTCTGCTCGACATAGCTGGTCAGGTAGACGTCGGTGGCGCCCGGCTTGCTCCAGGAGAAGCGCGCATTGATCGGGGTGTCGGGCTGCGGAATGACGGTTGCGGCCCAATATTTGTCGGTGAACCCGATCCAGCCGCCCCGGGTGGAGGTGACGTCCTTCTGCGATTCCTTTTGCAGATCGGAATATTTCAGCGAGACCAGGTTGTTGTCGCCCAACAGCCCCAAAGGTCCCTCATGCACGAGGTAGTAATTGCTTACCTTGGGCGTCCCGTAGCGCGATACGCGCGCATAGGGAAAAACCGATACCGGCGCGGACGAAGCGTTCTCGATGCTCTGCTCGACGGTGAACAGATAGTCCTTGTCCACCGAAATGGTGCGCTTGAACGTCAGTCCCTCGCCATTGTTCCAGCTCAGGGTAACCGGAGCATCGGGGGTGAGGGTGGAATTTCCGTCAACCGACCACACGGTATTGGAATCGGGAAGTTTCACGTCGCCGCCGGGCGATTGTGCCCAGCCCTGCTCGACGAAATAGGCATCCGGCGCACCGGCCGGTGAGAGCAGCGAGATGATCGGGCTCTTGGGATCGACCGTCTCGCGGTAGTCCTTGAGCTCGATATCGTCGAGGCGCGCGCCCTTGAGGTTGATCGAGCCTGCAAGCGCTGGCGTATCGATTGTCACGCGCGGGCTGGCGGCCAGGGCGGCCGCCTTGTCGGCGAAGGTCTGGGTGCCCGGCGCCGTGGTCGCCGGAGCGGTTCCTGGCGCTGCCTGCCCTGTGGCCGGCTGCTCGCCGGTCCCGGTGGCCGCGGGCGTGGCGAGGCTGGTGTCCCCGGCCTTTTGCTGCGCGGCGATCTCGGCCTGGCGCTGCGCACGCTCGAGTTGCGGACCGGCGACGAAGTATTGCCATCCGAACAGCACGACGAGGCTGAGCGCGATGGCAATGATCATGTTGCGGTTGTTTTCGTTCATTGTCTCGTGGTCCGCTGGCTATCAGGCAAGGGCGAATGAACCCGGGCGATCGATTTCTCGATCCCGGTGACAAGGCGCTCGAACGGCTCGGTGAGCGCTTCGCGCCTGCCGATCAGCACGTAGTCATGTTGGGGATGGAAGGCGGTTTCGCAAGCCGCAGCGGCTGCGCGAAGCCGGCGCTTGATGCGGCTGCGTTCCGGGGCGTTGCCGGTTTTTTTCGTGACGGTAAGCCCGAGCCCCGCATCAGGGGCAACAGTCTCCACCGCCTGCAGGGTGAACGCACGACCGGACGCGCGACGTCCTCGCGCGGCCCTGAGGAACTGCCCCCGTTTGGTCAATCGGCGCACGGCGGCTGCAACTCCTGCTGCGGCCGGCACGCCGCCAGCCGCCTCAGGCCGACAGCCGCTTGCGGCCGCGTGCCCGGCGCATGTTCAATATCTTGCGGCCGTTCTTGGTCGCCATGCGAGAGCGGAATCCGTGGCGGCGCTTACGCACCAGTTTGCCCGGCTGATATGTACGCTTCATGTGTCGTCACCGCGCCGGGCGCGGTTCCTCTATTCGGTCGTTGCGCAAGAAATCACTGCGAGGAGCGAACACAGGTCCCCATCGCCCGCAGCAAGGTTGCGCGGCTTATAGAAAAAAGCAGTTGGGAAGTCAACGCGCGTGGAGCACGCACATCACGCCCCGATGCCGCGCCATCACGCCGTCTCACATGCGGGTGAGACCGGCAGCAATCGTCGCGCAATCGCGCTACGTAGTCTGCTATGAACCAGACAGGCAGTTTTTCAGGAGCGCATATGGCTCAGGGCAACCCGGACCCCTCGGCAAGGACCGCACGCGGATTGGCGCGCCGCCTGGCGCCGCTGGCCATTCTTGTCGCGGCGATCGCGCTCTATTTTGCCACCGGCCTCGACAGGCTGGTCAGTTTCGACGAGATCGCCCGCCAATACGGCGCGATGACCGACGCGGTCGCACGGCAGCCGGTTCTCGCCGCCGGCGTTGCCGTTGCCATCTACGTCGTGGCCACGGCCATCTCGATTCCGGCGGCATGGCTGTTCACGGTGGCAATGGGGCTGGTGTTCGGCTGGGCGGTGGGCACACTGCTTTCGGTGATCGGCGCAACAATTGGCGCCAGCCTCCTGTTTCTGGCCGCCCGCTATGCCCTGGCCGATTTCTTCCGGGCGCGGGCCGGAAACTGGCTCAACCGCCTCGCCGAAGGCTTCCGCGAGGACGCGGTGAGTTATTTGCTGTTCCTGCGTCTGGTACCTGCCGTGCCTTTCACGCTGCTCAACGTGGTGCCGGCGATCCTTGGCGTGCCCTTTGCGATCTTCTTCTGGACCACGCTGGTCGGCATTGTCCCGGGCGGACTGGCCTTTGCCTTTGCCGGCGAAGGGCTGCGCTCGATCGTTTCGGATCGGGCGGCGGCCTGCGCGGCAAACGTGGCGCCCTGCGGCGATCCCCTGCGTGCCTCGGACCTTCTGACGCCGCAGATCCTGATCGCTTTCCTCCTGCTTGGCGTCGTCAGCCTGTTGCCGCTGGCCTTGCGCTACCTGCGCCGCAGGGGGAATGGGCAATGAAGGGCCCCGCCATGCCCGAGCCCATGCGCCCCGATCTCTGCATCATCGGCGCCGGATCCGGAGGGCTGACCGTGGCCGCCGCCGCCCGCGCCTTCGGCGCGTCGGTGGTGCTGGTCGAGCGCGGCGAAATGGGGGGCGACTGCCTCAACTATGGCTGCATTCCGTCCAAATCGCTCATAGCGGCGGCGCGGCACGCCGAGGCGATCCGTCGCGCGCCCCTGTTCGGTGTCGCGGCTGGCGCCCCGCTTGTCGATATCGCCATGGTGCACGAGCATGTGCGTGACGTGATCGCCTCTCTGGCGCCCAATGATTCGGTGGAGCGGTTCGAGCGCATGGGCGTCGAGGTCATTCGCGCCGAGGCGAGCTTTGCCGATGCGCGAACCGTGGTTGCCGGCGGACGCGCGATCAGTGCGCGCCGTTTCGTGATCGCCACCGGTTCCCGTCCGGCGGTGCCCGCCATCCCCGGCCTCGACACGGTGCCCTATCTCACCAACGAATCGATATTTGATCTGTCTGCGAACCCCGATCATCTGGTGATCGCGGGCGGCGGGCCGATCGGCATGGAGCTTGCCCAGGCCCATCGGCGGCTCGGGGCGCGGGTGACCGTCATCGAAATGGCGGAGCCATTGGCCCGGGACGACGCCGAACTCACCGCCATTGCGCTGCGCAATATCGAACGCGAGGGGGTCACGATCCTTGCCAATACACGCGTCGAACGGGTCGCCCATGCCCCCGGCGGGGTTGCGGTAACCGCGCGTGGACCGGATGGCGAGACGGTGATCGAGGGGTCACACCTTCTGGTCGCCATCGGACGGGTGCCGAACCTGGAGAGCCTGAACCTCGACGCCGCCGGCATCCGTCACGACCGGCGCGGCATTGCCGTCGACGAGGGGCTGCGCAGTTCGAACCGGCGCGTTTATGCCATCGGCGACGTTGCGGGCGGGCTGCATTTCACCCATGTGGCGGGCTATCATGCGGGCCTGGTCGTGCGGAATGCAGTTTTCGGCCTTCCGGTGAAGGTCAACCACGACATCATCCCATGGGCCACCTATACCGACCCTGAAATTGCCCATGTCGGGCTCAGCGAGAAGGCGGCTAGGGAGCGCCTTGGCGACCGGATGAAGGTGGTGCGCTGGTCATTTGCGGATAACGACAGGGCCCATGCCGAGCGCGAGGCCGAGGGGCTGGTCAAGATGATCACCGACCGGCGCGGCCGCATCCTGGGCGCGGGCATTGTCGGCCCGTCGGCGGGCGAGCTGATTGCCCTGTTCTCTCTGGCAGTGAGCCGCAAGCTGCGCGCCGCCGACCTTGCCGGTTTCATCGCGCCTTACCCGACGCTGTCCGAGATCGCCCGCCGGGTCGGCATCGAATATTACCGCGATCAGGTGTCGAACCCCTGGCTGAGGCGTGTGGCCGCGCTCAACCGTTTGTTGCCCTAGGTTCGCGCTTCGTGTTGCCGTTGGCGAAATTCCGCCTATAGTCCAGCCACATGACGATCGAGCCACCTCGCGTACCCGGCCCCTTCGCCGGCCTGTCGGTCAAGCTGATCGCCACGATCATTGTCGTGATCCTGGCGGTGGAGGTGGTCATTTACCTGCCCTCGGTTGCCAATTTCCGCGCCAACTGGCTGGATGACCGCCTGCGCGTCGGCGCGGTGGCCACCCGCGTGCTCGATGCCGTGCCGGATGTGATGAAGGTGCCCGAGGGGCTGACCGACCGCCTGCTGAACACGGCCGGGGCCATAGCGCTGGTCTATCGCCGCTCCGGACAGAGCCTTCTGATCGAACTCAAGGACGCCCCCATGCCAAAGGCGGCGGTGACCGCCGACATGCGGGCCCGCGATCCCTTGACCCTGATCGGGGGCGCATTGGAGACGCTCGTTTTCGGCGGCGACCGGACCGTGCGCATCGTCGGCACGGCGCCGGGCGGCGACACGCTGATCGAACTGCTCATGCCCGAGGCGCCGCTGCGCGCCGAGATGCTGGTCTATTCGCGCAATATCTTCATTCTCTCCATCATCATCGCCACCCTGACCGCGCTGGTCATCTTCGTCTTCCTCAACCGTTCGCTGATCCGGCCCATCAGGCGGATCACCGCCAACATGGTGGCCTTCCGCCAGGCGCCCGAAAACGCCAGCCTGGTCATCGAGCCCACATCAAGGCGCGACGAGATCGGGGTGGCCGAGCGCGAACTGGCCATGATGGAAACGGATCTTTTCACCATGCTGCGCCAGCGCCGCCATCTCGCCGATCTCGGCCTGGCGGTGGCCAAGATCAACCACGACCTGCGCAACACGCTGACGTCGGCGCAACTGCTTTCCGACCAGGTGGCGACGCTGGACGATCCCAAGGTGCAGCGGCTTGCCCCGCGCCTGGTGCACACCCTCGACAAGGCGATCGGCTTTGCCCAGTCCGTGCTCGACTACGGACGCCAGAGCGCGGCCCCGCCGCGTCCCCAGCCCGTCGATCTGCGCGCCCTGGTCGAGGAGGCCGGCTTCGAGGCCGGCATGGCCGGGCACCCACGCGTGGTATTCACCAACCTTGTGCCCGACGCCATCACCCTGCGCGCCGATCCCGACCAGTTCGCCCGCGTGTTCGTCAACCTGATCAAGAATGCCCGCGAGGCCATGGAACAGGCCGGGGACGCCATAGCCGAACCCGCTATCACCGTGGACTATGCGCAAAGGGATGACGCCTGCGTGATTTCGGTCTCGGACAACGGGCCGGGCCTGCCGCCGCGCGCCAGGGAGAACCTGTTCGTTGCCTTCGAGGGTTCGGCGCGGGCAGGGGGCACCGGCCTCGGTCTCGCCATCGCCCGCGAACTCGTCGAGGCGCATGGCGGACGTCTGGCTTTTGTCGAGCAGCCTGTGGGCACCCGTTTCGAAATCGCCCTGCCGATGCGAAGTCGCATCGGTTGAAGCCGGCTCTGATGAGCCCGGGGCATTCGGTACGGATCGCCTGGCAGATGGTCCTTGCGGGGGCTCTCTCTTTGGAAACGAGGCGGGCAGGGAACGCGTTTCCACAGTATCCTGTGCCCTGCTTGCCCGCCCCGTGGGGCGAAGTAGCTCGGCACCGCCGCCACCCCCCTTGCATTGCCGCCGGGGGCAGTATAAGTGTCCCCCGGTTCGCCGGGCCGATGCCCTGCAACCTGCGCGCCCGTAGCTCAGCTGGATAGAGCACCAGACTACGAATCTGGGGGTCAGGAGTTCGAATCTCTTCGGGCGCGCCACTCTTTCTTCAATGAAATCAATGTATTCCAGAAGTCGCGCTCTGCGGCGGGCTGGTCGGACTTTTTCCGGGTCGCCACCGGGTCGCCACGGACAACAAAAATGGGGCCAACTTTCCGTCAGTCTGGAAGCCTTCCATCCCAAGATGTTTGCCGGAATGATGGAGCGCGTGCGTCGCTCTAGATGCTCGACTCAAGAAGCGCGATTTCGCCGGGGGTCAGGTCGAACAGGGCGTAGACGATGCTCTCGATCTGGGCTTCGGCCTTGGCAATCTCGGCTGACAGGCGGGCGATTTCGGCGCGGTCGCGGGTGATCCAGTCTTCCCAAGCGGAACGCTCGGCCAAGGGGATATCGGTCTTGAACGCCTTTTTCACCTCGGCCCGGAAGGCGGCGAAGTCGGGCAAGGTCCACCATTCCTGAAGCCGGGTTGTCAGCTTTGGATCACGGCCACGCGGGCAGAGATCGGGAAGCCTGCGTATCAGGGCGGTTTGTAGGGTCAGGCGTTTCTTTGCCGCCTTGCTGGCGTTTTCGCTTGCTGCGGCCAACTTGGCGCGTGCGCTTTCGTCCCATGCCGGGATGGGCAGCTTTTCGACATACTGCACCCGCAGTTCATGAAAGCCGCCTCGAACAGGCGGACTCATCGATGAAAGCATGTACCAAAGCACCCGGCTATTCAGAAGCCCCAGCAGCGCCATGTCTTCAGCCGGGATTAGATAGGATTTGTCGTTCGAGAACGCCCCCAAAGGCTCAAACGAAAAGTTCCGGGTGTCGTTGAAATGGGGGTAGCTGATCTTGGGTGCTGCAAAGTGCGGTGCATACGCTTCCTGCGCTTGCTGCAGCTCGAACCATTCCTGTCTTGTGGCGCGGCCTTCCAGAGCAGTTTTGAAGGGCAGCAGCCAATCCCGGATGGCCGGGTAGTCGTCAATCTTGATCCGGTTCTTGGGAATGTAGATCAGCCAAAGGCCGCGCGGTTCGGTCCGCCAGCGTTTCAGGTCTTTGCCTTCGAGGAAGGGTTTCAGCAACTCGGCGGATCGGGGGTCTTGGGCGCAGAGGCGTTCCTTGGTGGCGCTGTCGATCACAAAGGCAGCATTTAGCCCGGTCTTGATGCCGTAAAGCGGGGAACCGTAGACCTCTTGCAAGGTCTTCTTGCCCGCCCTGATCTTGTCGCGCAGGGCGCGCTTGGCGGCGTTTTCCAGTTCCCATGACCCTGCGTTAAGGGCGGCTTGCGGATAGGGCTCTGCGGCGGCTTCCCAGGTAGCCTGAAAGTTGGTTTCGGGTAGTTCGTCCACCTTCCAAAAACGCAGATCGTGCCCCTTGGACGCTGGCCCGCGCTTCATGGTCAGGATGACTGGATAGGTAGTTACGCCTTCGAAAATTTGCAGGTCGCCAAAATCGACAACGCCTTCGATGGTCGCTTCGCGCCGCAGGTAGTCGCGCAAGGGCTTGCCCGATCCGGTCTTGAAGAATGTGTTCGAGGAAATGAACCCCAGACGCCCGCCCGGTTTCAGCAGGCGTAGCCCGCGTTCAAAGAAGTAGCAGTATAGATCGGCCCTATCGGAAACTACCTCATACCGCTTTTCCAGATAGGGCTTCAGCGCCTTCAGGAGTTCCATACGGACATAGGGCGGGTTGCCCAGAACCACATCGAACCCGCCTTCGGCAAAGACGTGCGGGAAGGCGGATTCCCAAGTGAAGGCGTGATCGAGATAGGCAAAGTTGCTGTCTTCGATCAGGCTGTCGCCTACGCGTAGGTTGCCCGACAGGCTGTCCAGCACCTTGCCGCGACGGGCGGTCTTGATCCAGAGTGACAGTTTGGCGAGTTCGATGCTTTCGACGTTCACATCCACCCCGAACAGGTTGTTCGTCAGGATTTCGCTATCGGGGTCCAGAAGGTCCTGGATGTGCTGATCCTTGCCTTGCAGATCGGCAATCTTGTCGTTCACGCGCGACAGTTCGGCCTTCAGAAAATCGAAGGCCATAATGAGGAACACGCCCGATCCGCAGGCGGGATCGACAATGCGCAAGGTCTTCAGCCGGTCGCGGTAGGCTTGCCACGCTTCCAGTTCGGCCGATTTTCTGCGCCACGGGATGGCGGCATAGTCGGACAGATCAGCCCCGGCCTTGGCATGGGCGCGCAAGATTTCGGTGAAGGCTTCTTCGAGGTGCGCGCCCAGGGTTTCGGCCACGATGAAACGGGCGATGTAATCGGGGGTGTAGACTACCCCGTCACGCTTGCGCCGCCCGGTGGTGCCGGTGGCCCGCTCTTCTTCGGCCTCTTCGCCCCGCGCCTGCGCTTGAAGGCGTTCAACGTCAGCAATGGACTGTTCGAAAATATGGCCCAGAACGGTGACAGACACTTCGGACGCAAAGTCATATTCGCCGAGGGTCTTGAACCCCTCGCAGACGTCATCGGGCAGGGCCAAGGCGTTGATCGTGTCGTCCTGGCGGAACAGGCCCCCGTTGTAGCGGGGGATTTTCAGGGCATCACTGCCCTTGTCGATTGCGTTGAACAGGCCCCGGAAATTGTCCCAGACAGGGCGGGGGTTGTAGGGGTCGCGGGTAACAAAGGCTTGTGACAGGGTGTTGCCGGGAAGAAGGCCGGTATCTTCGGCAAAGGCGATGAACAGCACCCGGTCGAGGATCTTCTGTGCGACGGCGATTGCATCCAGGGCGGCAATGGAGGGGGCTGCCGCCTGGACGGCCCCGATCAGCTTCAGGCGCAGCGCCTTGTAGTCCTGATAGAGGCTGTCGGTAATGTCGCGGTCTTCGGCGCGGCTTTGCTTCAGCAGATCGACGGTGCGGCCCGACAGCAGGCTATCGGCTGACAGCAGAAGCATGAACCGGGCGTATTCGTGCGGATCGGTCAGTCGGTCGAGTTGGAAGGCTTCATAGGCGGTGGTGCCTTCGCCAAAGCCATAGAGGCGCAACTCGATCATGTTCGAGACAAGAACCCATTTCACGCCTCGCGCGTTCATGGCGTATTCCCACGCCTGTTGAACGGGGGTCTTGTTCCGCCCCGGCATGATGGCGTCCAGGTCGCGGGTGTCGGCCCCCTTCAGCTCGAACGGGGCGAGGATTTCAGGGGTCTTGCCCCCGAACCGGCCAAGGGCGAGATCGACACTTCCCTGAAGTATCGCCTGCTCGGTTGACACTGTGTAGTCGGAACCGCTCGAAGGTCCTTTGTATCCGAGAATCCCCTCTACGATCTTGGACGCAAATTCTCCATGGAGGGCCGTCTCTTTGAGACGATAGATTCGCCCGGTCGCAATGAGCTGCGACCAGGCCTCCAGTTCGGTGAGATGGTGGGGCGGAATGCTCGCAACCTTGAGGTGGCGCGCAAGCGTCTTGCCGTTAAATAGATTCATACCCAAACCGAGCCTCAAACACCGGCAACATTGCTTTGTGTCGTATCAGTGGCGAGATTTCACACGCACGCCGGCATTTCGACAAGCTCCAAGTAGCATACTTTCTACCCCGTGCGCTTCAACAGCTTCTCCAACACGCGCCGGGTCTCCTGATCGATTTGCCCCGCTTCGGCATCGTCCTTTGCGTGGCACAGCCGCGCCATGATTTCCGCCTGCCGGCTAGCAGCCACCGCGCCATAGCTGGTGAACGTGGTCAGCACGTCCTCGTGGCCCATGTTCTGGCTCCAGGCCTTGTACTCTTCCGGCGATTGGCATCGCTGTTGGCCCAGGGCGGTGAGTGTGTTTCGGAAACTGTGCGGATTGAAGTAGGGCAGGCCGGCGCGTTCGAACGCCTCTCGGAATATCTTGCGGATCGCTGTCGCGCTGCTCCAGTGCCGGCGCGTCAGTCCGATTGGCGCGAAGTGCTTGTTGGCATCGAAACCCAATTCCGTTGCCGGGAACAGCGGATCGTCTGGCCCGAAATGCTGGTCATCTTTCAACTCTTTGATCCACCGCCGCACTATGTTCTCAATGTCGTCGCCAACCGGGAAGAAGGTCGAAACGAAGCTCTTGCGCCGCTTGGTGCGCACCGTTCGGGCATCGTGATCCACTGTCCGCCTTTCGAGGTCGATATTGCGTAAGGACATTGACGCGGCAGCATCGTCTCGTGCAGCGCTCAGGATGATGAAGGCGACCACCGCCCGGTCTCGCCGTTCTAGGATTGTGCCGGCTGGCATGGCGTCCAGCGCTAGGCGGATTTGCTCAAGAGTCGGCGCCGGTTTCTGCCGCACCGCCTTGGCCACCCGCTCGTCATTCGCGCTGTCGTTGAAGTATTCGGCATCGGAATAGGCGATACGGGATTTGTAGCCGGGTTTGTCGGCCAGCCATTTGACGAAAGCCTTGAGCGCCATCAGCCGCGAATGGATCGTCGCCACCGCCAGCGGCTTTCCGGTTTCGGGATTGATCTGCTCGCGCAACTGGCGCTTGAACTTCTGCGCCTGATTGACGTGGAACTTCTTGAAATCGCGGTGGCCAGTGCTCTTTTCGAACAACGCAATTGCCGCCGCGATCTGGTCCACCGACGATTCCGCCATGCGGTTCGCTTCTCTCAGGAAAGTGAAATACTCGCGCTTGATCCGCTCGTTTGCGGGATGATGCCTAGCCATTGTCAAAGTGCTCCAGGGTCTTGTGATCATTTGGGGAGGGGTTGCCGCTATCCATTAGGCGTGGATCGCCCTGCGGAAATGAAACCGCCAGAATCCGCTCCAGGGCGGCAATGGAGGCCTTTGCCTTGGCGGTGTGCATGATCCCTTCGCACACGGGACAGATCGCCTTGAGGTTGCCGCTATGGGCCGAAATCGGCACGTACTCGGCAATATGCCCAGCCGGCACGCGCGGCGTTCGGCACTTGACGCAATAGCATTCGTCCAGCCGGCACGTTTGCCGCTTTGAGGCCTTGGCTTGGTGGAAGGCGATCAGATCTTCGCCAAGGATCAGCGTGGGCTTCTTGTCGGTTAGGGCCGGCAGTCCGGACTTGATCCACCGCCTTACGGTGCCCTGGCACACGCCAAGGGTCCGCGCGGCTTCTCCGACTTCATAGTTGCGGTGGCGTTTGATCCGCCGCCAGTTCGGTCTTCTGGAGCGCGTCATCTTACAACGCTCCAATCTGGAAATTGAGCGCAAGCGCGCACAGTGATAGAACATCCATGAACCGTTACCTTTGATCCGTTCAGGGGAAATGGTCGCCTCGGCGCTGTCGGTCTGTTTTGCGATGGCCCGACAGTCGCCGGGGCACTATTCGCCAATGTCAGACGTTGACATGCGCCGGTGCGATGCCAGCCACCGGTCCAGATCATCGGGATCGTAAAGCACCACGCGCCCTATGCGGATGTAGGGGCAGCCCCCGCCCGTCACGCGCAGCTTCTCAAGGGTCGATTTGGCAAGCCCCGTATATGAAGCGGCCTCGCGGGTCCGCAGCTTGGGGCGTTGGGAAGTGGAAACGTCAGAAGTCATGAGTTTGCCTTGTGCAAGAGCCGGAATGTCCCGGCGACACATGGCAAATAGTCAAAGGTGGTTCTGCGGACGATCAGCGAATGGCTTCAAGGCATGGCGAACTCATGCCGCAGTCGATGGGCTCAACCCATTTCTAAATTACTGCAATATCAGACAAATATGGATTCAACCCGAGGGCGCTATTTGGCGGGCGTTTTTCGCGCCCTGCCAAGCTGCATCTCCGGTTCGCGAATGGCGGTGGCCATTGCATTGAGCATACGGTCGCTCATCGTCAAGTTGTCCGGCCATAACTCCCTCAGCTTTGCCAAAACCTCTTCAAGCTTGGGTTGGTTCTCCGGGGATACTTGCAGCGCTCCGGACACTGTGATCATCAGCTTCAGGTACGGTGACAGATGCTGTGAAATCTCGGGTTGTACAGGCGTTGTACCCAGGCCGCCGCAGTACCGATCCAACGACTCTCGCCCAACGAATATCCACTGCCGATCATAGCTTGCGTAGAAATCGAACGGCTGATCGCTCATCTGGCACGTCTCGAATCGCGCGTCGATTTCTTCGGTATTCCAAAGGTCAGGATCGAGTTGCGCGCTGATTTTGCCGCCCAAGATCGGTCGAAGGTGGCAGGAAAGCTCGCCGTCCGCGAAAGCGGTCGCCATAGTCGTTCTCGCGCGCCTCATCCGTTTGATCGCAGCATGTCTCTCTTGGTTGTCCTTTTCGTTGAAGGCGCACGCTTTCTCCCAGAGTTCGGTGGAATAGGGTGGCTCGTATTGTTCGTGCTCGAGATGCCAGAACAGTATTTCTCTCGCCTCTTCCATTTCCGCAGCGTTCGCCGCAGCCTGATCCTTTGGCAACCGGATCGCATATTCCGTGTACGGCTCGGCACCGGACCAACCGCCCGCGAAAATCTTTGTGCCAACCCTGTGGAAGGCGCGAGCAAGAAATACGAATTCTTTCGTATCGCGCGGCCAATCTTGTTCTGAGTACGGATTCCAGTCCAATGCAGTAGACGTTTTCAGTGGAGGTAGATTCGCAACAACATCGAAGCATTCGGGGTCGCGCGTTTTTCGTCAAGCGCTATCCTCAAATGAGGCCGCAAGTGCCCTGACATAAGGACTTGCAGGGTCCGCAATTCGTCGTCAATTCGCTCCTGAGCATTCCGTTCTTCCGCCGGAGCGTGACTTGAGCGCTAAGAGACAAGTGAGCCCGCATCTGACAACAATGGCGCTTGCCGCACCGCCAACGGTCCGGCTATGACGGAGAGCGACATGCCCGAGCGCCGTCGATTTCAGAGCAAGACGGGCATCCAAGGCCAACTGGCAATGATCCTTCCAAGCGAGCGAAATTCCTGGCGAGCCGAAACATGATCACTCCGAAATCTACAGACGGCCAAGATGTGATTTCAGGACATAGCTTCTCTCTGTCCGATTTGTCGGTTGACGACCGAAAACCCGGCATCAGCGCGTTCATGCGCATTCGCAACGGCGCTGATTTCCTAGAAACTACAATCGAAAGTCACATCGAGTACTTTGACGAAATCGTGGCCGTACACAATCAGTGCACGGATACCTCACCAGCCATACTCATGCGCCTGAAGCAGCGTCATGGCGAGAAGCTCAGGGTTGTCCATTACACTGATCGTGTCTTCCCGCCGGGCAGCGTTGGGCATGCGCAGACGCCGAAGAATGCACCGCAAAGCCTAGTCAACTACTACAATGTCGCGCTCGCACTTACGCGCTATCAGTTCGCGACCAAACTGGACGATGATCACCTCGGAATTGAGGAGGGGCTGGCAGATGCGATCAAGAGGGTGCGTGAGGACCGACTGCATCGGGTTATGCATTGTTTCTCCGGCCTCAACCTAGCACGACGAGCCGAAGGCACACTGGGGGTGACCGCGTCAAACCCAATATCGGGCAACGGCGACATCGGGTTCTTTCCAGTGAGCGAGAAAACAGTATTCGGCCATGATCGGCGCTTCGAAACCTTCCGTCACGATGGACTGCGCCGGGAATTCGTTGGTTTCTTGTATTGGCACCTCAAGTACCTCAAAAAGGGCAATGGGTTCGACAACTACGAACTGAGCGACAACCCCGAGAGCCGATATCACAAGCAGCGCGAGCGTTTTCGAGGTAGCGAGATTGTGACTGTGGAGGAAGTCGCTGCGCGGCTCGGCGCCAAACAGACACAAGTCTGGCTTTTGTCACCGTTTATCGACAAAGCGCGCCTGCGTCGCGACCAGATCAAGTGCTTGAGGAGCGGGCTGCCCAGCGAGGACCTGATCACCGCCGATAGACGGTTATCACAGTATTGTTAGGGCGGTGTGCCGGGGCCAACTGTATCAAGAGCCAAGCGTATGCCTTCTATAAGAATGACGATCCGTGGAGCGGCCGAAGGTAGAGATTTACGTCCGCGGGAGTGTTGAACTCCGGAAGTCGCAGGCTCTCACCACAACCGAACCGGCTCCCGGCCGCACGACAGCAACCGACAAGCGCCGACTGCCGTCAACAAGGGGTGGCCCGTTGCACTGGTCCTGCGGGGCATGATATTTCGAATGTCAATGCCATGCTTGCTGTCACCATGTTCATTTGGAAGGCTCTGCACTTCACCAAGGCCCCAAATGCGGCAGACTAGTGTCCGACAATAACCAGAAGCGACGAAGGGCAGATCACGTGCGACCCCGAAGATTGTTCAGAACCATCGTTTGGCGTTATCGGTACCCTGAGCTTTACGACGACTCGGAGGCGCATCGACGGATAGAAGATCTGGCGCGGGATCTTAGCGGCAGACGCATCGCGGTGGTGGGCAATGCGCAGTCGCTGTTCGATTTTCAGGATGGTTCAGTGATAGATGGCCACGACGTGGTCGTGCGCCTCAACCGCGGAGTCGTATTCCAGCCTAAGAGCCAGGGACAACGCACGGACATGGTTGGAATATCTTGTCCAATGTCTTGGAAAGAAGTCCAAGAAGGTTTCGGTACTCCGAAGCTGATTTGGCTCTCGCCAATTCGAGAATTGATGGCCGCAGACCTCGTCAGAAAGCGAATGGAAATGGCTTGGGTGCCGTTTGACACCTGGAGGGAACTCAAGGGGCAGCTAGGACAGGGACGCCCATCGTCGGGACTGATCATTCTTTACGCCTTGAAGATGGCATTCGAGCCTTCCGCCATTTCCTTGTTCGGCTTCGACTGGAAGGCCTCGCGCACGAGCTACCACGATAATGCGCAGCATGTGCGGGAAATGAGCAAGACTTGGCACAACTGGGACGTCGAACGACGCATCGTTCAATCGTGGACGCGTGGCGAACCGGTCATTCGCATCTACCCTCTCGAAAAGCATTTTGCGGCTAGCGGCTTGGTGCAATAGTGTTTGAGTAGCCCGATCTATCAAAGCGTGAATGAATGACCCAAACACTCTCCTTGCTTCAGAATGTCCGTCAGCAGGACATCGAGACCGAGCCGTTTCCCCACGTGGTGGTTTCCGATGTACTCCCCGAGGCCCTGTATCGTGAACTTGCAGAGAAGCTACCCGAACCAAGCGCACTCGGGGTCGACGAAAGTCGCAACAACTCGCGCTGGGATTTTGGAGCCGCGCAGGTGGCAAAATCGAGCGGCGCTGCGCCGCTCTGGAAGGAATTCATAAGATACCACGCCTCGGATGCCTTCTTCCGCGACGTGGTGGGTCTTTTCTTTGACTCCATCCATGCCCGCTATCCCCAGCATTTTCCTAGCCAAGCCTACATGGACAGTCTGCGGGTCGGCACCCGCTTTGTCGACAATTTCCGCAAGAACGACATTCTCATGGACGCGATGATCAGCGGCAATACGCCTGTTCACACGCCGACATCGGTACGCAGGACCCATATTGACAATGGGAGCAAGCTCTTTTCTGGGCTGTTCTACATGCGCCGCGAGAATGATGATTCTGAAGGTGGTGATTTGCAGATTTGCCGGTTCTTGCCGCATTTCGATACAAATGAAGCCAAGTCCGCGCGCTTCAACGGCGCATACGTCAAGAACGAGACTGACATTGAAGTCGTCAAGACCATCAAATACTCGCGCAACTGCCTCGTTTTGTTCATCAATACGATCGATTCACTGCATGGCGTAACCGTACGACAAAAGACAGGGCATGGACGCTATTTCGTGAATCTCGTCGGTGAGACGATCACCAAGCTCTACCGGCAGAAGAATGGGCACCCCGTGTATTTGAATATGGCCCGCCCGATCACCTCGGGTCCGCCGCCGATTTCGGTTGTGTATGAAAGGATACGAGGGCGGACGCACGCCTAGAGCGCCGTCGATTCAAGTTCCATCTGCTCGCTGGTGGTCTATACGGCGAGCCCCTTTCAGATGCCAAAATTCTTCAGAAGCCGACCAAGCGCAGAGGTTGAAGGCGGTCGTCTGGACTTCAACTCGCCAAGTTTCTCATTCCACAAATGGACTGTTTTGGTATTTTCGGTCAGGAAGGCCGCCATCGTGGTTTCGGGCTCGAATACAACCCGAGCATGCCTAGGGTGTAACGGATAGAATACTTCTGTTGGCTGCGCGAACATCGTGAGCCTGTGCCTTCGCAACAAAGCCGTCAACGCCTTCGGACCAAAAGTGCCTCTTGGCAGATCGGCTGGGCCGAAAGGCCTCCCAAACGCCTTTTTCACCTGGAATCGCATGGCTTGGATGGGCGGAACCCAGTCCGGGACGCTGTTGGGCCGAAATGCAGCGATTGCGTCGGACAGAACCTCGCTGTTCCTCTCCAGATACATCACCGCCCCGTTTACGTAATGCTCGCTCTCCCAGCCGAGAATGACAGGCGCATCTATTTCGATCGGGCTCAGGCAGATCACATCGATATCGGCCCAAATTCCCTTGCCTTCCCGCTGCAGCCGGAAGCGAAAAAAGTCAGAAGCCAGCGCATGAGAACTCGTCGCCTGATGGCGAAGCTTATGCATCGCCGCGGTCGGCATGAGTTCGCCGGCGTCAGCCAACTCCACACCGACCGGGACATTTGCAACTGGGCCGTATGCATGAAGCATTACACGATGACCCGCTGCAAGAAACGAAGTCGCGGAAAGCTGCTCCAAATAACCGAGGGCGCCACCGATCCAGAGCATGTTTATCGTCGGTAGCATGCTTGCTATTCCCCAGTAGGACCCGATTGCCTTGAGCACAAAGGCATGGCATAGGCAAACTTGCCGTGCAAGTGAACGCGCTGGGTGCTCTGGGGTAGCCGCCACGTTGCCGGGTTCCAGGTGGCTCAGTTATTGCGGCGAGGCGTGTTGAATTGGCAATAATACCCACTCCGTTCATCTCCCTTCGCCGGCGGCACGGTACACGACGAGCCGTTCCCACGCCGCCGACCGTTCTCATATGGTGGGGAACCTATGGCCATAGCGGCGGCCCAACGCTTGGCGATTTGTGGGCCGTCGAGAATCTCTCACGCGTACTGATGGCCAGAGGCCATGAGCATGCGATTCTGTCGCACCCTGAATTGAACTTGCCGCATCACTTCAATACCGCAGATATTTTCACGCTTAGGGGGCCCATAGAAACCATAGTGTTCGTGTGCGGGCCGCTCACCGATCATCGTGCCCTTCGCGACTTCCTGGCGGTCCATAGGAAAGCGCGAAAAATTGCGGTGGGCGTCAGCGTTCTCGACAGTCAGCACGCCATGAGCGAACGTTTTGAGACAATCATCGCGCGCGATGGCTCGCCTTCGGCAACCTTCGATCTTGGTGCAACTTGCTTCAGGGCGGATCCACAGCGAACACCAACACGTCCACCGATTTTCGCCGGAATGAGCTTTCGGGGCAAACAGACCGAGTATGGCCTAGGACGCCACGGACTTTGGCGGGCAGCTGAGAAGGCGCTTCGCCAACTGGCTGTCGAGAAGGCTCTGACGCCGCTGCAGGTTGACACCAAGCTGATCCCCACAAATCGTCCGGCCGACATCGGGCAAGCTTTTGCCGCAGCCGATATTGTCCTCACGACCCGGATGCATGGGGCCTTGATCGGGCTGTCGAGCTGCCGCCCAGTGGTTGCCGTTGACCAGATCCCGGGGACAGGCAAGGTCACCGCTGTATTGAAGAAGATAGGTTGGCCATTTGTATTCTCGGCAGAGACCCTCGATCCGCAGGTCCTCAGTGCGTCATACGACGCCTTGGTCGGCGCGGACGGGCCGGGAATGGTGGCTGCGGCGAAACTGAGTATTGAACAAATGACAGCTGAGGCACTCTCGGCGGCAGCCGATGCCATTATTGGTGCGGCTTAGTGCACGGTATGATACGAAGCTTCCCCAAAATAGTTAGCCAAGGAATGGAGGGAGCATTGACTGTACCGCGCCGGGTTTGCCGCGGCATCCGTTCGATCCGACGCACAACGTATCCGCACAGGTTGCCCCCATTGACGCAGTGGTGATGCTTCACTTGATCTTTTGGGATTTCACCTGTCGGATATGGCAAGCGCCCACTCAAGACCTGCACTGCAAACAAGACCAAGAACATTGCACCGCGGACGATGCTCTCAGAGATTGCCCGGTGGACGAGTGCCAAGTGCGTTTATTCACTGCCGCGTTTCCGCAGATCCACAATGTTGTCGCCTTGCCTGCCTTCCCCCATCGCCTTTGCCAAGGTTGCACCGATGGTGTTTGAGGCGCGGCGCAGCGGGTCGTTGTCGAGATGGGCGTAGCGTGCGGTGGTTTGTGGCTGTGAGTGGCCCAGCAGTTTGCCGATGATCGGTAGGCCCATGCCGCCGCCGGCGCCGAAGGCCGCGAAGTTGTGGCGCAGATCGTGGATGCGCAGGCCTTCGAGATTGGCTTGCCGTCTCACCATCGCCCAAGGCCGCTTGAGATCGGATCGCGGCTTTTCGTCCGGCGTTCCGGCGTTCTCGCCGGCGATCACGTAGGTGCCGATCCGTGTGAGGTTGGACAGGACCGACAGGGCAGGCGCATTGAGCACAATCACCTTCTGGCCGGTCTTGGAATCTGGCAGGCGCAGAAGACCCCGGTCGAAGTCCACGTGCTCCCATTTCAGGGTGAGGATTTCGCCAAGCCGCGCGCCAGTGAAGATCAGCAGGCGCAGGGCCGCCGCCGCGTGTTCGCCGATCACGGTTGCCCGGTTGTCCTTTCTGAGGTGCTTGGTCTTCTTGCGCGGGTCGATCTTCCACGCAATGCCTGTCGTCTCGGCCTGCCGGATCGCCGCGCCCAGCCGCTCCAGTTCTTCGACCGACAGATAGCGCTCGCGCCCTTCTTCCTTGAAGCGTTCGATGCCACGTGCCGGGTTCATGTCCTCCGGCACAAGCCCATGCTTGCCGCCAAATCCGTACATCGAGCCGACAATGGCCAGGATGCGATTGGCCTGAAAGGGTGTGCCCTTGTTCCCAAGATGCAACCGCGCCAGATCGGCCCGGGTCACGTCCTTGGCTTTCATCTTGCCGATCCTGGGCACAACGAGCCGGTTGAGCACGTCCGCATAGTGCGCCTTGGTGCTTGTTTTGCGCTTGGCGCCGACATGATCACGCAGAAAGGCGTCGGCCAGTTCGGCAACCGTCAGCGCTTTTCGCTGCGCCGTCTTGTCACCCTGCGGGTCCTGTCCGGTCTTCACGCTGGCGCGAAGCTTGTCGGCCACCTTTCGCGCCTGTTCCGGCGTGAAGTCCGACGCCTTGCCGATCGTGATCCGCTTCTTGGCAACCTGCCGTCCGCCTTCACCGGGGCGATATTCGAATATCCAGGACTTGGCCCCCGAGGGATAGACCCGCAACCCGAAGCCGGGGATCACACTGTCAAAAACCGTAAAGCGTTGCGCCTGCGGTTCGCTTGCGTCCACCACCCGCTTGGTGAGCTTGACCGGTTCCATGCCGAAAGCCTTTCCTGTCTCGGGTCGCCATCGGGTCGCCACCGAAACTGGCAACTTGGTGCAACGTCACGAAACAAGGTAATGGCAGAATAACGTGAATTCAATAGGTTAGTCATACGTCCGGCAACAACAAAGGGCAGGGGAAGAGTCATTTCTTGAGACTACGAATCTGGGGGTCAGGAGTTCGAATCTCTTCGGGCGCGCCACTCTTTCTTCAATGAAATCAATGAATTCCAGAAGTCGCGCTCTGCGGCGGGCCCTTCTCCAATCGGGCTTGTCGTCCCGCTGAACCCTCTAAGCCGAGGCTATCACGACGACCGCCCGAAGCCCTGGCGCGTTTTCCATCCAGCATCGG